>PMBY01000170.1:0-32737 GCA_003153875.1 Myxococcales bacterium | reverse complement strand
CATCCATCGAGCGGAAGAGCGTCGGCCTGTTCCAGCACGGAGCGGATTTGCGAAAAGGGAGCGTGGACCAGTCGGACGCGGTCACCATGAGGTGCCAAGCTCTCGTTCGCCAGCTTGAGGACTTCAGCATCTCGGTCGATGCCGATGACTCGACCGTGGGGAGCTGAGCGCTCGATGATCGCGCGCGAATGGCCGCCAAGGCCGACCGTGGCGTCGCAGTAGAGGCCCGAGTCCCTCGGACACAGGAAGTTCATGGCCTCCTCAAGGAGGACTGGCAGGTGCGAAGCGTCAGCAGAGCTTTGGATCATGGGAACCAATAGACTCGTCGCGTTGCAAACCGCGGTGCGTAATTGGCAATGGCTACACGAGTCATCGGAATACTATGGAGAGTCGATGGGTTTACTAGTGGACTTCGCGGACGCGTCCCATGATCCCGCCCGAGTCATCCATGTCAAGTTTTGAGACCAAGATTTCCCCAATAATTGCGCAGAGATTGCCGAGTGGAGAGTGGATTGGCTGAGTCATCACCTGAGATCGGCTGCGATTAATTTCTAATCTGCATTAAGTATGCTGGCTCACAGCAAGTTGTTTGGGCAAATCCTCTAACCATGCTTGACTAAAGGACTCTTTTGCGCGATAACGCGGATCCAAGGCAAGGCACGAGCCAGGAGAAGGAGCGGTTGCCAATGGAAGCTAGGTTGTTCGAGCTGGACGCCAAGATGGACGCACTCCGCGCAAAGGTCGGAGGCTTTCCGGACAGGTTGAAGAATGACTACGAGAGCAAGCTCGACGTCTCGTGGATCTTTCACGACAACGCCTTGGAGGGGGTCGTGCTTTCCTACTCGGAGCTGAAGGCCGCCATCGATCAGCGGATCATCAGCGACGTGTCTCTCATCCCCATGTACGAAGAGGTGAAGAACCACAAGCTGGCGGTCGACTTCATCCGCGAAACCGCGCGGTCAAAGAAGGCGCCTGGCGTGGACCTGGATTTCATCCGCAAGCTCTACGCGATGGTCACGCCCGACGCCGTACCCAAGGGCTGTCCCTATCGCAAGGAGAACCCGCTCCACCGCCTCTATTACCATGAGATCGTTCCGCCCGAGAAGATCGGGTACAAGATGCGCAAGCTCGCGGAATGGTTGGAATCGGATGAGTTCACCCGCATGCACGCCGTCGTGCAATGCGTGAAGATTCAGTTCCGCCTGCTGCAGGCTTACCCCTGGACTCGCAATTCGGGCAAGGTGGCGCGTCTTCTGACCAACTACATCCTTCTGCGAAACGGCTATGTGCCCGCCGTGGTCCACTCCATCGATCGGCAGCGCTACTACGAGGTTCTGCGCCATGAGAACGATGGCCTCATGACGCTCATCGTGGAGTCGCTGGAGAACAGCATCGACACCACGGCCAGGTTTTTCGACGAGCTTTCTGGCCTGCGCGTCCGCTGCGCCAGCTAGGTCTTCCTCTTTGCTGGGCAGGGCGCTATAAGCCCGCTCATCCATGAAGAGTAGCAAGAGCAACGATGCCCTTAAGCAGTTGGCTGGCTGTGCTGCCGCAAAGCTCGTTTTCGACGGGATGGTGTGCGGGATGGGTACCGGTTCGACGGCTCATTTTTTCATAGAAGAGGTCGGCCGAAGGATGAGGGACGAGGGACTTCGCATCGCCGGCGTTCCCACATCTTTCCAGACGCGCATCCTGTGCCAACAAAACGGCATTCCCCTGCGCGATGCTCAGGATTGTCGGGCGATCGACTTGGCGGTTGATGGCGCCGACGAGGTCGATCCCGACCTCAACGTCACGAAAGGCGGCGGGGCGGCCCACACCATGGAAAAGCTGGTGGCCAGCATGGCCAGCCAGTTCGTGGTCATCGTGGACGAGAGCAAGCTGGTTCCCCGACTGGGATCCACCGTCGCCATCCCCATCGAAGTCACCGTTCCGGCCATTGGCTACGTCACCGAAGTGGTGACACGCCTGGGCGGACAGCCGCGGCTACGAATGGGCGTCAACAAGGACGGTCCGCTGGTGACTGACAACGGCCAGCTGGTCATCGACGCCAAGTTCGGCCCCGACGTCGACCTTCGCGAAGTCGATGCCCGCCTGCACCGTACACCCGGTGTCGTCGAGACCGGGCTGTTCTTCGATATGGCTGCCAAGGTTTTGGTTGGCGTCTCAGACGGGATGTGCGTCAGGATCCTGGAACGCAAAGTCTGAGGGGCCCGGCCGGTTCCACAGGCAGGCTGCCTTCCGGGCTCCCCGCGCTATTTGCTGGCGGGCGCTGCCACGGCTCGGCCTACTGAGGGGAAGAGACAACGCTCGGCCGCGATGGGCATGCCGAAGCGTCCATTGGTTGACACTGGGAAACAGGCGTGCTCTTCCGCCTGCCAAGCTGTGTAGAACAGCACGGTGCCGTCAGATTCCGTAGCTACGGTGGGCGCCATGATTCCCCAGCTATCAAAGGCTGACCCCTGACCATGCTGCAGAATCGTGATCGGCGCCGACCAGCTCTGGCCATCGGTCGAAGTGCTGTAGGTGACGTCTTCCCCTTGGTGAACGTCACTGGCAACCAGACTCGTTGCGAATAGATGATAGGTGCCATCCCACCAACGCACTTCGGGCATGTTGATTCCGACAAGCACAGGCGCCGGACTTTGCACGAGAAGGCTCAGGTTCTGGTCGAACTGGGCCTGACCAAGTCCAATCGAAGTAAGGGTCTGACCTGTGGCCGAAGCATCCTGATCAGGGAGGCTCAGGCCAAGGCCGAGGAAAAAGACTTCCAAGTAGCCATCCCGAACCAGAGCGCTGGGCTCTTGGGCGTTGTTGACCCAGTCGGTCTGGGTGAGAACCAAAGGAACAAGCGGCTCGGGTCGCATGGTGAACATTGAATTGTCATCCAGGAGAAGCTGGCGCACGGTCTTACCCTGCAACCCCAGCTCAGCCACTCCGACTTGATAGCGCGAGGGAAATGACAGGCCTCCGAGTGATCCCGTTGCGGAAAACAGAAGCAGAAGGTTGTCCCCCCAAAGCACCACGAAGGGCGTTTCGATCTTCGTCGCAGCCCAGTCCGCAGCGGAGAGAACTACCGGACCCGCACGAAACGTCCAGGTAAGACCCCTATCGCTCGAAAACGCATACCCAGTTGTCGACACTGTATCGAGTATGTTGCACTCGCCCGGCTGCTGCGGGTCCCACGCGTAGTAGTATTGGCCGGCCTTCTGACAGAATATCGTCGTGAAGAAGAGGTGGTAGCCTTCGTGGTCGCGATACACATTCGGATCGGAAGCGAAAATCGGCAGATTGGCGCGACCTGATTCGATCACAGGGTGGTCGGCCGGCTCTCTGCTGAACTGGGGAAAAATCGCAGACGTGGGAGGCACGATCGAAGGTTGGGCTTTGTCCCCAGCACAATCAGCGACCAGCAGTGCGAGGGAAAAAGCCCGGTGAAGACCTTTGGCCAGACGCATCTTGTGGGCTCTATTGAGTCTAGACACCGGAGGGCGAGAAGAATGTTACCTGATGCTGGCAGTTCGTTGCGCGGCCATTTGTTCTTGACGACTGCACGGCTGCGGCGCACAGTTGGCGCTGGCCATGTTGTTTGCGACTACCCTGCTTCTCTCGGGACTGCTGCTTAGCAGCGCGGGAGAGGCCTGAGGTAAGGCGCAGAACGACGAACCTCGAAACCCTCTCCCGCGGAAGCCGGAGGGGGTTTTTCGTATCTGCGAAGGACCGTGGCCATCTCCGGCGGAAGCGGGGCCTGGAGATTGACCATGACATTCGCTGCTCGCAAGTACCCTCCGGCGCCATCGGTGCGTCTGCCTGACCGCGCCTGGCCTTCCCAAACCCTGGACCACGCGCCCATCTGGTGCAGCGTGGATCTGCGCGACGGGAATCAGGCCTTGGCCGAGCCCATGGGCATGGCACGCAAGCTGCGCTTCTTTCAGGCGCTGGTGCGCGTGGGCTTCAAAGAAATCGAAGTGGGCTTTCCCGCGGCTTCGCAGACCGAATTCGACTTCGTGCGCGCTCTGATTGAACAGAACCACATTCCCGCTGACGTGACCATACAGGTGCTGACCCAGGCGCGCGAGCATCTGATCGCCCGCACCTTTCAAGCCTTGCAGGGCGTCCGTCGCGCCATCGTGCATGTGTACAACTCCACCTCGACGGTGCAGCGCCGNNAGCGAGATCGTGCTGGAATACTCGCCCGAAAGTTTCACCGGCACTGAGCTGGAGTTTGCGGCGCAAGTGTGCGACGCCGTGGCCGAAGAATGGCGACCCACGCGCGACAAGAAGATGATCGTCAACTTGCCCGCCACGGTGGAGATGTCCACGCCCAATGTGTACGCCGACCAGATTGAGTGGATGCACCGGCACCTGGCGCAGCGGGACTGCACGATCATCAGCGTGCACACGCACAATGACCGAGGCTGTGCCATCGCCGCGGCCGAGCTGGCCATGCTGGCGGGTGCCGAGCGAGTGGAAGGCACCCTGTTCGGCAATGGCGAGCGCACCGGCAACGCCGACGTGGTGGCGCTGGCCATGAATCTGTTCAGCCAAGGCATTGATCCGCAACTGGACTTGTCGGACCTGCCGGCCTTGGTCGAGGTCTTCCAGCAGTGTAACCAATTGCCCGTGCCGCCGCGCCATCCCTACGCCGGTGAGCTGGTGTTCACCGCCTTTTCCGGCTCGCACCAGGACGCCATTCGAAAGGGATTGGCTGCAATGGAGAAGACCGGCGCGACCATATGGGAAGTGCCGTACTTGCCCATTGATCCGGCGGACGTAGGCCGACAATACGAACCCCTGATTCGCATCAACAGCCAGTCTGGCAAGGGCGGCGTGGCCTATGTTCTGGAGCAGAGCCACGGTTATCGCGTGCCCAAGGGCATGGCCGTGGAATTCAGCCAGGTGGTGCAAGGAATGGCAGATGCGACCGGCAAAGAGCTGAGCGCAGATGCCATCTTGCAGGCATTCGAACGCGAGTACCTGTCAGTCGGCCGCTTCGTGGTGGTGGACTTTTCGGTAGATCACCCGCGCGAGGGCGCGTGCGTGGTGCGCGCACGCCTGACTGATGGGGAAAAACCAGTAAGCGTGGAAGGTCAGGGCACGGGCCCCATTGACGGCTTCGTGCGCGGCCTGGCCAGCGCATTGGGCGTGGACGTCCATTTGGTTGACTACAGCGAACACGCCCTGGGTGACGGCGCTGACGCCGAAGCCGTGGCCTACGTTGGCCTGCGCGGCCGTGACGGAATAATCAGGTTCGGCGCCGGCCGCGACCGGGACATCGTCAAGGCGTCGCTGGCCGCCGCATGCAAAGCGCTGGACAAAGAGCTGAACGCGAAGCCGGCGGAGGGATAGTGCTGTTTCACCACAGAGGGCACAGAGTTCACAGAGCCGGAAAGGAAGGGGTTTCGGAGCTTGCATCCGGACCCCCCTCTGCTCTTCGTCGCAGGGCGCGGGCCGCGGCCCATAGCTGAACAAGCGATAGTAGCGTGGTTGCAGTGATGACGGCGATTGAGACCGGTGTGCGAAATTCTGCTCGGTCGGACAAAAGGAAAGCCGTGTGGATTGCGCCCGCGCTGAGTCCCGCAGCTGCGAGGAATATCGACATCCACAGCCCCGAGCGGACGCCGGCGCGCAACGCCCCGTAGCCCCACAAGACCGCGGCCGCCAGTGGAACGTGCAGCAGGACGAAAGCCCCAATGCCGCCGCCGAGGCCGAAAAGATTCCATTCGTGCCAGTAGGCCGAGTCGATCTCGTGCGCGATCAGAAACGCGGCGTTGGCGAGGTAGAGGCGGCGAAGAAACACCCGTGAACCTGAGGGCCCTTGGTCACAACCGGGCAAGCGAAACGGTCGGCAAATCGGTGGGCGCCGGGTAAGACGCTGGGTACAGATGCACGTTCGTCACGCTGCCGTCTGGCGAAACATTTGCCTGCAAGTATAGGTCGCCGCAACTCAGGCTCAACATCCCGGACCCGGGCCCGAAGACCAGAGACATAACCCTGAAGGTTCCCGACCAGGTTGCGCTTGAGTAGGTGCTGTCACCGGCAACGACCGCCATGGTCAGGGGCATCTCGCTCGAGTCCACGCAGGCCGCCGCGGACTTGACGAAGGTGCGAGTGCCACAGGCATACGCCGAACGTACCAGTCCGCCTGGGCGCAACCTGGTTTGCGGGCCCGTACCTTCTTTGTCCAGCGGCCCAGTGCCTTCACCCGTGCACGGCGTGACCGAGGTCACGCATCCAGGTCATCTCGTCTTGGGAAAGCGGGCCTTTCTCCAGGGCGGCCAGGTTCTCGCGGACTTGCACCACCGTCTTGGGCGCTGACAGGACGACGTCGACGTGCGGACTGGTGAGACAGAAGCGGTAGCAGTCGCCTGCCGTGGCCACCTTGCCCGTCCAACCCTTGGGTGCGCGCAGCAGCTTGCGCCAGGAAGTCGCGGTATACGCGACGATCATTGGTTTGCGGCGCTCCAGGTGCGGGAAGATGTCGACCTCGGCGCCCGGGTGAGCGGCGTTGTAGCGGATCATGAACATGGAAAGCGGGCCTTCCTCGGCGAGCCGGCCCACCAGCTTGCGGTCGTGGCTGGAGATCCCGATGGCGCGAACCTTGCCCTCGTCGCGCAGTTTCACCATCTCGGCGAGCACGGATTTCGACAGCAGCGACATGCGGTTCACCCAGAAAACCTGCAATATATCGATGTAATCGCTGCCGCTCGCACGCAATGCGTTTTCAGTGGCGCGGCGGACGGAGCCGGCGAAATAGCCGAGAATGGGGCCAGTGGCCAAGACGTACCGCTCGCGGTTGGGGGCGACGACGTCCTTGATGATGGTTCTGAGGAACTTCTTCGCCGGGCTCCAGAAAATGTAGTTGGCTCCGCGCTCAAGTCCCTCGCGCACACCGGCCTCATCCAGGCCATAGGATGCAGACAGGCCATAGCGATGCACGCGTTTGCCCAGAACGGGAATACTGCGATAGAGGAAGTCGTCGCTCATGGCGCAATCCTAGCATCAAGGCTTGATCTTCGTTCCCCACGGTTCGTGAGATACAGTCATGGAATGTTCCGCAGGACAGGAGCATGGGGACAATGGCTCAAGGTAGATCCGCTGCCCGTTCTTCTTTCGTCCCAGAACGCAGCCATTGCCTTTTTCGCCAAGCGAGACCTGCTCGGCAGCGACGTTGGGCCGGTGTCCACCCTCTGGGATCTCCCCGAGGCCCGAAAGATCGTGGCCAGGCAGAACCCTGAAGGATCCTGGCGCTATCCCGGCGGCAAGCCCCACGTGCGCTCGCGCGAGAACTACGACCAACTCGAGACCTTCCGACAAGTCGGAATACTGGTCGAAGAGTTCGCCTTCACACGGGAACACCCGGCGATGGAGCGCGCGGCCGAGTTCCTCTTCTCCTTCCAGACCGACGAGGGCGACTTTCGCGGCATCTACGGCAACCAGTACGCCACGACCTACGTCGGCGCGATCATGGAGCTGCTAGTCAAGGCTGGCTATGCAGACGATCCCCGAATCGCGAAAGGATTTCGCTGGCTGCAGGCCAGGCGACAAGGCGACGGTGGCTGGGCGATCCCCCTGCGGACGGTGGGTGTTCCCTTCTCTGAATTCGTCGATGTGCAGCGGCACCCGAAGCCAATCGCCCCCGACAGATCGAAGCCGTTCTCCCATCTCACAACTGGCATGGTGCTTCGCGCATTCGCCGCCCACCCGGCTCATCGCCGATCCGCAGAGGCCCGCCAAGCGGCGGAACTGCTGGCGGCCAGGCTCTATAAGAAAGATGCGTATGGGGACAGGGGCGCCGTCAACTATTGGGAACGAGTCTCGTTTCCATTCTGGTTCACCGACATTGTTTCGGCGCTCGATACCCTCTCACGCCTGGGATTCAGCGTGGACGTCCCGACAATCCGCGTTGCCCTCGACCGGCTGAAGAAGATTCAACGCACCGACGGGACCTTCGGGCTCCGACTCATGAAAAACAAGAACAAGGATCTGCCTTGGTGGATCTGTCTTGCTGTGTGCCGCAGCCTCATGCGATGGCAGAGCTCGACATCACGCTCTCGCTAGGTGTTTTGACAAAGAACTCCGCGTCGCAGACACTCGGACGGCCAGACCAATTGCACAGGGAGTATCCATGCGACCGACAAGACTTGCCTTGGCTTTCGGGTTCGTGTTGGGAGTGGCCTTCCTTGGCTGCGGCGATGGTTCCGGGTCGAACACCATGGCGGGAATCCTCGCGAGCTGTGGCGTCCCCGCCTGCTACCTGGATCTGCTCTTGCCCTGCATGCCCGAAGGTGCCTGCGTACAGCAGACCACGACGATGTGCGGCGCCACAGCCTGCGCCACGCCGTCCACGACCACGCCCACCGGGGTGACGAGCAACATGTGTTTCGACAATGGCGTGAAGATGCTGATGAATATGGACATGAGCAACCCGCTGGCCACAACGGCGACCACAACCATGAAGAAAGGCTCAGCCGTCTGTGGCACGATCGTAGTCGGCCCCTATTCAAAGGACACTGGCCCCCCCACGGCCACGGTGAAGAACGCCGCTGGCACCACGGTTGCGACGGTGGTGACAGACTTGACCGCGCAGACCGAGACCATCACCTGCGTGGGGAGCGGACCGGTGGTCGTGTCGATGGGCTGTGGTGGGAGGTCCGACGGCGGGACGTCGAGCTGCACAAAGGGGATCTGCGCGCCCTAGCACTTGCGTCCGGCGAAAAGACTGCCGAACCAGGAACCGCACGCCCGGCTCGCGACATCTAACCAGTAAGTCAATGACTGTCACGGTCGATTCACCGGACGTTGCTCTCGATGCGCTGAAGGCGAAACCCAGCGATGAGGCCGCGGACTGTCCGTGCCCCGCGGCAGTCATGAAGCTGTATGCGCTGGGGCCGCCGTTTGTCAGCGTGGTGGCCGAGTCGGCTGGGAATGGCCGAGTGGAGTTCATGGACCGGCTAGCGAAACGGGGGGGCGTTTTTGGGCAGACGCCCGAAGGTTTGCTGCAACGACTCGCGTTTCGCCCACCCCTTCACAGCTGACCCCGACAAGGTGGAAAATGCTGGCTGCGACGAGCTTGCGCCGGTCGATTGCGGCGCTGGCCGCAACTATTGTCCTCGCGCCAGCAAAAGGGCACGCGGGCCCGCCCTACGTGACGGATGACCCTGAGCCGGTCGAGTTCCGCCACTGGGAATTCTATCTGGCAACTCAACATTCCATTACCCACGATGCCGCGACGGGAACCGCGCCCCACGTCGAGGTGAACTACGGCGCNNGGCCTGGCCTGCAGCTTCACGTGATCGCGCCCCTGGCCTACGCGCGGCCGAGCGGCGGTTCCACGTCCTACGGGGTGGGCGACATTGAACTGGGCGCGAAGCTGCGTTTTGTCGACGAGGGCCCGTGGTGGCCCATGGTCGGCACCTTCCCGCTATTTGAGGTGCCGGCTGGCAACGCGTCTCATGGGCTGGGGACCGGGCATCTGCACGTGCTCATTCCGCTTTGGCTGCAGAAAAGCTTCGGCGCCTGGACCACCTATGGCGGAGGGGGTCTGTGGGTGAACCCGGGAACAGGAAATCGCAACTACGGGCTCGTCGGTTGGCAGGTCCAGCGCCGCTTATCGCCGCTTGCGACCATCGGCACCGAAGTCTTCTACACCACGCCCGATCAGGTCGGCGGCGATGCCAACCTGCGCTTCAACATCGGGCTGGTCCTCGATTTCACCGAGCATCACCATCTGCTGGCCTCGGCGGGCCGAGGTATCGTTGGCGGTACTATTTTCCAGGCCTATCTGGCCTACCAGCTGACGATCTGAACTGGGGAGACCGGAGGTGGTAGGCTTGCGCCGCGGAAACGGAAAAGCCCCAGCGCCATCCAACTTCCTTCAAGGAGGAATTCGCCATGCGTGCAGCCGTCATCACCAAGATCAACCAGCCCTGGGAATTGCAGACGCTGCCTGATCCTCATCCCCAGCCTGGCCAAGTGGTCATCAAGATCCATGCGAGTGGCATGTGCGGCACCGATCTGCACGTGCATCACGGGCGTTTCGGTCTGACCCCGCCCATAGTGGCTGGCCATGAGCCGGTGGGCGAGATCGTCGAGCTGGGCGCGGGTGTGACCGATCTACGTGTGGGTGATCGTGTGGGCGTGCACTGGAACCAGAAAGGCTGCGGCCGCTGCCGCACCTGCCAATCAGGCAACCAGTATGCCTGCGCGAAAGCGCAGTCGTGGATCCATCTCGGCGGCGGGAATTCCGAGCTCATGCTGGCGTGGGCTTCAGGTTGCGCGCTGATTCCCGAGGGTCTGGCGTACGAGCCGGCGGCGCCCATCTTCTGCGCGGGCTACACCGTGATGAGCGGCCTGCGCAACGCGGATCCCAAACCGGGCGAGCGCGTGGCTGTGCTCGGGCTCGGAGGTCTGGGGCATCTGGCGTTGCAGTTTTCGCGGGCCCTGGGGCTGGAGACCTGGGCCATCACGGGCCAACCAAACAAGACCGCCGAACTGAAGTCCATGGGCGCCCATGAAGTGCTAGCGGCGGGCAAGGAGCCAGGGACCGCTATGCGCGACGCGGGCGGCTTCGACGTGATTCTCTCGACCACCAATTCAGCCGTGCAGATCGCGTCAGCTTTTGGCGGCCTACGCGAAGAGGGGCGCATGGTCAACATGGGCGTGGCCGACGGCCCCATCGCCGTCAATCCCATGCTGCTGATGATGGGCCAGCGGCAACTGCGCGGGTCGAGCCAGGACGAAAGGCGCGATCTGGTCGAGGCCCTGGAACTGGTCGCGTCGGGCAAGGTGAAACCCATGATCGAGGTCTATCCGCTGGCGCAGGTCAACCAGGTGCGCGCGCGCCTCGAAGCAGGCCAGGTCCGCTACCGAGCCGTGCTCACCCATTCCTAGTCCGCGCACCGATCACAACTGCGCCACCATCGCGACGCCATCGATCTTGTGGCCGCGGAGGTGGGCTCCTGCCGTCAAAATGGGTCACCAAAAAATCACAGCGATGGCGATTCTTGCATCGCGCGGTGTGCGGCGGATTTTGTGTCGAGATTTTCTGCCGGAAGGGAGCAAAATAGGTTCGCGGTGAGTCGTTCAATGCTCACGGCACGCAGACTGAATGGCAACTGATCGATCCCGGGGTGAAAAATGAACTCGATGAAGCGAATTGAATGTCTGGCAAAGGTGCTCGTGGCTGGTGCGCTGGTTCTGGGTTGCTCATCCGCTGGCCCCGCACAGAGTGCCGTCACGGGCGGTACAGGCGCTTCCTCACCGCCCGCGGCCGGAGCAGGAGGGACTGAGCAAGCCGCGGGACGATCAGGGAGCGGGGCCACCTCGAGCGTGGGAGGCGGAGGCGCGTTGGGTGGTGCCACAGGGCTGGGCGGCACAACTGAAGCAGGCGGCAGCACGGCCGGGCCGGGCGGCAGCGCCGCAGGCGGCACGGCTGGGCAGAACGGTGGTGCGACCAGCGCGGGCGGTACGACTGGGCAGGCAGGCGGCACCACCCCGGTGGGCGGCACCACCGGCCCGAGCGGCGGCACGACCACGGCGGGCGGCACGACTGGGCAGAGCGGTGGTGCGACCACGGCAGGCGGCACGACTGGCAAGAGCGGCGGCACCACTGGGCAGAGTGGCGGCGTGACCGGTTCCGGCGGTGTTGGCGGAACCGTCAATTCCGGCGGATCGGTTAGTTCTGGCGGCACTGGCGGTAAGATCACGACGACCAGCTCCGGCGGAACCAGCAGTTCCGGCGGAGTTGGGACCACAGGAGGATCCAGCGCCACGGGTGGCTCCGGCGGCAAGGGTGGGTCCAGCGCGACTGGCGGCTCTACCGGCACCAGTGGCTGCGGCGCTGTCGCGGGTGTGGTCGGGACTCTCACCGACTCTGGTCCTGGCGCGACCAATCCCTCGCCCCCCAACCCGGCCGGCATCACGTTCAAGGACAGCGACGGCGATCTGGTCAACGCCCACGGCGGCGGCATCATCCGGGTGTGCAACACATTCTATCTGCACGGCGAATACTTCCTAAGCACCACGACCGACAACGATTTCAACGGCTTTTCGATGTACTCGTCCCCGGATTTGGCGACATGGAAGAAGGAGGGCAACAAGGGGATCATTCTGCCCCAGCAATCGAGCGGCCAGCTCGGGCCGAACCGAAAAGGGGAGAGGCCGCACATCATCAAGTGTCCCGCCACCGGGGAATTCGTTCTTTACGCTCATTCCGCCGACGTCACCTATCAAGCCGACAAAGAAGTGGTGTACGCGACCTCGCCCACCGTCAACGCCGTCTACAGCTTCAAGGGGTCTCTGCTGAGCTCAAGCGGAGCCATTGCCGCCCACAGCGACATGAGTGCCTATGCCGACGATACCGGTGCCTACGTGGTGACAGAAAGCGGCCATGTTTTCACCCTGTCCAGCGACTGCCACAGTTGGGTGTCGGACAAGCAGTTTTCAGCGCTGAACGGGACGACTGGGGGCATAGAAGCACCCACAGTGTTCAAGGACACCAACGGCACCTACTACTTCATCGGCTCCGACAAGACAGGGTGGCGAGCCAATGACGATTTCTACTCCACAGCGAAATCCATGAACGGGCCGTGGACATACCAAGGATACATTGCACCATCCGGCAAGAAGGCCTGGATGACCCAGAGTACTTGGGTTCAGCCCATCGTGGGAAGCAAGGGAACCGTGTTCATGTACTGGGGCGATCACTGGTATGGAAACCAAGACACCACCAATCCGGGCGTGCACAACTACCTGACGACGTATGTATTCCAGCCGCTAGTCTTGGGCAGTGGCACGACATTGCTGCCGACCTACCTGGCCAGCTGGAAGATCGACGTCGGCGCCGGCACCTGGTCGCAGTAAATCAGATTTCTGCAACGGGCGACCGGGAGGCCGCCCGTTGATTCCCGCCAATCGTCAGCGTCGCCGGCGGCGTACAACCAGTAGCCCGAAGGCGGCTACCAGGAAGAAAGTGAAGAGCCCCGGCGCGCTGTCGTGCATCGGACTGACGGCGCAGAACCCGCCACCCATGGCCTTGAAACTGGGCACGGCGGCGTCCGGACCACCTGGCACGGCCGCATCGGCAATGGTCGTCCCGGCGGCGTCCAGCAAGGGCGGCGAGACAGCCTGATCGGCCGCCGAGCTTGCGTCGCTGGAAGGCGGATCTACGACCACGACCGGTTGGGCGTCTTGGGCGGACACTTCGAGTTCACTTCCGTCGCCACTCGCATCCTCCAACCCGTTGGTGTCTCCGCCGTTTGCCGGTGCGTCCAACTTGAGAGGCGGCACGTCGACTGCCACCGCGACATCCAAACGCGCAGCCGCATCCAACAGGACCACGGTGCCTGGCCCATCCCCGGAACCGCCGTTGGTGTCTTCACCCGTGTCCAAGAGGGCCACGCCATCGAGTCCCTCACCAGCGTCGAGCCCTGTCCCTGCATCCTCGGGTACGGGCGGGACATCAAGGGCGGCCACGTCCGCGGAGCCGGCTTCCTCTGCCTCGGCGTCGAGGCCGCCATCCAAGTCCAGGGCATGCAGCACGTTCCAAGTCCAGGAGGCGGGCGAGGTACTGAGGTTTCCGTTGAGATCCTTGCCCTGCACGAGGAGGGTGTGCGATCCATCGGCTAGGTCAGCGGTCGTGTAGCTCGCCGGGCAGGTCGCGTAGCCCGCGCCGTCCAGGTTGCATTCAAAAGTGACCCCGCTCTGGGGACTGGTGAGGGAGAACGTCCCTGCGCCCACACTCGTGGGATCGGTGGGCTTGATTGCCATCGTCACGGCCGGGTTGGTGTAGTAGTGCATGGAAGAGGCAGCCGTGGCGTCGATCAGGCCGGCCTGGCCTGCAGTGGCGCCATTGGAGGGGAACTCGCTCAGGGCGCTGATAACGCTGTTCGATGCGCTGGTCGTGCCGCCCAAGCGACCGTCGGCCGTGACCGTTGTCGGCGTACCGCCGGATAGCGCGACGTAGCCGCCGCCGCCGCCACCGCCAGGACCTTCGGCCTCGGCGTTGCTGTTGATGTTGATCTGGTTGCCGCCCACTCCGCCGTTCGCCCTTACTACGATGGCCGTCGCCAGCGTACCGGCATGCACCACCACTGTACCGCCACCGCCGCCACCGCCCGGGCCGTCGCCCGAAACAGAACCGTTCGAGTTGGCGTTGCCCCCATCTGCACCGTTTGCGAGGATGCTGCCAGTCCCCGTGACCGTTCCTGCGATCACGAACACCAGGCCACCGCCCCGGCCGCCCGGGCCGGCAATGAGGTTGCCGCCGGTCAAGTTGTTGCCGTCGCCGGCACCACCGCCGCCGCCCAGGAAGAGTTTCCCAGTCGGGCTGCTGGTGAGTGGATGCCCGCCCAGTCCGCCGCGCTCGCGTCGGCTGTTTCCGCCCCAACTGGCGGCGTCTCCCGGTGGATCCGCCAGGGCATTCCCGTTGAGGGCCGAATAGGTGTAGCCGCCGCGGCCCCCGCCCGGACCCCCACTCATGGCGTAGCCAGGGTCCAGGGACCAGGCAGCCGCCCCGGTGACACTGCTCAACATCACGCCCTGGCCGTTCCAGTTCGGGCCGCCGGCATCGCTGCCAACACCACTGGCCGCCGCGTTGGCTCCTCCACCGCCGCCACCGTTGTGCCAGTTGCCGCCGCCCCCGCCATTGGCAGGCGCACCTCGGCCGTAGGGGAAGGCGAGGGTGTTGGGGTCGCCGGCTATGCTCTCGCCCTTCTCGGCGCCGTCGTTTGGGTCGGCCGAACGGTAGATGGTCAGGTCAGTCACCGCACTTGCATTGCCGGTGTGGGTGGCGCCGCCACGGAAGCCTGTGGCGCTGACGTCAATCGCGCCATTGAGATCCAGAGTCGTCGCAGCCTGCAGCGCTACCACGCCACCCTTCGCGCCGTCCCACGGAGGCGCGATGATGGAAGCTCCACTGTTGATGGTCAACGTGGTGTACTGCGGGACGCGGATGACCTGGGTCTTACCCGCCACGGTGTAGGAGTTGTGCAGATTGCTCCCCAACGCGATGGTGTTTGCCGAGAAGCCGGTCACACCCACCAGCTCGTAGTTGCCGGCGCTTCCGAGGCCGGTGACGGTTCCGAAGGCCGAGGTGTCGTCGGTGGTGTTGATGGTTGCACCGGCCATCTGGATGATGAGCACCAGATCCCCGGCGGCCAACCCCGACAGCCCACCCGAGGCCACGGTCACACTCGGGTCGTTGACGGCCGCATCGGTGGCCAGCGCGGCGTAGTCGTTGACCACCATGTTGGGATCAGTCACCGTGACGGCGCCATCCTTGCCCACCAGGGACTGGTTGACGACCTGGGCCTTGGTGCCCTTGTCCGAGGTCGATTTACAGCCCGCGACCACCAGCAGCAGGATCTGTCCCAGCGCAACCGCCCGTAGCAAGGCCCGGTTTCCATTGGTGCGCTTCATGGATTCACCTCGCTCTTGTCTCGGTTGCTCTTCTCAATGATCTTGAACTGCACCCGTCGGTTCTTCTGGCGGCCCTCGGGTGTGGCGTTGTCCGCAATGGGCTGATCGGGTCCATACCCGTGCGCGCTGAGGCGGCCGCTGTCGATCTGGCCGAAGGTCACCAGCCACTTCATCACGGAGTCGGCGCGCTTCTGACTGAGCTTGCGGTTGTACTTCTTGCCACCGCGACTGTCGGTGTGGCCCTGCACCTCGAGCTTGACGATTTCAGGATGCTCGACCAGCACACCCGCCACCTGGCGCAGCAGATCGTCGCTGACCGGCAAGATCACGGCACTGCCTGTCTTGAACTGCACCTGCTCCAAGATGATGATCTCACCCTGCGTGACCCGTACGGCCCTGGGGCAACCGTTCTTCTGCGGATCGCTGTCAGCCGGGCCCTTCTCGTTGGGGCAGGCGTCCACGTCGTCACGGATACCGTCGCCGTCGGTGTCGGGCGGGCAGCCGTTTTCCTTGGGATCGCTGTTGGCCACACCCTTGACGTCGGGACATGCATCGTCCGCGTCTGCAATGCCGTCACCATCGCGGTCAGGCGGAGGCGGCGGGCACCCGTTCTTCGCGGGATCGTCGCTGGCTACCCCCGGCTCATCGGGACAGGCATCATTCCTGTCCGGGATGCCATCGTGATCGCGATCGGCCGGCTTCCTGGGCTTCGGCGGCTTTGGCGGCGGAGGCGGGGGCGGCGGCGGCGGAGGCGCCGCAGGCTCGGGCGCGTAGGCCACGGAGAGTAAGGCCCGTAGGGCCGGGGTTCCCATTCCACGAGTGAACCCCGGGCCTGCCCCTGCGCCCAGCACGAACGCTGCCAGCCTCGCCCTCAGTCCCAGAATGCCTTCAACGTTGGTGGTGGTGCGGCTGAAGCGGTTGGCGCCGACCATGACCGTCGTTCCATAGACCTCGGGCCCAATTTGTAGCATCTTGTCGGCTAGCAGAAGGCCAACCGCGCCGCCGAAGATCAGTTGCGTGCCAATGGTGCTGTCAACGAAGCCGGCCTGGCTACGGATGTCCACTCCCGCGGTGGCGGCGTAAGCCAGCATGGGAATCTCACCCGAGAATCCCAGCACCGGCGTGCCGTGCACCTTGCCGTCGCCGCCATACTTGTCCTTGTTTCCCGTGGGCACGAACACATGCCCGCCCAGAGTGAGGCTGGCCGGGGAGCGCGCTGCGCCCACCAGCCGCCCGCGCACGCTCAGGCGCAGATCGCCTGCAGCGAATCCCGACGGCGACGACATCGGAAGTCCAGCCATCGTCGGGTTCTGGCCGTTGGAGAACAGGGTCAGGGGCATGTCAGCCGCCACCAGGAGGCGGTCCCATAGGGTCAGGCCGGCCGCGACATGCACAAGCAGCTGGTTCTTGACGATGTCGCCAACCCGCACGTCGCCCGGCTCACTGTACAGGGACAGCGGGCGATAGGCATAGTCGCCGAGAAGCATCAACCGCGGCAGAAGATGTCCGCCGGGATCCCCGCCTTCGACTCCGAAGAATCGATCCCCTGGCAGCGACGGTTGAAACCGGTCGAGCGAGAAAGTACCCTTCTGCTGCGCCAGGAGTGAAGGCGCCCACCCGAGCACCACGGCCAGGATCAGACTTGAAAATGATCGAGCTATGACTTTGTTCATGTTTCCTCAGCGCGGGCTTGGGGGTCGCACGTGAAACCCACTGCGATCACAGGCGCAGCGTGGCACGCATCATACAGGAAAAACGTCACGAGGGCACGCCTGTTGCTCCCTCGCATGAAGCTTCCCTTTCGAAAGGTTGAGGCACTAGTCTGCAAACCATGTTCAAGGAACTCGTCGCCCGACTGATGGTCAACCGCAGCAAGAGCCGTCAGTATCCTGTGGAGTATCTCGAACGGAAGCACGTCAAGCTCGACGAGCCCTTCCCCAACGATAGCTCCTACTTCTATGGCAGCGACAAGGCGGGGAACGCATTTATCACGCGCATGGCCTTTCGTGGCCCCAACCGCCCTCACGAATACTGGTTCGATTTTCGCTTTCCGGACCTAGGGTTCTTCGGCATCAAGGATGATCCCGGGCCGGACGGCGAGGGCTTCCAGATGGGCACACTGAAGTGGGTTCCCGTCGAAGTCGGAAAGAAGTGGCGAGTTTCCTACCAAGGTCCGGTGAAGGATGGGCAAGGCCAGTCCCACCATTGCAGGGCGGATCTGCTTTTCACCGGGGAGCATCCTGTCTACGACTATGCGAGAAGCTCCGACCGGAACCTGATCGCCAAGGCCATCGCCTCCGAGAAGTGGACCAAGGCGTTCTTCCACGCCATGAAGGACACTCACCAAGTCCACTATGAGCAGACGGGAAATTTCGTCGGCAGCATCGAACTCGACGGCAAACGACATGACCTGAACCTGAGGGCGTCGCGCGACCACTCCTTCGGCTCGCGCAACTGGCTCACCTGGGACCGGCACTACTGGTTCACCGGCATCTCCGAGGACGGTACCCACTTCACGGTGACCACCATCAAATGGCAGTTTCTCGGGCGCTTGACCGCCGGCTTCATCACCGGGCCCGACGGCGTGACCGACGCAATCGTCGAGACCACCGATCTGGAAACCATCCACCGTGACAAACTCAAACCCAATCACGGTACCATCGAGATCCTGACCCGCAGCGGGAAAAAGCACAGGCTGGAGTTCCAGCGGCACGGGGAATTCCCCTATCTGCACGACGGGAAGTACATGATGCGGGAAGGAATCGCCAGCTACCGCTTCGATGGTATTGACGGCCTGGGCATGGCCGAGTACGGATTCCATGCCGACCTCTACCAGGTGGACTGACTCTTGTTTCATTTCATTCGCGACGTGCAGGACCAGCCTGTTGGGGGCAAGGCCCGTGGGTTGAAAGTGCTGCATCAGCTCGGGCTCAGGGTTCCCGAGTCGTTCGTCATCGTCCATCCCAATGGGCACCAGATCCCGGAAGACATCCTGGCCAAGCATCTGCACGCTCTCGGCCAGGGACCCAAGGCCGTGCGTTCCTCCGCCATGAGCGAGGACGGCTTGCATGCCTCTTTCGCCGGCCAGTTCGAGACCTACCTGAACGTGAGCGGCGCCGAAGCGGTGAAGGCGGCCATCCGCAAGTGCGTGGCGGCTGCCTCATCCGACAGGGTGTCGCAATATTCCAAGGAAGTCCACCACCGGGCTGACACCCGCGTCTCCGTCATTGTGCAGAACATGGTGTCCGCCGAGAAGGCCGGGGTCATCTTCAGCGCCGATCCGGTGTCGAACCGCAGGGACAAGATGGTGATCAACGTCGCGGTCGGCGCGGGCGAGGCTCTGGTCAGCGGCAACAAGGATGCCGTCCAGTATCTGGTCTTCGGCAGTGGGAAAGACGTAACATCGCAGATTGCCAAGAACGGCGACCTGCTGTCGGCCGCGCAAGTCCGGGAACTAATGGCCGGGGCAAGAAAGGCGGAGCAAGCCTACGGTCACCCGGTTGACCTCGAGTGGGCCATCGACAGTGCGGGCGTGATCCACTGGCTGCAGGTGCGGCCCATCACCACCCTGGACGATGTCCATTTCAACGAGCTCGACGATGTGAAAGGCGAGAGCACCGACGTGTGGTCTCTGGGAAACATCGGCGAAATGATGCCTGGGGTGGTCACCCCGCTGACCAATTCAGTCTGCGGTCGGGCCATTGATATCGGATTGGGCTACCTGGCGGCCCGCTCCGGCGCAATCTCGATGAAGGATATCCGGAAATGGCGGTCGCTGGAACTCTTCTACAACCGGCTCTTCTTCAACCTGAGCCGGTATATGCTCTACATCCGCAAGCTGGCGCTGAACAAGAAGGAAAACGTTATCGTTTCTCTTAGCGCGACCGACGTGCCTGAACTGAAGGTTGGGAAGTTGGATCCCGTTGTTCCCCGGTTTCTGCGGTTTCTCAAGCAGATCACCACCATCCAGTTTGCCGGCCGGAGCGTGAAGAAGCTGCGCAAACTGGAACAGGGGTTCCGGCTGGAGATGACCGGCGACCTTCACAAGGACTACCAAACTCTGGACTTCGCCTTTGAGCGGCTGGTGGATGCTTTCTGTCTTCACATCCTCGGCTCGGCGCAATCGGGTTTCTACTACTCGATCCTGATGGGCATTGTCACCAGCAACAAGCGGCTCCCCGAGGCGCGGGACCACACCCTGGCTGCGCACCTTCTCGCCGACAATCCCGAAATTGAAAGCGCCGACGCAGTCAAGTCGCTCGAACAGTTCGCCGATCTCGTGCGCGGTTCCGCGGGGTTTGCCGAGCCGCTCTCGTCCGCGACCCCGTCCGCAGCCCTAAGACTGATCGAAGAGCAGGCCCCGACCAACCTTCGGGAAAGCTACCGCGCGTTCTTGCAACGGCACGGCCACCGCTGCGTACGAGAAGCGGAGCTGCGAGAAAAGCCTTGGGAAGAAGACCAGGAGCAATTGGTCTCCATGATCCAGGCTTCACTGAAAGCCGAAAAACTGTTGAAGAACAAACGCGACAGCGTCCAAGAGCTGCGTGCACTGATGAAGCAACAGCTCACGCTCACCCAGCGCATTTTCATCAACCTGTTCAAGAAAGCCGCACGCAAGGCCGTCGCCAACCGAGAGATGACCAAGGCCCTGTCCATGAAGATGGTCAACCACACCCGCAAAGCCTACCGNNTGACCCGAGAAGAGATCGGGCGACTCATCGCGGATCGCGACCCCACTTGGAAAGCCAAGGCCAACAAGCGCAGGGCTCAGCTCCCTGAGACCGCGAAGCTGCAATTTCCATTGATGAACGTGGGCATCCCTGAGCCGCTGGAGGAGGATGAACCTGTCGCCATCACCGGCAATCAGATAAAGGGCATCCCAGTCAGCCGCGGCATGGTCAAGGCCCGCGCCCGCATCGTGAACAGCGTGGCCGAAGCAGCCGCGCTACAACAGGGCGAGATCATGGTCGTGTCGTTCACCGACATCGGCTGGACACCCTACTTCAGTCTGATTGCGGGGCTGGTCACCGAGATCGGAAGTCCCTTGTCCCATGGTGCCGTCGTGGCCCGCGAATACGGCATCCCCGCCGTGGTTTCCGCCAAGGGCGCTCGAACATTCATCAAGACCGGGGATATGGTGGCGTTGGATGGAGCAAGAGGGACCGTGGCGCTGGTCAATGGATAGGGTGGTTTCCCAGTTCTGATATGACGATTTCGCACAATGACCAAGGCGTCCGTTGATGCTTCGTCGGCACAGTTAGGCGCTCGCTGGCGAGCAGACTATTCACACCGGCAGGTAACACCCGTTACCCAGAGGTGACGCTCTTCCGCGCTTCCTTGATGCCGAAGGTCTCTTGCCGGAACGAGTCGCAGGGCCGGGAAGTAGCTAGTCGGGACGTCTGGAAATGATCGTGGGCGCGCCCAATTCGCTCTTGGGCGCGCTGTGGTATTGCTGCAGGCGGTACTGGACGGTTCGCACGCTCATGCCGAGAATCTCGGCCGCCTTCGTGGTGGAACCGCCGGTCGCCTCCAAGGTGGTCAGGATGGCGTGCCGTTCGATGTCTTCCATCTTGGAGCCCGGGATGCGAATGCCAGCCGTCCTCACCGTTGCGGGCCCCACATTGGGCGGAAGTTCCGCGGCCGTCACGCGCGGCCCACTGGCCAGTACCACCGCGTGCGCAATGGCGTTCTCCAACTCGCGCACGTTGCCCGGCCACTCGTAGGCGGCCAGCCTCTGCAGAGCCTCGTCGGAGAAGCCCTCCAAAGACTTGCCGTCCTCGCTGGCATACCTGCGCAGAAAGTGCATCGCCAACGCCAGGATGTCAGAGGGGCGTGCACGCAAAGGTGGCAGATCCACGTTGACCACGTTCAGCCGATAGAAGAGATCCTCGCGAAAACGGCCCTGGGCCGCCTCTTCGCGCAGATTCCGGTTGCTGGCCGCGATCACGCGCACGTCCACGTGGAGAGTTTCTTCGCCCCCCATTCGCTCGAAAGCATGCTCCTGCAGAAAGCGCAGGAGTCTCACCTGCAATGCGGGCGGAAGGGCGGAGATCTCGTCGAGAAACAGGGTGCCACCGGCCGCCTGGTGCAGCCGTCCTTCACGGCGGCCCAGGCTCCCGGGCAGGGCGCCGCTTTCATGGCCGAACAGCTCACTTTCCAGGAGGGGCTCGGCCAAAGCCGCACAGTGGAGCTTGAGAAAGGGTTCCTTGGCGCGCGGGCTGTGCTCGTGAATGGCGGCGGCGATCAGCTCCTTGCCCGTCCCAGGCTCGCCCGTGATCAGGACGCTGGCCTTGGACGCTGCAACTTGGGGCAGCACCTTGAGCACATTCTGCATGGCGGGTGAACTGCCCACCAGGTTGCTGAAGCTGTAGCGCTCGGCCAAGCGGGCCCGCAGCAGCCCAGCTTCGCGGCGAAGCCGCAAGCGGTCCATCTCGCGCGCGACAACCAGGGATAGCTCTGTGAGATCGAGCGGCTTGGTTAGATAGTCGGCCGCGCCCTGCTTGAGCGCCGTGACTGCAGTCTCCACATCGGAGAACGCGGTAGTCACGATTACGGGCAAATCGTACCCGCCGCTGCGGAGCTTGCGCAGAAGCTCCAATCCGTCCATGCCCGGCATCTTCAGATCGGTGAGCACCAGATCCGGGGCGAAGTCAGGCACTTTTCCCAACCCCTTGAATGCGTCGGCTGCGGTCTCGACCGCGTAACCAAACTCCCGCAATGCTTCGGCAAGCGCCGCTCGGGCGTCTGCGTCGTCATCCACTACCAGGACTCGGCCCTTCATGTGTTCTTGGCTGTGCAACACCTGCGCCATCTTTTCCAGTCTGGCGCTGATGCACATACGCGGCGGGTCGAATGCCACAAGCACGATGGATGGCGACCACGGGGGGAACAAGGCCTGCAACGCCAGCCGAAAGTGGGTAGCCCGGGCCGGACGGCCCGGGGTTCTCAAACGCATGTGGACTTCCCGCCGCATCCTGATATCGTCTATGTAGTCCTTTTCACGTCGTTTCCGTTCTGCCACGGTCTTCCATCTGGTGAGCCAGGGCGTTCCGGCTAGCGAGGCGCATAGGGACAATGGCCCGTCTTCCAGGGCAAGCGCGTGGACCGCGGAACCGTCCACTGACAGAAGAACGAGGAGAGAACGACATGGCGAAAAGGCTGTACGTGGGCAATTTGGCCTACAGCGTGACCGAAGCGGATCTGCGCGAGGTCTTCACTGAGACGGGTACTGTGGCTGACGTGAAGGTCGTGCTCGACCGCGAGAGCGGGCGGCCGCGTGGCTTTGCGTTTGTCGAGATGTCGACTGACGACGAAGCGGCCAAGGCCATGCAGACATTGAACGGTCGCGAGATCCAAGGGCGCGCGATCAGTGTCAGCGAAGCCCGTGAGCGAAGTGGTGGTGGTGGTGGTGGTGGTGGTGGCGGCGGTGGACGCGGTCATGGTCGCGGTGGCTTCGGCGGTGGTGGCGGCGGCGGCGGCCGCGAGCGCTCGGGCGGCCGCTGGTAGGCTGCCAGGCTCGCCTAGTCTGAGCCCACCCTCTTGCTGGGGTAGAGACGTGCCCGCAAGACAGGGGTGGGATCTGCTCAGAAAGACTTTCGGGTCTGTTCTTCCTCGTCTTTCACACTTCGCGTGGTACTGTGACTTTGTCCTTTCCACGTCGTCTTCCCTCCCCGCCCGGGCTGGTCACATTCTGGTCAGCATTTTGGGCAGTCAAGGCAGCCGAAGCGCGCTCAGGACCAAACGGGAGGAAAACACATGGCACGTGTCACGGTAGAGGACTGCATTCAGGCGGTAGGCAATCATTTCGCACTGGCTGTGCTGGGCGCCCAGCGCGCCCGCGCTCTGGCCAAGGGTGCAGTTCCGCTGGTCCAGTGTGACAACAACCCCGGTGTCACCGCTCTGCGCGAGATCGCCGCAGGCAAGGTGTCCTTTCACGAGGAGTTGGACCAGGTTCTGCACCTGCACGCCGAGGGCGTGAAAGCTCTCGACGGAACCCGCAAGCGACGGCGGAGCGGGGACGGCTCGTTTCCCACCAGCGCGTCAACCGAGCGCAAGCGGTAGCCCAGCGGCACATCGACCGAACAATCGTCGCTGTTCACGACGATATTGATGGCATTTGGCCCATTCCTGGGCTATGCACATCGGTCGGCTCGCTTGAACACCGGGCTGTGCGTTGGGATTTGACCCGCGCAAAAACGAACAAGGAGCCGCGATATGGGTAAGAGACTGTACGTTGGGAATTTGTCTTTCTCGATCACCGAGGCTGATCTTCGAGAAGCCTTCAAGGCCGAGGGTCACGATGTGTCCGAGGTGAAGTTGGTCACGGATCGGGAAACCGGGCGGCCGCGTGGCTTCGCCTTCGTGGAAATGGCCACCGACGAAGGGGCGGTCCACGCCATCGGTAGCCTCAACGGTCGCGACCTTCAGGGTCGCACGATTACCGTCAGCGAGGCGCGCGAGCGCACTGGCGGCGGCGGCGGCGGTGGTGGCGGCGGTGGTGGACGTGGCGGGCGCGGCGGCGGTGGCGGTCGCTGGTAAGCGGCTCGCAGCACTCAGATTGAGAAGGCTATTCCGCGCCCAGCGTGGGATAGCCTTTCTTTTGTGCGCGCAGATCGGCCAGCGTGAGCGGTCGCGTGCAGCGGCTAGCGTGCGGGACTTGCGTGAGCGTGAGCGGCCCGCGTCCCGCGGCACGCGATTCGGCTTCCGCGTACCCCACACGAACTCGCTCACGCCCTCGCCCTCGCGACCCGCGATTCGCGGGCCGGGATGCCGGGTCGGGGGTTTCCCGATGGCGGCAACTACGCTGCTGCTTGGCGCTTGCTTTCGCGCTCGGCGCGTACCTGCTCGATGACCAGCTGTAGCCGCGGCAACACGTCCTCGGCGGTGTAGCGAATCATGTGCTCGCCTGAGATGGCCAACGAGAAGGCACGGGCCAGACGCCGTGGCGTTCGCCAGATCGCACGCCCCAGAAAGCGCCAGTAGGCGCGGCGGTAGCGGCCCAGCACGCCTTGGTAGAGCATCGAGAAGACCACACAGCGCAGGGCATAGAGCCAGGGGAGGGCGAAGTGAGAGTCGCTGCGAGGCCGCAGTTCGAGCACACGGTTCACCCGCTCGAAATACGCGGCTGGGGCGTAGACGGCGGCGAGCAAACGGCGATACGACTCCAGCAGTTCCACTTCGTCCATCTTGGTGCGGAAGTTGGTGCGTCCGAAAGTTTCCCCGCTGGATCGTTCCAGCATGCGGCCCTCGCGAATCAGGCGCCGCTCCAGCTGGGTTCCCGGCAGCGCGCCCAATATGCCCACCATGGACTGAGGGATGCACGAGTTCTCGATCCACTCTCGCTGGCGTTCGATGGCGACCGCGTCGTCTGAATCGAAGCCTACGATGAAACCAGCTGACAGATCGAGCCCGTTGCGAGCCAGTTTGTTCACGGCCTCGTGCAGGTCGACGGCGAGATTCTGCGCCTTGTGGGTTTCGCGCAGGGCCTCGGTCGACGGGGTCTCAATGCCCACGAACACGGAGTCGAAGCCCGCGCCGACCATCGCTGCTATCAGTTCATCCGAGGCGGCCAGGTTGATGCTGGCCTCGGAATAGAACTGGAACGGGAAGTTGTGCTCCTCCATCCACTTCTGCAGGACGGCCATAAGCCGCAGGGTCTCCACTTTGTTGCCCACCAGGTTGTCGTCGGAGAGAAACACGGTTCCGCGAAAGCCGGAGGCCAGCAAGGCATCCAGCTCTCCGCATAGTTGCGCTGGCGACTTGGTGCGCGGGTGGCGGCCGAACACCTCGATGATGTCGCAGAACTCGCAGTTGAAGGGACAGCCACGACTCCACTGCACCGACAGGGAATGGTACGCCTTCACGTCGAGCAGGTCGTAGCGGGGCGGCGGCAGGATGTGAAGTTCTGGACGGCGGGGCGCAGCCATGCGCGCGGGCAGGTCGGTGCCCCGGGCCAGAGCTTCGCACAGGGGCGCCATCAACTCCTCGGCCTCACCGGACACCACGCAATCCGCATACGGTGTGAGCAGCTCGGGGCTGGTGGTGGCCACCGGTCCCCCGACCACGACCACCTTACCCGCGGCCCGTGCCTGCGCCGCCAGCTTCAGCAGCGAGTCGCGTTGGACCAGCATGCCGGACAANNAGCGCGGCCACCGTGAGCAGCCCCAGCGGCGGCAGCAGAGACCGCTTGCCCATCAGCCTCAGGGCGTCCTCGTGTCCCCAGTAGGTGCGGGGAAAAGCGGGGTACAAGCAGAGGATCTTCATCGCTCTTTACTACTCGTTTCGCCATCAAGCTGCTGTCACGACATGGTCACATCTTGACGCGCTGAAGTCCTGAAAGTCCGACGCGCGGACGTCCGTTGCTGACACAAATATGACCGAGCCGTTGTTGGTTGGTGACAAGGGCCCGAGGTCTGACAAAATGGGAAGCGTGAAGATTCGGTCCCCGACCATCATCTTCCTGCAGCGCGCCCGCATGGTCTTCATGCTGACCGCCCTGATCCCGACGGTGTTCATGACCGTGATCGGGATCGTGATCCTGGCCACCGGCGGATCGAAGTCGGCGGCCGTGGTGGGCGGAATCTTGGTTCTCGCCTTCTGCGGCACAGCCCTGGCTGGCTACGTCCTTGGGACTATCCTGGTCACTCGGGGTGCGAGCCTGGCCGCTGTGCAGAACGAGTTTCTCTCGTCGGTCTCGCATGAGTTGCGCACGCCCTTGACCTCGATTCGTCTCTTCATCGATACCCTGCGCGAGGATCGCGTCCACGATCCGGTCGAGAAGCAACGCTGCCTGACCGTGATCCATCAGGAGCTGGCGCGCCTCGATGGTCTGGTGGCGAAGTTGCTGACCCTGTCGCGAATCGAATCGCGCCACGCTGCCTTTGACCGCAGACCCGTCGCCGTGGCCGACATCGTGAGCGAGGCCCTGGTCGCCTTTGAAGCCATTCGCTTCGGCACCGACGTCGATCTGAAGGTGAGCCTGGAGCCAGGCTTGATGGTGAACGGGGACCAGTCCGCGCTGGCCCAGGCCCTGGCGAATCTGCTGAGCAATGCCTGGAAATACACGCCACCCCAGGGCAAGCGCATCGAGCTGCTGGCCACCGGCGACGCGACCCAGGTGTCTATCGTGGTGGCTGACAACGGTGTGGGCATCCCGGGCTCGGAGCACAAGGCCATCTTCAAGAAGTTCCAGCGTGGGTCAGCCGCGATCAACGGGGGCAGTGCGGGCACCGGGCTGGGGCTGGCAGTGGTGCGGGCCATCGTGATGGCCCATTCGGGCAAGATCGATGTTCGCTCGGAAGAAAATTGCGGGGCCAGGTTTCGCATCTTGCTGCCACGGCAGCAAGCGGAGGCGGCATGAACGGCGCCAGCGACGAGGGCCAACTGGTGACCATCGTCGAGGACGACGCGGCCATCGCCGAGGGCCTTTCGCTGAACTTGCGCTTGCAGGGCTACCGCACGGAAGTGGTTGGCGACGGCGAGACGGCGCGCACGCGCATCGAGCAGGGCCGGCCGGATTTGGTCTTGCTCGACATCTCGCTGCCCAAGCAGAGTGGCATCTGGGTTCTGCAACGACTGCGCGAAGTCGGCAACCACGTGCCGGTGATCGTGCTGTCGGCACGACAGGACGAATTCGACAAGGTGGCCGCGTTGCAACTAGGCGCTGACGACTATGTGACCAAGCCATTTGCTCTGGCTGAACTGCTGGCTCGGGTCGGGGCCCTGCTCCGGCGCGCGCGGCTGCACCTGACCCAGCCCGTGGCACCGGCCGAGGCAGCGGCCAGCGACAGCAAGAAGGCCGAGATTCGCTTTGGCGACGTGGCGATCGATCTCGACACCCGTACGGTGGTGCGCGCGGGCAGCCCGATCAAGCTCACCCATCGCGAGTTCGAGCTGCTCACATTCTTGAGCCGAAGTCGCGGACGGGTTTTTTCGCGCGAGGAGTTGGTGCGCCAGGTGTGGGGACTGGAGCATCCCGGTCAGGCGCGCACGGTGGACAACTTCATCGCCCAGTTGCGCGCCAAGCTGGAACAAGACCCCGAGCAACCGAAACACCTGCTGACGATCCGGGGAAGCGGCTATCGGTTTGTTGCGGAGTGAATAAGTTTGCCTCCTGTCATTCGTCGAGATGTTCCTCTGGCGCCGCTGACCACTTTCGAGTTGGGCGGGCCGGCGCGCTTCCTTTTCCAGGCGGCGACGAGCGAGGACGTGGTCTGGGCGCTGCGCTGGGCTGGGGATCAGAATCTGTCGGTGTTCGTGCTGGGAGGCGGATCGAATGTGGTGGTGGGCGACGGGGGATTTGCCGGCCTGGTCTTGCAACTGTTGGCGCGGGGGACGGAGTTTCGCAGCCAGGGCGACCATGTCTTGCTGGAAGCGCAGGCCGGCGAGCCATGGGATGACGTGGTGGCCGCTGCGGTGGCGCGCGATCTGGCGGGCATCGAATGTCTGTCAGGAATTCCCGGTACCGCGGGCGCGACACCGATCCAGAATGTCGGCGCCTACGGCCAGGAGGTTGCGGATACGCTGCGCTGGCTGCGCGTGCTCGACCGACGCACCCTGGAGGTTCGCGAGCTGCCGGCCGCCGACTGCGGCTTCGCATATCGCAGCAGCATCTTCAAGCGCGAACCGGGGCAGGTCATCGTGCTGTCAGCAAGCTTCGCGCTCCGGCCTGGTGCACAGCCGGTGCTGGCTTATCAGGAACTGGCGAACGCGCTGGCGGGCCGGACGCGACCGTCGCTGTCAGAGGTGCGGGAGGCCGTGCTGGATCTGCGGCGCCAGAAATCCATGGTGTACGACGTCGGCGATCCCAACCGGCGCAGCGCCGGGTCGTTCTTCACCAATCCCATCGTCAGCGCAGACCAGGCAGCCGCGGTATCGGCCCAGGCCGTGGGCGAAAGATTGGTGCAGGCACCCGAAGACGTGCCGCAGTTTCCGCTGCCCGACGGGCGTGTGAAGCTGGCCGCTGGCTGGTTGGTGGAGCATGCGGGTGTGATGCGCGGCTTGCGCATGGGCCCGGTCGGCGTGTCCAGCCGGCACGCCCTGGCCCTCGTCCATCACGGCGGTGGCTCTACCGCCGATCTCATCCGCCTGGCAGTTCACGTGCGCGACACCGTGGCGGCTCGCTTCGGCATCACGCTCCAGCCCGAGCCCGTGTTTCTAGGCGTGACGTGGCCGCCCCTGCCGCAGACCACCTGACCCTGGCAGCAAACCATAGCCTTGCGTTTTGGGACGGTGGTAACATCTGCCGCCATGACCATTACACGCACCCTGGTTCTTCATTCGGCCGCGGCTCTTGCGGTCTTGATGCTGGCAACTCCGTCGCGGCCCGAGGCGGCCCCCAACGCGCCCGCACCCGCTCCTGCGCCGGCACCCGCGGGCAATTGCAAGGCGTACGGCGGCGGCAAGTGCTGCAGCCCGGACGTCACGCTTCACCTGAGCAAAGAGGACGTCTACACAGCCTGCGGGAAGTCGGAGGCCACGTTCCTGGGAGAAGTTGGTTCGAAGGACACGTGCAAGTACGTGTTCAAGATCGCGGGTGAAAACGAAGACAGCACCTACGTGCAGGTCTACTCGCCAATCGCCAAGGAAGTCCTGGAGAAGCCCACGGATCCATTCATGAGCTTCAAGAAGGTGGGCAAGGTGTGGGTCACTGACAAAGCGAAGTCGCCCAAGGCCCAGGCGCAGGTTGCGGGCAGCACAGGCCTGTACATGGCTGGCCGCGGATACTTCGTCAGCATCGCGGCTTCCACCAAGGTCTGCAGCAAGGCGCAGGCCCTCCAGCTCTCCAAGTCCATCAAGTAGGTTCTTTCTACCGACATAGTCGGACGCAGCCCATTCATGGCGTTACTGGGGCTCGCACTTTTCGTTGCCGGGCTCTGCCTGGTCCCGCTGCAGGAGACGGATCTATTTTTTCGGCTGGCCGATGGCCAGGAGATCCTACGCACGGGCCATGTGCCCGGCCGCAACCTGTTTTCGTTCACTTTTCCCGACCAGCCCTATCTGGACAGCGCTTGGCTGTTTGACGTCGCGACGGCCGGGCTCTATCGCCTGGGCGGCTTCCCCGCCGTCGTCGCGGGCAAGACGGTCGTCGTCGTGGCGACGTTCGTCGCGGCCTATCTCTTGCTGCGCCGGCTCGGCTCCGGCCGCGTGATTGCGGCGCTGGTGCTTGCCGCTGCAGCATTCTGCATGCGCGAGCGCCTGGTGGAACGGCCGCATGTGGTTTCCCTGCTGGGCGAGGTTGCGGTGTTGGCCTTGCTGCCCGCTTTGCAGGACGGCCGGCGCAGAGCCTGGCTGCTCGTGCCGGTCGTTGCCCTGTGGGCCAACCTGCACGCGGGCGCATTTGTGGGCCCGCTGCTGGTCGTCCTTGCGGGATTGGGTCTGCTTCTCGAAGGAATCATCACTCGGTCGCCTGTGCCGCGACGGGCGGTTTTCAATCACGCCCTGGCCGCCACGCTCTGCACGCTCGCCCTGATGGCCACGCCGGCCGGCTCGGGCATCTTCCGCTACCTCGCCTTCCACATTGACATTTTCGCCATCCATCCCGTCGACGAGTTCCGGTCCCCTGCCTGGCATTCGGACGCGCCCCTGGTGATTTACGCCGTCGCGTTGGCACTCAGCCTCGGTCTGTGCGCGGCCTTGCGCGTGCCTCCTCGCGCACGCGATCTCCTACCCGTTTTCGGCTTGGCGCTGCTGGCCGGCCGCCATGTTCGGTTCGGGGCGGACTTCGCATTGGTCGGCGCCATTCTGGCCGCGCCTCTCATCTCGGCCGTGGGCGCGCGCTGGCGGATCGGCCCGACGTACCATGCGCAAGTCGAGCGCGCCACCGGCGCCCTGCTCGCGCTGCTGGCACTCGTGCCTCGGGTGGCGGACGTCGAGCGGCACGGTCGCTTCCTGGACATCGATCTCGACCGCGCGAATCTGCCCTGGGCGGCGCTGCGTTTCGTCGACCAGCACGGCCTGCGCGAGCGGATGTACAACGACTTCGAGACCGGGGCCTTTCTCATCTGGGAGGGTTACCCGCGCCATCGCGTGTTCGTTGATCCGCGGCTGCCCGCCTACCCGCGCACGTTTCACCAGCTTCTCGGCCGCAGCGACATACCCCGCGACGAATGGACCCGCAGCATGGACCACTTCGGGGTCACCTCGGCCTTGCTGGACTATGCCGGCGTCAACCGGCGCGTGGCTTGGTGGGATCCCGCAGATTGGGCCTTGGTTTTTCGCGCGCAAGACACGCGCGTGTTCGTGCGCCGGCTGCCGGCTACGCGCGATCTCATCGCTCGCTACGAAATTCCCGCCAGCTTCAGCTTCACAGCCGAGGAAGGCAGCGCGACTACTCCACTGGCCATGCCTCCGGCTGGCTCGCCGGTTTCGCTTTGCGAATGGCGGCTCCGCCTGGGCGATCTCTTCTTCGACCTCGATCGCGGCCACGACCAGCGCGCGCTCGATGCCTACCGTCAGGCGCTGGACGCGCCGGCGGGTTGTCTTGCGCCCGAACGGGAGGCAGCCACCTGCGCTTGGCTCGGTGCCCTCGATCGGGCCGCCGGCCGAACCGCGCAGGCGCTTGCGCTTCTCGATCGCAGCCTGCTCCTCGCGCCCGACGACACCGCGGTGCTGAGCAACCGCGCCCTCGCCCTCGAGGCGCTGGCGCGTCCCCGCGAAGCCGCGCAGGCCTGGTCGCGCATCGCCGCACTCGCCGCCGGCACACCCCTCGGTGATCGCGCCCTCGCCCGCGCCCGTTCCCTGACCCGCGACTGACCCTGGAAACAAGTTAGCTCTTTCAACAGGAGATCGAGATCATCTTTATCAAGCGGATGGACGAGCTTCTGCCTCTGGTGCTGACGGAGCCCAGGCTGCAGGACACCATTTCGAGCGCCGTGACCCCGGCGCCGTCGACCCCCGGCGCCGCCTGCACCGCCCTCGGCGTAGCGCTGGAGTTTGGGGCTGCGGGTTTCGGCTGGGTCAGGCGGCCTGGCAGAGGTGCAACTGGTGGGCCGGTAGAGTTGCTCGGTCGTCTCGGAGTCCCCAGGGGATGTGCGAAGCGCCCGGGGGACGCGCAACTTGCTGGCTGCGCGTCCGACAACCTTTGTCGGGGCCTTCCTTGCTGCCGGCAGCGATTTGTCATACCCCCGTGATCACGGGTGCCCGTTCCTGCGGACGCCACCGACCCGAAGAGACGCTGCTCTACCGAACCATACAGGATCACTTGTCGACGTTCCTGGCGGATCTGGAAGCGGGAGGCGGTGAACTGCCCGCCTTCGTGATTGACGAGTTCGAGGCCTATCTTCGCTGTGGCATTCCAGTTCACGGCTTTCTTCGCGTCCGATGCAAAGACTGTGGGCACAGCAAAGTTGTGGCTTTCGCGTGCAAACGACGTGGCTTTTGCCCGAGCTGTCTTGGTCGCCGGATGGCCGACACGGCAGCTTTCTGCGTAGATCACCTGTTCCCCCGAGTACCTGTCCGGCAGTACGTGCTCTCAGTGCCCTATGCCTTGCGTCTCAAGATGGCCTATTCGGCCGACGCCACGAGCGTGGTGCTTGGCGCATTTATCAGCGCCATCAACTCCGACCTCCGCCGCCGCGCACGGAAGCGCAAGCTGCGCGGTCGGCTGCAGACCGGAAGTCTGACCGTCGTGCAACGATTCGGCTCGTCGCTGAATCTGAATGTTCATTTTCACGCCATCGTGATGGATGGTGTGTACGCGGAGCAACCCGATGGAACCATGCTGTTCCACCCGTTGCCCGCACCCAGCGACGAGGGCATTGCGCGCCTGGCGCGTGCCGTGTGCCGGAAGGTCACTCGCTACCTGGGGCAGCTCACGGGGGAAGACAAGGACCAGCTGACCCTCGACCATCTGGCCAATGCCTCCGTGCAAGGGCTGGTCGCGACTGGGCCGCGCCGAGGCTGTCGCGTATTGCATCTGGGAGGTACCAGCGAGGACGCTGAGGTCGCGATCATGGGCAAGCGATGCGCAGACGTCGCCGGTTTCAACGTGCACGCCAACGTGCGCGTGAGTGCCAATGACCGCGACGGCCTCGAACATCTGTGCCGCTATCTTGCCCGACCGCCGATCGCGAACGACCGTCTGCAAGAACTGCCCGACGGCCGTCTTGCCCTGCGCTTCAAGCAAGCCTGGCGAGATGGCGACGGGCGCGGCGAAGCCGCGTGGGGCAGGTGTGGGGCGGGTAGGCCCTAGGCCCCGAAGGGGCACGACCCATATCGTGTTCACGCCGCACGAACTGATGGAGAAGCTGATCCCGTTGATTCCGCGCCCTCGCTGCCACCTCGTGCGATATCACGGCATCCTCGGTCCTGCGGCCAA
>PMBY01000090.1 GCA_003153875.1 Myxococcales bacterium | reverse complement strand
CACGCCCTGCGTGGCGCAGACCGTCTGCATGCCTGGTAGCTATGTGGCGACTCCAGGCACCGCGACCACCGACAGTCTCTGTGCCCCGTGCGCGAGTGGCCAGTACAGCACCGCTTCGAACGCGACGACCTGCGCCTCGTGGACTTCATGCACGCTGGGCAGCTTCGTGAGCAACACGCCTTCGAGCACCGTGGACCGCGTGTGCGTCGCCTGTGCCGACGGCGAGTATTCCAGCGGTGACAACCAGTCGAGCTGCTTGCCGGACGGCACCTGTGCGGCAGGCACGGTGCAAACGGCGGCTGGTACCGCTACATCGCCGACCATTTGCCAAGACTGCCTGCCGGGCCAGTACTGCTCCGGTAACACGGCACCAGCCGTCTCGTGCGCCGCGGGGACCTTCGACGATGACCTCAACTCTGCCACCCCGTGCGTAGCGATGACGGTCTGTGGTCCCGGCACCTTCATGGTGAACGACGGAACCCCGACGGCTGATCGCGTGTGTGCGTCGTGCCCGAGCCAATCGTTCAGCACCGGCGCCAACACTGCGAGCTGCACGACCTGGACCGAGTGCCCGGCGGGCAGCTACACCACCGTCACGCCTTCGCCAACCGCCGATCGCACATGCGCGTCGTGCGCGCCCGGCACGTTCACGGCAGCCAGCAACCTCACAGCGTGTGCGGGATGGACGGTCTGCGCGCCGGGATCGCACATCACCCAGGCCGGCACATCGATCGCCGACCAGACCTGCGAGTCCTGCTCTCCCGGCAGCTTCTCCTCGTCGCCCAACGCGCTCGGCTGCACGCCCGATGGTGCCTGTGCGCCAGGCACGTACGTCGGCGTCGCCCCAACTCCGGTGAGCGACGCGGTCTGCATCGCGTGTCCGGCTGGCAAGTTCAGCGCCGGCACCAACGCGCAGACATGCACGGATTGGACAACCTGCGCGCCGGGCAGCTCGGTCGTCTTGCCGCCGACGGCGTCTTCGGATCGCACCTGTGCGGTCTGCGCGCCAGGCACGGTCAGCGACACCACCGACGCGGCGGCATGTGCGGCATGTTCGACCGGCACGTTCGATCCGTCGCAGGGCGGAACGACGTGCCCCCCATGGACGACCTGTTCGGCTGGCAGCTACGTGGCAGCAGCCGGCAGTGCGACCAGCGATCAGACCTGCAGCGCATGTCCCGCCGGCACGTTCTCGACGTCGGACAACCAGACGGCATGCACGACGTGGTCGACCTGCGCGGCTCGCACCTACGTCAGCACGCCGGGCACCACCACGAGTGATCGCCAGTGCAGCCCGTGTCCCGCAGGAAAGACATCGACGACGACCAATGCGCCATCGTGTTGCACGGCGGGCACCCTTGCCACGCCGGTCATATATCCGACGACCGCGACTCCCACCTATGTCGTGCATGCGGACTTCAACGGCGATGGGCACGTCGATCTCGCGATCGCCGACGAAGGCACGAACCAGGTTGGCGTCTACTTGGGGCGTGGCGACGGAACCTTCGGTCCTGCGACCAACTATCCGACCGGTGCGGAGCCGAACTCGCTCAACGTTGGCGATCTCAATGGCGACGGCCTACCCGACTTGGTGACAGGGAACACGAACGCCGCCAGCGTGAGCGTACTGATCAACAACGGCAGCGGTTTCAATGCCGCCGTAGGTTATTCAGTCGGTAGTGAGCCGCGTGGCGTGGCGATCGCGGACTTCAATGGCGACGGTGCCGCCGACCTCGCGGTCGCGAACTCCGGAACCAATACAATCAGCGTGCTTCTCAACACCGGCGCGGGCCATCTCGGCGCTGTGACCAATTTCGTTGCCGCAGCCGGGAGCTTCTCCGTGGTGGCTCGCGATTTCGACGGTGACGGACACATGGATTTCGCGGCTGCTTCCAACTCCACCGTCACCCTGTGGTACGGCACAGGATCGGGGAGCTTCTCGCGCACCACGCAGCTCCTCATGCCAGTCGCCTATGTTACTGCACCGGACTCCTTTACGTCCTTCGACGTCGATGGCGACGGCCGTCCCGATCTGGTGAGCACCGAAGCCGTTCGCCTGAACACGGGGGCCGGCGGATTTGCAGACCCAATCACACTGCCGATCGTGTCCGAACCGATCTCTCTCACGACGGGTGATTTCAACGGCGACGGTCGGCCAGACTTCGCAATCAATTCGTACGAGACGTCGGTAACCCTTGTGTTCAATGGGAGCACATTCGTCAAAGGCGCCACGTACTCGCTGCCCGGGGCGAATTCGGCAACGGCCGCTGATTTCAACGGCGACGGTCTCGACGACCTCGCGGTGGTCAGTGATACCGGCGACCACCTAGCGGTCTTCCTCAATACCTGCAGGTAGGGGCCGTGGCTCATATAGACGCCTTCTGGGCGTGTCAGGTGCGATGGCAGGCTGAGGATCTGCGGCCTGGAAGTCCGGAGCATAGGCATCATGGAAGTATGGCGTCCACGAGGGAGATTGGATGATTGGAGAAACGAACGGGTTGCTGGTCATGGCCAGCTGCGGCCGAGCGGGCGAAGATAGCCTAGAACGGCACCTTTACCCTTCGTGTCCACAGCAGACACCCCCTCCAAGCTTCAGTCCCATGCGACACAGTCTTTCGGGCAAGTTCACGATCCTTCTCTCAGCTACTTTGCTTGCGGGCTTTGGTGTGGCGTGTAGCTCATCGAGCGGCACAGCACAAAAGGGGAATTCAGGCGGCGGCGGCAGGAAAGGCGGAGCACTCGCCAGCGGTGGAGTGAACGGCAGTGCCACGGGCGGCAGCAGTGGGGCGGGTGCAAGCAACTCAGGTGGAAATGCAACGGGCGGCAACAGCACGACGACCGGCAGCAGCGGGAGAGGCGGCTACCCGTCGGGTGGTATGTCAAGTTGCGCCGGCAGCGGCGGAGGCACCACGGCAACTTGCTCGGCCCCAGCCAGCGCTGTCGACGGCGTTTGCGGATTGTCGTACGGCGTGGCCGAATCGAGTGCGCCGACAAGTGGATTGTGCGCCGCGGGCAGGCCTTCCCAAGTGAGCGGCTCGGGTCCCTGGATCTGGACCTGCACCGGAGTCGAAGGAGGCGCGACTGCGAGTTGCTCGGCGTGTGTGGGACCGACTGTGATTACCGCATCCACGGCGGGAGCTTCCAGCTGGGCAGCCGCCAAAGCCAAGCAAGCGCCCGTCAATGAGCTTCCCGGGGAGTTCACAACGCCCTACGCGCAACCTCTGTCCACCCTGGCGTGGGAAGACGGCATTTACATCAGTCGCGACGGTCTGAGTCTTTACGCGACCTACATCCCGATGGATTTGCTCAAGGCCGTACTCGACAGCGTATCGCCTACCCTGTTTTACCTGTACCGACGGGGACCCACGCTGGCGGGACAGGTATTTCCGACCAACATCTCACCGCCCAATCCCTGGCTTCACGCCGACGTGGCCATCGCTCAGCGCAGTGCCACGAGCGTCCCGTTCACGAGTTGGTGCCTGTCCAACCTCCATATGGCGACAGGCTACGATCTGGGCGCATTTCAGGGAGACCTGAACACGGCACATACGGGGTATGACCGGGTGGTGTACACAGACGATTCTCTCGCTCCAGGCGGTCCAAAGATCGCCCTGCTGCAAAACGTCGGATTGAGCCCCAGCCCCACAGGCATGGCCCTGCCGTCGCCGCTCAACACCGCCGGGACAGAGTTTGACAATCCCCACATCGAGTTCGTGGGCGGCGTCCTGGTGTTGTTTTTCGACAGCCAGGACTTGCAAGGAGTGACGGGCGGCAAGCACGTGTTCTACTCGACCAGCGCCGACAATGGCGTGTCGTGGTCGTCCCCAACCCAAGCCACGACTGTCAACGACACAACCATCACGAAACTCGGTGGGCCTGCCCAGCAGCCGCACCTATATAATGACGGCTCGGTTTGGTGGCTGTACTTCGGCGCTGCAAACCCAGCCGATTTCAAGCAAGCCATCTATCGAGCCCCG
>PMBY01000423.1:8158-9288 GCA_003153875.1 Myxococcales bacterium | reverse complement strand
GCGCTCTCGGCGGCCAGCACGCCGGGAATCACCTCGACCTGGTGATTGAGTCGCGCATCGTCGAGCAGCCGGTAGAGCGTGCGCGCGGCGCCCGCCTTGGGATCGTCGCAACCGTAATACAGGCGCCGTATGCGCGCGTTGACCAGGGCCCCGGCACACATCGGGCAAGGCTCCATGGTCACGTAGAGATCGGCATCGACCAGGCGCCAGCTCCCCAGCGCAGCGGCCGCGGCCCGCAAGGCGATGATCTCGGCGTGAGCGGTGGGGTCGTTGAGACACTCGCGCTGGTTGTGCGCCACGGCCACCACCTGACCGCGGGCCATCACCACAGCACCCACGGGAACTTCGCCTGATCGGCCCGCCTGCGCGGCGGCTTCGAGCGCCAGGCGCATGGAGGCCTCGACCGGCGCCAGGTCGGCCGGGGAATCGAGTTCAGCTTCTGCGGAACGAAGGAGCGACATCGTCAGGCCGCGCATTGTAGCGCGAAATCGGCGGGGATCAGCCCTGTCGTGCAACGATAGGCCAGAGCGGGTTGGGAGCGCGAACAAAATCTCATCGCTCCGCCCCAATCATGGCACCATCGTGGGTGAGCAGACGGCGCTGGCGCAGGCCGGGCTGCTCATGTCCTTCGCGGTGCAGTTCGATTGCCGCGCGGCCAAGATCAGCAGCCAAGGAGGAACCGATTGGACGAAGACGGCCAGATCTCGCTGTGGCAGCGCCTCGTCGGACCCAGTCCGCGCATCCAAGGCGCCGAGCAACGCGTGGCCGCACGTTTGATGGCCGTGCTGATGCTGGCCCATGTGGCAGCCATCGCGCTGGGACTGGCCCTGGGCGACATGTTCTGGCGGCGGACGGTCGGCACCACCATCCTGCGCGGCTGGGATGCCTTTGGGGTTGTCGTCTGCGCCGGCCTCATCGCGGTCTCGTTCCTGCTGGTGCGCGCGGGCCGTTACCGGACGGGCGTGGCGCTCTATCTCGCCTGCACGGCCGCGGTGCCGCTGACCGTGCCCTTCCTGGGGGCCGTCCGCTACGAGATCGCCATGCTGGCCGCCGGAATCATCCCAGTGCTGATCGCCGCCATCGCCATGTCCTACCGCTGGGTCCTCGGAGTACTGGCGAGCATCTTGGTC
>PMBY01000423.1:0-8109 GCA_003153875.1 Myxococcales bacterium | reverse complement strand
GACGAGAAACTGATCGAGATCAACAATGCGGCCTGCCGCCAGCTCGGGTACGCGCGCGAGGAATTGCTGGGCATGCCGCTTGCCGAGATCGTGGCGCCGGAGGCACGGGAGCATCTGGCCGAGATACAGCGTGAGTTGTTCTCCAAGGGCTTTGTGAGGGTCGAGGGGGCCCAGCAGCGGAAGGACGGCAGCACCTACCCGGTCGACTTGACCGTGAGCATGACCGAATTGGATGGCGCGCCCGCGTTCATGGGCGTAGCCCGCGACATCACCGAACGGCGGCGCGCCGAGGCGGACCGCCGCCGCCTGGAGGACCAGCTCCAGCACGCAGTGAAGATGGAATCTATCGGCCGGCTGGCCGGCGGCGTGGCCCACGACTTCAACAACCTGCTGACCGTCATTCTGGGCAATGTCGAAATAGCCAGTCACCGCCTGCCGCGAGACGAGAGCGTCCAGGATGCGCTGGGCGAGGTGCGCGCGGCAGCCATGAGCGCGGCCGGGCTGACCCGTCAACTGCTTGCCTTTTCGCGCCGGCAGATCGTTGAACCGCGCCTGGTGGACCTGAACGCGCTAATCGCGCGTATGCACAAAATGCTGGTGCGCCTGATCGGCGAGGACATCGAGCTACGCACCCTGCCCGGTCCGGGGCTGGCCACGGTGAAGATCGATCCCGGGTTGGCCGAGCAGGTGCTGGTGAACCTGGCGGTCAACGCGCGCGACGCCATGCCACGGGGCGGGGTTCTGGTCATCGAGACCTCCACCGTCACGCTGGACGAGGAATACCAGCGCAGCCACCCGCCGGTGGAGCCGGGCCTGTATGTCCGGCTGGCTATCAGCGACACCGGCTGCGGCATGAGCGACGAGGTGAAGAGCCACTTGTTCGAGCCGTTCTTCACCACCAAGCCACGCGGCGAAGGAACCGGATTGGGTCTGGCCACCACCTACGGCGCCATCCGGCAGAGCAACGGCCATATCGAGGTCTATTCCGAAGTGGGCAAGGGCACGACCTTCAAGATTTACCTGCCGGCCAGGTCAGAGACGCCCGAGTCGCTGACCCCGCCGCTCGACCCGCGCTCGGTCACCGGAGGCAGCGAGACCATCTTGGTGGTCGAGGACGACGAGCGCGTGCGCAACATCGCGACTCAGGCGCTGCTCAACACCGGCTATCGCGTTCTGGCAGCCAGCGACGGCGAAGCCGCGCTGGCGATAGCCGGCAAGGGCAGCGAGCCGATTCACCTGCTGCTCACCGATGTCGTGATGCCAGGCATGAACGGCCGCCAGCTGGCCGAGCGACTGGTGCAAACGCACCCCGAAACCCGAATCCTCTTCACTTCGGGCTACACCGAGAACATCATCGCCCACCACGGCGTGCTGGACCGCGGAATCGAGTTCTTGAGTAAGCCGTACACGCTGGAGACACTGACCCGCCGGGTGCGCGAAATCTTGGACCAGGCACCGCGCGGCCCTGCCTCTGCGCTATGATACCGGTCCCATGGCTGCGGTGGATCTGTCCTTTTCCCGCTATGTAGCCGCGTGCAAAGGCGCTGGGCAGACGCGCGCGCGCGAAACCGCTGCCTACGCCTTTGCCGGCGATTGGCGCGTGCGCGCCACCATGGACAAGTTGCGGCCGGTGACACTGGCCATGGAATCCACGGTGCGTTTCTGGAACACCGTGGGCAAGAGCCGCCTCGTCGGCAGTGCCGTGCGCGTGGGGGAGCGCCAGTTCCCCGCGCTGCATGCCAAGGTCGCCCGTTGCGCCGATGTGCTGCACATTCCGCTGCCTGCGGTCTATGTGTCGCCCGAGCTGGCCTCGCTGGGCGCCCACACCTTCGGAACCAGCGAGGATGCCACCCTGGTGCTTTCGGGCGCGCTGGTCGACCACCTGACCGAGGCCGAGCTTCTCTTCGTCATTGGTCACGAGTGCGGCCACATCCACAACAACCACGTCGTTTACCTGACCGCGCTTTACTATCTGACCCAGACCGCGAATGTGATCCTGCGCCTGGGCGCCCAGCCCGTGGTGCTGGCCCTGCGCGCGTGGTCCCGCCGGGCGGAAATCACCAGCGACCGGGCCGGCCTGCTGTGCACCCGCGACCTGGGCCTTGCCACCTCCGCGCTCATCAAGCTGGCGCTCGGCTCACGCAAGCTCTACGGCGACATCAATGTCGACGAGTACCTGCGCCAGTTCGCCGAAGTGCGCGACGATCTGCGCCGGCTGGGCGAGGCCTTTTCCACCCATCCCTATCTGCCCACGCGGGTGACGGCCCTGCGCCTGTTCGCACAGACGGCGTACTTCCGCGGGGTGGCCAGCGACGGTCATGACAGCGGAGCGGGCGGGCTCACCCGCGAGGAATGCGACGCCCAGGTTGCCGATCTCCTGGCGGTGTTCAAGTGAGCGGCGTACTTCACGCGGATGCGCGCAAGGCGGCCATACGTGAGGTGCTCGCTCGCCTGGCCGACCTGGCCGGCACGACCGGGCTGGAGTCCACGGCCAACGACATTCGCCAGGTGCGCATTCCCAAGCTGGACCAGGGGCGCTTCTCTCTCGTGGTGCTGGGCGAGTTCAATCACGGCAAGTCGACCTTGATCAATGCCCTGCTCGGGTTGACTGATCCCTGGACCACGGGTGCCAGTCCGGCGCAGCCCGCGACTGAACCTCTCTTGCCGATAGGTATCACGCCCACCACCGCGGTGCTGGCGCTGATTCGTCACGGCGAGCGAGTCGTTGCCGAGGCTGTGTTTGAAGATGGTCGGCGCGAGATCATCGATCAGGACAAGCTCGCGGACTGGCTGACCGTGACGGGCGCACAAGCCGCGAATGAGTCCCTGTCGCATGTCGAGATCGAGCACCCCGCGCCTTTCCTGCGCGAGTCGATCACGGTGGTCGACACGCCAGGTGTGAACGACATCAACGAACAATGCGCGGATATCACCTATGGCTACGTGCCGCGCGCCGATGCGGCCCTGTTCTTGTTGGACGCCACGCAGATCCTCACGGCCTCGGAGCGGCGTTTTCTCGAAGAACGCATCCTGCGTTCCTGTCGCGATCGCCTGGTCTTCGTGGTCAGCAAGGCCGATCTGCTCGACGACGCCGAGCTGGAAGAGGCGACCGAGTTCGCGCGACGGCACCTGTCGGGGATGGTCGGCGCGCCCGCGGTGTTCCCCATCTCGGCCAAGCGTGCCCTGGCCGGCGACTTGGTTGGTTCACGCTTGCAGCCGCTGCTGGCGCATCTGCGTCTGACCTTGGGTGCCGAGCGGGTGCGCCTGTTGCTCGACCACGCGCTCGAGGACGCGGGGCGGCTGGCGACCTTTGTGCGCGACAGTCTGGGAATGCGACGGCGCTCGCTGGAACTGCCGCCCGAGGATCTGGCCGCGCGCGTGGCGCACGCGCAGGAGCGATTGAAAGTGGGGCGCCGGGCGCTCGACCAGGCTGCGTCGGGAGTGGCGGCCGAGGCCGCGGCCTTGAAGGCGCGTGTGCGCCAGGACTTGGCTGACTTCGCCCGCGACTTCGCGGCCGCGCTGCCGCCCGAGATCGACAACAGCGACGCGGCCGACGTGCGACGCTTTCTGGGACCGTTTCTACAAGACACGTGGAAAGCGTGGCTGGAAACCGAGGGCGAGCGCATGGCCGCCGAATTGGACCGGCTGGCCGAGCGGGCTATCGAAGTCGCGAATCAGCGTGTGGAAGGATTGACCCGCGAGATCGCCGAGGAGCTGTCGTCGCCCGAGGCGCGGCTGCACATCTCGGTGGACACGTTCAAGTACGACGCCTCGGTGTTTGCCTTGGGCGCCCTGGGCACGACAATTTTCTTGTTCGTCAATACCTTGGCCGGCGGGCTGATGACGCTGGCCGCGCCGGTCCTGGCCCTTATTCTTCGGGGCAAGGTGGCGCAAGAAGTGAAGGCCGAGGCCAGGCAGGCCGCACCCGAGGCTGTGAACAAGGCAGCGGCTGCGCTGGCGCCCAAGCTGGACCAGATCGTCGACGAGTTCGTGCAGCGATTGCAGGAATTCATCGCCGAGGCGGGCGTGGCCCTGGCGCGCGGGATCGCCGAGGTGCTGGAGCGCGCGCTGGCCGAGCGCCGCAGTCACGCCGAATCAGTGGCACCCAGTGCCGAAGCCATCGACCAATCGCTGCTCGCCCTCAAAGCCATTGAAGAGCGAATCGCGGAGATAAGACAGTCGGTGTGGGAAGGGTGAAACCGAAGATACGGATCGCCTGTCCATGGGTCTGCTCGACGAACTCCGCACCACGCTGACCGGCGGCGGGTCCTTGCCCGAGGCCGCGCGCAAGGAAATCGCGCAGGCTTTGGCTTGTGCGGACGAGGGCGAGTTGGTGATTGCAGAAGCGCGCCTGCTCGGACTTTCTGACGACTATCCAGAACTGCCCGCCGTGTTCCTGGCCTTGGGCGAGGTGCGCGGCCGCCGCGATCACGACGAGGCTGCGGTCGAGGCCTACGGCCGGGCCGTCAACCTGGCCAAGGATTCCGTCGAGGGATGGCTGGGCTTGAGCGAAGCCCTGGCTCGCCTGGGCCGCGAGCAACCGGCGCGGGACGCGCTTCGCCGCGTGCTGTCGGGCACGGCGAAGCCCGAGCTGCGTGGGCGCGCGCACGCAGCCCGGGCGCGCCTGGCCATGCGCGCCGGCCGTCCCGGCGAAGCGGTACGCGAGCTGCGCAAGGCGGCCGAGGATTGTCCCCGCGACCGCATGATCGCCGCTGACCTGGGCCGCGCTCTGCTGGCCGCAGGGGCGGGCGACGGCTGGCGCTGGCTCGTCCACGCGGCCCAGGAGTTGATCGAAGCCAAGGCCTCGGGCACGCTTGGCAGCGCGAACCTGGTCATCGAAGCAGCGCGCGCCTGCCCCGAGACCGAGGCGGCCGAGGGCTTGCTGCGTGCGGCCCTAGCCGAGCTTCCCTGGCAAGCCCAGGGTCGAGCGCGCGTGCAGGCAGCCCTGGTCGAGCGCCTGGCCGCAACCGGACGCGTGCAAGAGGCCACCGTCCTGGCGGCAGAAGCATTGGCTGCCAACCCCGAGGATGTGATCGTGCTGGCGGCCTGGCGCAGCCTGGCCGAGGCGACGGGTGACTTTGCCGGAGCCCTGGCCGCAGCCAGGCGCGAGGCAGAATTGGGCACGCCTGCGCCAGCGGCGACGGTCGTGCGTCTGGCCCTGGCAGCCCAAGATCGCGGGGCGCTGGAACGGGCTTGCTTGGGCGAGGCGGACTCGGCCGCGGATCCATCTCTGGCCGCCAGCGTGCGCGCGTTTCTCGACGGCACGTCTCGCGAAGTGGACTTGCTGGCACTGGCCCCGCTGGCCACAACCGAGGCTGCGCGACGATTCGTGGCGCAGGCCCTAGCCCCGTCTGCCCCACCGCCCGACAATCTTCGCGGCTTGCTGGCCTTTGCTTGCGATCTGGCCACGCGATCCCCTGAACTGCAGTCGCTGCTTCCCGCCGCCTTGCGCGCCGCCGAGGCCATGGATCGCCCCTTGTTGGTCGCGGTGATGGGCGAGTTCAATGCGGGCAAGTCGTCTTTCGTCAATGCCCTGTGCGGCGCCGAGATCGCGCGCGTGGGCGTCACGCCCACCACGGCCACCATCAATGTGCTTCGCTTTGGCCCGCCCGGTGGCCGCGTGCACTTTCACGACGGCCGCGTCGAGGAACACAGCGACTCTGAAATCACAACATTCGTCGCCGCCCTGGACGACGCCGCGGCCAGCACCGTGCGCATGGTCGAGATCTTCCACCCTCTGCCTGTGCTGCAAAAGATCGAAGTCGTCGACACGCCGGGGACAAACTCGTTGCGGCCCGAACACGAACGCGTGGTGCGGGCATTTCTCGTCGAGGCCGACGCCATTGTGTGGGTCTTTTCCCTGACCCAGGCAGGCAAGGCGAGCGAGCGCGGCGTGCTCGATCGGGCGCACGCGGCGGGCAAACGCGTGCTGGGCGTGCTCAACAAGGCGGATCAAGCGGGCGCCGGCGACGTCGCGGCCTTGCTTGCCCATGTGAAGACAACGCTCGGGGACCGGGTGGAATCATTGCTGCCGCTTTCGGCGCGCGACGCGCTTGTGGCCCATCTCGCTGGCGACCATGCGCGCCTGGAAAAGAGCGGGCTGCCAGCTGTTCAGGCAGCCCTGCACGAGCGATTCTTCCAACACACGCACGCGCTCAAGCAGGCGACTGCAAGCGCGGCTTTGGCACGTTTTGCCGACGAGGCCGCCCAACTTGTCCGGGCCGCGCGTCCAGCAGAGGATTGGGCGGCGCACCTGGGACGCTGCCGCACTGAACTGGATGCGAGCGAGACCCGCCTGAAAGCAGCGCTGGCGAGCGAGCGACTCAATCTGGCGGCGAACTTGGATGACGGCTTCCGGCGCGCAGCCGCCGAGACCCTGGCCATGTCCCAGCCGCGCGCGTGGCCGCTGGGCGATGCCCCGCGGGGCGCCGCCGACGAAGAATTCCTGCTCGACCTGCTCGATGAGGTGGTCACGAGTGCGACCGAGGTGAGCAAGACTGCCTTGCTGGCCGCCGCAGTCGGAACACCTGAATTGCCCCTGGCCGCCGCCGTGGATCAGTTCTCCGCCTATGCCCGCGGCATGCTGGCCGGTGGTGTGGCCGAGCATTTTGTCCAGCAGGTCCTGACCAAGACGCGGACCCGTGCTGACGTCGAGGCAGCGGCTGCGATCCTCACGCGGCGGATGCCCGACGCCGAGGCCGAGCTGTTTGCGCCCCTGGCCGCAAGAATGCGTGCGGTCTTTGCCGAGGCCCGCGCCGATCGGACGTTGCAGGCGGCCCGGCAAGCGATGGTCCATGCGCTGATTGATGCCCGTTTGGCCGGCCCGTTGGCCGCGTTGGTGGCAAAGTGCAAATGATGAGCCACCTTGTGCTTGGCATCGACGAGGCAGGCCGGGGGCCGGCGCTCGGCCCCATGGTGCTTGCAGCCGTCGTCCTCGACGAGAAGGCCGCCGGTCTGCTCGCCTCGCAGGGGGTACGTGATTCCAAGGCATTTGGTTCGTCCGCCAAGGCACGCAAGACGCGCGCGCTGCTCAAGAATTCCGTCGAGGAGCTGGCGAGCTGGGTCGGTGTGGAAATCTGCGGCGTGGAAACCATCGACGAGTACGTCAGCCGCCACGCTCTCAACCTGCTGGAGAGAGAGCGCGCCGTGCGCCTGATCGAACGCGCTCCAATCTGTGGCCGTATCGTCGCGGACGGACGCGGCCTGTTCTCGCCGCTTGCCGCCCGCTATCCGCATCTCGAAGCGCGTGATCGGGGCGAGTCGATTCACACGGCGGTTGCGGCCGCCAGCATCTGTGCAAAGGCGCACCGGGATGCTCTGTTTGATGAGATCGCTCGGCGCTATGAAGTGGACTTCGGCCCCTTGGGAGGTGGCGGCTATGTCAACCCGCCAACACACGCCTTCGTGGCCGCCTACGTCCGCCGGCATGGCCACCTGCCGCCCGAGGCACGCACAAGCTGGCCTTGGCCCGGAAATCCCCTGCCGGCCCCATGTCGGGGGCGCTAACCCACGCTCCTCGGTATGGTTCCAAGCACGCCGTGCGGCGTTAGGTACGCAAGCTGCATGAAAAGCGCCCGACGAGCGCGCCAAAAAAATCTGGACACTTGCTCGCAACCGGCTCATCTTGGAATGGAATACTCTGATCGTCGCCCACTTGGGTTCCTTGCGAAGCCGCTGCTGGGTAGTCGACTGAGAATGAGAACCTGGCACAAGGAGAAGGAACCATGGGAAAGAGACTCTACGTCGGCAACCTGCCCTACTCGGCTAACGAGCAGGATCTACANNTTTGCCTTTGTCGAGATGGCGACCGATGCCGGCGCAGAAGCCGCCATTGCGAATCTCAACGGCAAGGATTTCCAGGGGCGCACCCTGACCGTCAACGAGGCGCGTGAGCGCTCCGCGGGCGGCGGCGGTGGTCGTGGCGGCTTTGGCGGCGGTGGTGGTGGTGGTGGTGGTGGTGGTCGCGGCGGCCGTGGTGGTCGTGGCGGCGGTGGCGGCGGTCGAGGGGAGCGCTGGTAGACCATCCGTGAAGCCATTCAACAAGAGCGCCGCTGAAAAGCGCAAGAAGGAGATCAGCCGCCAGCAATGGCAAAAGGAAAAGGCTGAACG
>PMBY01000458.1 GCA_003153875.1 Myxococcales bacterium | reverse complement strand
TTCAAGCTTGTAATCTCGCCGCAAGGTGGGGGCAATAGATTGCACCTATGATAGGGGCACAGGGGCGCGAGGGTGGACTCGCCGAGTGCTGCCAACGCCTCGTGCACCAACACGCTGGAGCCGCAATGAAATCCCCCACTAGAATTCCACCCTTCCTCCTCGTTCTCGGGTTGGCGGCGGGCCTCAGCACGATGGATCTTCGCGGACAGGCAGCGTCCGCGCGGGCCGCCACGGGCGCGACTGAAGCCAATATCACGCGGTTGACGACCAACCTGCTGGAACAATCGCAGTTCGCGCACCATCCGCTCGATAGTGAGCTGGCGGGGAAGTTCCTGGACCGTTATCTGGATGACCTGGACGGAACCCGGTCACTCCTCCTGCAGTCCGACGTGAAGGAGTTTGCGTCGTACCGCGCGACCCTGGCGCAAACTACCCGCAGTCTGGGCGATACCAGTGCGGCCCACGCAATCTTCTATCGGTATCTACAGCGGCTGGAGCAGCGGGTGGCCTACACCACCAACCTGCTGCGGACGGCAAAGTTCGATTTCACCGGACACGATGTCTACGCCGTGGATCGCGAGCACGCCCAATGGCCACGCGATCTGATGGCGGCGCAGGAACTCTGGCGGCAGCAGATTCGAGCGGAGTACCTGCAGGAGAAGCTGGCCGACAAGGGGCCCGAGCAGATCGTGAGCAGGTTGGTGCGCAGACAAGCGCAACAGCTTGCGATCATGAAGTCTCTGCGCAGCGATGAGGTACTGGAAACCTACCTGAACGCGCTGGCCCACGTCTACGACCCGCACTCGGACTATCTGGGGCATCAGGAGATGGAGACTTTTTCGATCGCCATGAAGCTTTCGCTTTTCGGCGTCGGCGCGTCCCTGGAGAGCGAGGATGGCTACTGCAAGATTCGCGAATTGCTGCCAGGAGGGCCTGCGGCGCGCAGCGGTCTGCTGAAACCAGGCGACCGCATCTTGGCGGTGGCGCAATCAAGCGGGGAGCCGGTCGACATCACCGACATGCCCCTTTCGCGCGCCGTGGAGCTGATTCGCGGCCCCAAGGGGTCGACAGTGAGGTTGACCATTCTTCCCGTGGGCGCTACCGATGCTTCGCTTCCCAAGACCATCTCCCTGGTGCGTGATGAGGTGAATCTCGAAGACCAGCAAGCTAAAGCCCAAATTCTGGACCTGCCGACGAGTCAAGGTACGACCCTTCGACTTGGTGTCATCGACCTACCATCCTTTTACGCAGACCTGGGCGGGCCAGGCGAACGTCGCAGCGCGACGGCCGACGTCGCACAGTTGCTCAAGAAGTTGAAGGCCGAGCATGTGCGCGGCGTTGTCCTGGATTTGCGACGCAACGGCGGTGGGTCGCTCGAAGAGGCGGTCAGCCTGACCGGTCTGTTCATTCGTGAAGGGCCAGTCGTGCAGACGCGCGGTCCCCGGGGTGACATCGGCGTCGACGCCGACACCGATCCTTCGGTGCTCTACGACGGGCCGCTGGTCCTGCTTATCAGTCGCTTCAGCGCATCAGCCTCGGAAATCCTGGTCGGCGCGCTTCAAGACTATGGGCGCGGCGTGGTTGTGGGTGATTCTTCGACCTTCGGCAAGGGCACGGTGCAAAACCTTCTGCCGCTCGCGCTGGTCATGGACAAAATGGGACTGGCGCATGCCTATGACCCCGGCGCGCTCAAGGTCACGATTCGCAAATTCTATCGACCTAACGGTGCCTCGACCCAGTTGCGCGGCGTCGCGTCCGACATCGTTTTGCCGTCCCCCAGTGATTTCAGTGAAGTGAGCGAGTCGACATTGAAAGACCCGTTGCCTTGGGACACCGTGGCTCCGGCGCCCCACGAGCGGCTAAATCGCGTGCAGCCCTACCTCAGCGCTCTACGCGAGAAGTCCCTCCGACGGGTCGCAACCGAGAAAGGCTTTGCCCTTCTGGCGGACGACCTCGCGCGAGTCAGGAAGAGCCTGGCCACCAAGTCTGTTTCCTTGAACGAAGCGGAACGCCGGCAAGACTTGGCGCAATCCAAGGCTCGTCAGGACGAGCGTGAACGGGAAAGCCGAATCCATCCCGCTGCCCGGCCTGCCACCTACGAAATCACGCTCAAGAACGTCTCCTCGCCCGGTCTACCCCCGCCCATGGCGGCTACCAAGAGCGCGGCACCGGCGCGGGTCAAGGACCCTTCTTCTGCGCCGAACGCTCCTGACCGCGCGGCGACCAGTCGCTCGGCCGACGACGACATCGTCTTGAACGAGGCCGTGAAGATCCTGACGGACTATGTCGACCTCTTGAACGGCGGAACCAACACCGCGCTCCCGGGTCACTCCGTGTCCGCCCTGTAGTCCACCGGCGCCTGTCCAAACCGGGGTCGCAGGTGCGATGCCTTCAGGCGACGAAGGCGGTGCAGTAGATGCCGGCCGGTTCCGCAGGGTGAGCGACAGCGATCTTTCACCGCTGTAATGGTCCCGCAAGATTCTGGCATGGGTAGCGTGCCCATAGTTGTTCTCGACAGTCAGAACAAACAAGGAGAAGACCACATGGAAGCTGCAGTCAATCCTGTATCGAGCAACGCCAGTCCAGCCAATAGCAATGCGTACGACGCCATTCCAAGTCGTAGTGCCTGGCACGGAGACGTGCAACAGATCCAGAAGGAGGTTCAGGACACCGCCGGGTGGGTGCCTGCGCTGCAAACGGAAATGGCGCGGGTCATTGTCGGGCAAAGATACCTAGTCGACCGTCTGATCGTGGGCCTCCTGACCAATGGGCATCTCCTGCTCGAAGGCGTGCCGGGGCTGGCCAAAACCCTGGCGCTCAAGACTCTTGCGCAGACACTTGTGGGCGCGAAGTTCCGCCGACTGCAGTTCACGCCGGACATGCTGCCCGCCGACGTCGTGGGCACCATGATCTACAACCCAACCTCCGGCAGCTTCCAGACCAAGCACGGTCCGATCTTTTCCAATCTGGTGCTCGCCGATGAGATCAACCGTGCGCCAGCCAAGGTGCAGTCGGCTCTGCTCGAAGCAATGCAGGAGCATCAGGTGACCCTGGGCGAGGAGAGCTACCCTCTGCCGGATCCATTCCTCGTGATGGCGACACAGAACCCCATCGAACAAGAGGGCACCTATCCCCTGCCAGAGGCTCAGGTCGATCGCTTCCTGTTGAAGCTCGTCATTGGCTACCCGTCGAAGGCAGAGGAACGCGCGATTCTCGACGCCATGGCCACCAGTGAGCCCGATCTCCATGTCGATCCGATTGTCTCGATTGCCCAGTTGGCCCACGCTCGCAAGGTGGTCAACCGCATTTACGTCGACGACAAGATTCGCGACTTCATCGTGGATATCGTCACCGCGACGCGCTCTCCTGCTAGCTACAGTCTGCCCATCGCCGACTACTTGCTGTTTGGGGCATCGCCGCGCGCCACCATTGCGTTGACCCTGGCATCACGCGCCTGGGCCTTCATGCACGGGCGGGGCTACGTCATTCCATCCGACGTCAAGACTCTGGCCCCGGATGTGTTGCGACATCGGCTCGGCCTCACCTACGAGGCAGAGGCGGAGAACATCCAGGCCGACGATCTGGTCAGCAAGATTCTCGCCGCGCTACCCAACCCGTAACGGTGTGACCATGGAAAAGAATATCAAAGAGATCCTGAAACAAGTCCGTCTCATCGATATTCGTACACGTCGGCTCGCCACCGACGCCCTGGCTGGACAATTCCACTCGATGTTCCGGGGCCGGGGCATGGATTTCGAAGAAGTGCGCGAATACGTGCCCGGCGACGAGGTGCGGACCATCGACTGGAATGTAACTGCGCGTGCGGGACGCCCGTTCATCAAGAAGTACCGAGAGGAACGAGAACTGACCATCGTGCTCGCGGTCGACGTGAGCGCCTCCGGCGACTTTGGCTCGACCGCGCACACCAAGCGCGAGATCGAGGCGGAGATCGCGTGCGTGCTCGCACTTTCCGCAGTTCGCAACAACGACAAGGTCGGGCTGGTCCTGTTTTCCGACCAGATTGAGACATTCGTTCCACCGCGCAAGGGTCGTCAGCACGTGCTCCGCATCGTGCGCGAGGTGCTGAGCTGTCAGCCGAAACGCCGTGGCACAGACGTCGCGCACGCACTTGATTTCGTCAACGCCGTGACCAAACGGCGCGCGATGGTGTGCGTTCTCTCAGACTTCCAGAGCGCTGGCGATCCCGCCCATATGTTGTCGGCCCTGCGGCGCTCGTTGCGCATGGTTCGACGCCGGCACGACCTGGTGGCGTTGCACGTGAACGACCCGCGCGAACGGAATCTCTTGCAGGTGGGTCTGCTCACCATGGAGGACGCCGAGACGGGCGAAATGATCGAGATCGACACCGGCTCCGCAGGCGTGCGCGAACGCTTCGCCGAGCGCGCCCGCGAGCGGGATCAACGACTCGAACGAGCGCTACGCGGAGAATCGGTCGACAGCGTCGAGGTCGACACCTCGGTGCCCTATCTTCCCGTGTTGATAGCGCTTTTCCGGTCGCGGAGAGGGAGGCGGCGATGAAACCGCGCGTTCACATTCTGTCCTTGGTCCTCGGCGGTCTTTTGTGGGCCACCCCGCTTTGGGCGGCAACAGCAATTGTCCCACCGGCATCGGTGCTGGCGCCAGCACCGGCGTCGGCCACTGAAGACATCCGCGACATTCGCGGGCCGGTGCCGATTCCCCTGTGGTGGCGCTGGCTGGCGCTGGGCGGAGGTGCAACGTTGCTGCTCGGCTTGGGTGGGTTCACCGCCGTGGTGATGCGGCGGCGACATGCCAAGCCACTTTTGCCCCACGAGCGCGCGCTCATGCGTCTTGAACAGGCACAGCCGCTGGCGTTGGCCGGGCAGGTCCGCGAGTACGCCGGAGCCGCCTCTGATGCCGTCCGCGAGTACATCGAGGAGCGCTTTCTGCTGCGTGCTGCCCATCTGACCACCGAAGAGTTCTTCGAGAATCTCGTGGCTCAGGAGAATTCGTCGCTGGGCTCGTATCGCGAGTCCCTGCTTCAGTTCATCGGGGCCTGCGACCTGGCGAAGTTCGCTCGTTTCCCCTTGGCCAGGGAACGAATGGTGTCGCTCAACGATCTGGCGCGCCAGTTCGTGCTCGACACGGCGCCGAGCAAGGCCGAAACCCAACCAGCACCTGCGAGGACGTCATGAACCTCTTCCTACATCCGCAAATCTTGTGGGCACTCGCGCTCTTGCCGTTGCTCGCGCTGTGGCTGGGACGAAAAGGGGCCAGGCCGGCAGTCACCTTCTCGAACATCGAGACCGCGCGCGACGTCGCGCGCGCTACGCGCAGCCGCTGGGGGCGATTCCTGGGAATCGCCCGCTGGGTAGGATTGGCCTTCCTGATCGTTGGCCTGGCCCGCCCGCAGCTTGGACATGCTTCGACCGAGGTCCAGGCCAGTGGCATCGATCTGGTGCTCGCGGTCGACATTTCCGGTTCGATGCAGGCCCTGGATTTGACCGAGGGTGGTGAGCCGAGCAGCCGGCTCGACGTCGTCAAGTCTGTGGTCGCACAGTTCATCAAGAATCGGCCGAACGATCGCATCGC
>PMBY01000436.1 GCA_003153875.1 Myxococcales bacterium | reverse complement strand
ATTACGCTGCCCGGGCTTTGCTGTTGGCGCCGGGGTACCCGCGCTTGACGATCATGTCGAACAGCCTCGCCGCGCACGGGCGGGGATACGCCATCAGCGTGTCGGGGATGAACCCGGTGAAGGGCATGAGCAGCAGCCGGGTGCCTCGGGCTCGTCGTGCAGGGTCACGGCTCGCTCCACCCTTCGGGGCAGTCTTCTCAAGCTTCGCGCGTTTGCAATCATCCTCCTTTCGATTGCCCTCGCGGCCTGCGGCTCGGGCTCAGGCACGATGCCAGCGGACTCGGGTGCAGACCGGACGCTTACCGGCGGCTCCGATTACGAACGACCACCCACCGGGGATGTGGGAGTGGACTCGGCCGCACAATGGACGCTTACAGATGGCGGGGAGTGCATAGGTCCATCGTGGCCACCGGTTTATGCGCCCTGTACTCTTGACGAGCATCCCTGCGGAGGGCAATCGGTGTGCCGGTCCTGCAACGCCGGCCTGGGCCTTTGGAAGATCATGCCCGTTTGGTCGTGTGTCTGCGCAAACGCGACGGTCAATGGATCGACGGGACTCTATTGGCAGTGTCCGAGCCTTCCCGTGTGCACTCTGGGCCCCGACACGTTTGTCGATAGCCAGTGCACGGAACCAGCAGGCATCGATGCTGGGGTCGACTGACTCGTGGAAGTCCCTTTGGCGATAGAAGGTCCCCGACGCGACGGGCGGCCGACGTTGCCTCATTCGTTGATTACCTGTGCCTCGTTGCGCACAAGCAGGAACTTTTCTTCCTGTGGCGTCCGCGTGAAACTGGAGGACATCCATGAGCCACGCAACCAAGCGAAAGATTGAACTGAAAGAGGAGCCTGGTGGGCGTTTGATCCGGTCGCAGGAATAGAAGACCTGTCTGTCTGGCGGAGGGTCGAGCGGCCGGATCACCAAACCGTTGCGCGCGCACTCGTCACCACAGAGTCCACAGAGTCAACAGAGTCCGACCAGAAAGGAACGGGTTGAGCTCCTGTCCCGGTACGAACCCTTTCCCTTCCGACCTCTGTGTCATCTGTGCTCTCTGTGGTGAAAAACTATCCATTCTAGTTAGGGTGCGGCCAGTTTTTCCGCCAGGCCCGACAAGCGGATCAGGCTGGTGCTGACGCCGGAAGCGAGAACCTCGGCACTGCCGCAGATCACGACTGCGTGCCGCGCGCGCGACAACGCCGTGTAGAGCAGCTCGCGGGTGAAGAGAGGCAGGGGCTGCTCGGGCAGGAGCAGCAGGATCTGGTCGTGTTCCGACCCCTGCGCCTTGTGCACAGTCAAAGCGTAGGCCAAGGCCAAGCTGTCACCCATCGCCTCGGGCGCAACCACCAGCCAGGGCGAGGCTGCTGCTGTCGACAGGCGAAATACGGCCATGGGTCGGGCGGCGTGGCCGGGCTGCGCGACGGATAGGACAAAGCCCTGATCGCCATTCCACAGGCCAAGCTCATAGTCGTTGCGCAAGACCAGGACAGGCTCGCCGGGCACAAGCTCACCGTCGGGGCCGGCGCACAGACTGTGCAAGAAAGCGTTGACCGGGTTGGCGCCGGTGGGCCGCTCGCGCGTCACGCACAGCACGCGCCGGCGCGCCAGGTGCGCGTGCAGGCGAGTCAGGCGGGCGTGGTCCGCGGGCGAGAATCCCTCGGGCCCGAGAAGGTATTCGTGTTCGATGAGCTGGTTCCACTCGGGCAGGGCGGCGATTCGGTCCTGGTACCAGCGCTCCAGCACGGCCGCTCGCTCGCTGCCCGGCACCAGCTCCACGCCGTCGAAAGCCAACGCCGCGCTCGCGGGCCGCGGCGTGAGCAAGCCCGCCAGTCGGCCGGCATCTCCTGCGCGCACGGCCGCTGCGCATTCGCTGATGCGACGGCCAGCGGTCTGCGCCTGGTCCGTGCGAAAGCTTTTGTCCAGTCGCACAGCCAGAGTTCCCAGGTCGCGAAACACGGCACCTGCGTCGACTGAAGGCAACTGGTCTGCATCGCCCAACAGCAGCAGCACGGCGTCGTCGCGCAGCGCACGCAGCAGTCTTTCCATGAGCGACAGATCGATCATCGACCCTTCGTCGACGATCACCGCCCGCGCAGCCAGACGATGATTCTGGTGATGCAGGAAGCGCCCGGTTGCGGGCGAGTAGCCCAGCAGGCGGTGCAGCGTCTGGGCTTCCGGGCAAACAGACTGCAAGGCTCGATCCTCGGCCGAGGGCGCGGGCAGCGCGGCCAGCCCGGCTTGAAAGGACTCTTGCAAACGGTTGGCCGCTTTGCCGGTCGGCGCGGCCAGCGCCAAGTCGCAGGCGGGCACGCCCATGCGCACCAGCCCGCGGCCCAGTGCGAGCGCGATGGTGGTCTTGCCCGTGCCCGGACCGCCGCTGATCACGGCCAGGCCGCGGCCCAGGGCAGCCGACACCGCGGCCTGCTGTCCGTCGCTCAGTCTTGGGCTGCTGGTGGCCGCGATTTCGGCGACCACGGCCTTGACGGCTTGCGGGTCAGCTCCAGGCAGCGCGGCCCGCGCCTTGATGGCCGTTGCCAGGCGTGTCTCGCAAGCCAGGATCCGCTGGTGATAGAGAAATTCACCGTCGACGATGAGCGGCTTGCGCTCCCCCGGCACCCCGACCAGCGCTGGCACCTTGTCCAGCAGCGAACGCTCGGCCGCTGCCAGCCGCATGCGCGTGCTGCCCTGACTGCCGCTGATGAGCGATCGCGCGACCAACGCGACCAAATCCCGTCGCTCGGCCTCGCCCATCCCGTTGGCAAGCTGGCCCATCTGCCAAGCCAGAAA
>PMBY01000145.1 GCA_003153875.1 Myxococcales bacterium | reverse complement strand
CGTATGAACTTTTCTTTGGCCATAAGGTCCTCCTACCGACGAGACTGATCAAGAACCCCGGGATCGCGTGGACAGCGCCTCCCGTACCGGGAGAGGTACGGGTGCGTAGCGCAAGAACTGCATGGTGAACGTGGCCCGTCCCTGGGTTAGCGAACGAACATCTGTTGAATAACCAAACATGGTGGCTAGCGGTACCTCGGCGGCAATCTCCTGGACCCCGCCGCGGGCGTCCATGCCTAGCACACGTCCCCGCCGGGCGGAAAGATTTCCGAGCACCCCACCTACGAATTCATCGGGAACCTGAACATCGAGCCGCATGATGGGTTCCAGCAGGACCGGGTTGGCGCGCTGCGCTGCTTGGGAGGCTGCCTGCGCGGCCGCGATCTGAAAAGCCATCTCGTTGGAGTCGAGGGGATGGTGCTTGCCGTCGAGCAGGGTGACCCGCACGTCGGAAAGACCGTAGCCGCCGAGAACTCCGCGCTCCAGCGCGGTTCGTGCGCCTCTTTCGACCGCTGCAACGAAATCGCGTGGCACAGCGCTGGACGAAGCCTGGTTCACGAACAGGATGCCCCGAGCGTCCGGCCAAGGTTCAACCCTCAGCTTGACCTGTGCGAACAATCCCCGCCCGCCCACCTGATGAATGCAAGACCCTTCGGCCTCGGCCATCTCCGTGATCATTTCGCGGTAGGCAACCTGAGGACGCCCCACCTTGGCCTCCACCTCGAACTGGCGCACCAGCCGGTCGACGATGATCTCGAGGTGAAGTTCTCCCATGCCCGCAATCAGCGTCTGTCCTGTCTCGGCCTCCGTGCGCACGGAGAAGGTCGGATCCTCGACCGCCAGCTGCGACAACGCTTGCGCCAGCTGTTGCTGCTGTGCCTCCGAACGAGCTTCGATGGCGACCGAGCAAGTCGGGCGCGGAAAATCGATCAATTCCAAGACGATTGGCGCGCGCACATCGCACAAGGTGTCCCCCGTGGTGGTCGTGCGCAAGCCCACGGCCGCGGCGATGTTTCCGCACGAGACACGGCGGATCTCTTCGCGGTGATTGGCGTGCATACGCAGCAGCCGGCCCACCCGCTCGCGCTTGCCCTTGGTGGCGTTGAACACCGTGGCACCCGCTTCCACTTGCCCCGAGTAGACCCGAAAGTAGGTCAACGGCCCCGTCACCACGTCGCTCATGATCTTGAACGCCAGCGCCGAGAAGGGCTCGTCGTCAGAGGCGGCTCGCAAACAGGGCACCCCGTCGGGCGCGTGCCCGGCCACTGGCGGCATGTCGGCTGGCGAGGGAAGGTAGTCGACCACGGCATCGAGCAAAGGCTGGACGCCCTTGTTCTTGAAAGCTGCGCCCAGCAAGACCGGCACAGCCTTGCCCGCGATGGTGGCGCGGCGAAGGGCGGCACGAATCCGGACTGGCGAAATCTCGGCCCCGTCCACGTAAAGGGCGAAGATCTCGTCGTCGACCTCGCCCAAAGCCTCAATCATCCCCACGCGCGCATCTTTGGCCGGCCTGACCAGCGACGCAGGAATCTCGCGATCCAAGAAGGCAGCGCCGGTGGTGTCACCCACCCATTCGAGGGCCCGCATGGTGACCAGATCGATGACACCGGCGAACGAGTCCTCCAGCCCCATGGGGATCTGGGTCACCACTGGGTGGGCTTTGATCCGGGCGCGCATCTGTTCCACGCAGCGTCCTGGATCCGCCCCGCGACGGTCACACTTGTTGATGAAGGCGATGCGCGGAACCCGGTACTTGTCAGCCTGGCGCCACACCGTCTCCGATTGGGCCTCCACTCCCCCCACGGCGCAAAAGACCGCCACGGCACCGTCCAGCACGCGCAGGCAACGCTCGACCTCGACGGTAAAATCCACGTGGCCCGGCGTATCGATGATGTTGACCCGGTGATCGCGCCAGAAACAGGTTGTGGCGGCCGAAGTAATACTGATACCGCGCTCCTGCTCCTGCTCCATCCAATCCATCACCGCGGTGCCGTCATGGACTTCACCCATGGTTTGCGACACGCCGGTGTAGAACAGGATGCGCTCGGTGGTCGTGGTTTTCCCCGCATCGATATGCGCCATGATCCCGATGTTCCGGGTCTGAGTGATGGGGAATTGCCGAACCACGAGTAACTTGAACCTCCGCGCGCATGCAGATCATCCGACAGGCTGTCTGGCCTCCGAACGACTGCAAGGTCCGCAGTTTGAAGGGTCGAACGGTCGAGAACTGGTCCGGACTGACTCGGTTGGCTGGAAGGATGCCCCGAAGCACCACGCTTCGGCCCACCCCTTCAACCCCCTACGAGCCCGAATCTTCTCTTCCTTATGTTTAGGCTAACGAACTGTCTTCTCTCTCCTCATCTGGCGTCGACCCTACCAGCGGTAGTGTGCAAACGCCTTGTTCGCTTCAGCCATCTTGTGCGTATCTTCGCGCTTCTTCACCGCAGCGCCCTTGTTGGCCGAGGCGTCGAGCAACTCAGCGGCCAACTTCTCGCGCATGGTCCGGCCGTCCGACCGCTCGCGCGCGGAGTGGATGAGCCAACGCATTCCCAGCGCCAAGGCCCGATCCGGGCGCACGTCAACCGGAACCTGGTAGGTCGCGCCACCCACGCGGCGGGACTTCACCTCGATCTTGGGCTGCACGTTGGCCATCGCCTTGTCCCACACCTTGACCGGATCATCGCCCGCCTTCTCGGCGACCAGATCGAACGCCCCGTACACGATCCCTTCGGCGACGGATTTCTTGCCCGAGCTCATCACAGTGTTGACGAACTTGGTAATGCGACGACGCATGTCCGGCGTCTGATCCGTGAACTTCGGATCCGGCAACAGCTTTCGTTTGGGAACTTCACCTTTGCGTGGCATCTGTAGACGACCCCGATTGCGACCCTACTTGGGCCTCTTGGCTCCGTACTTTGAGCGGCCCTGGCGGCGGTTGGTCACCCCCGACGTGTCCAGGCTTCCGCGGATGATGTGATAGCGAACACCCGGCAGATCCTTGACGCGACCACCGCGAATCAAGACCACCGAGTGCTCCTGCAAATTGTGTCCCTCGCCCGGGATATAGGTCGTCACTTCCATCCCGTTGGTGAGCCGAACGCGCGCGACCTTGCGCAGCGCCGAGTTCGGCTTCTTGGGAGTAGTGGTGTAGACACGAACGCAGACCCCTCGTCGCTGCGGGCAGCCCTTGAGGGCAGGCGAATCCGTCTTCCGCCGCATGACATCGCGGCCATTCCTTACAAGCTGACTAATGGTGGGCATGTTTGATTCGTTTCTCGCCAAAACCAGACCGCACTCACACGGTCCAGGATCCTAGCCGGCAGTCCCGGGCCCGAGGAGGGGTGCATTATAAGAATCGAGATCGCAAAGTCAACGACGACCGTACGCTTTTTTCATGGCTTATCGCCGATCCCGCTTGCCGCGTACAGGTGCGCGCCACAGCGCGCAGGGACCGGACCTGGTCCGGCTCCGCGGATTGCATTGGGCCGCACGACCGCTATTCGCCTGCGCCCGTCGCGGTGGGTGGAACCGGAGGTGCTTCCGGGGAACCGGCCAGTGCCTCAACTGCTGCCGGCTCGTCGATCTTGAGCGTGAGCCGCTTGTAGGCCCCCAAGCCCGTGCCAGCCGGAATCAGGCGGCCCATGATGACGTTTTCCTTGAGTCCGCGCAGATAGTCGACCTTGCCGCACACCGCCGCCTCGGTCAGAACCTTGGTGGTCTCCTGGAACGATGAAGCCGAAATGAAGCTCTCGGTGGAGAGCGACGCCTTGGTAATGCCGAGCAAGAGCGGCTCGCCTTGGGCCGGGCGCCCGTTGCGTGCCGACACGCGATCATTCTCTTCCTCGTAGATGTACTTCTCGACGTGCTCGTCGACCAGGAAGCCGGTGTCGCCCACATCGATGACCCGCACACGACGAAGCATCTGCCGCACGATGGTCTCGATGTGCTTGTCGTTGATCTTGACGCCCTGAAGCCGGTAGACCTCCTGCACTTCGTCCACCAAGTATTTGGCCAGGGCTTTCTCGCCCAGCACGCGCAGAATGTCGTGCGGGTTAGCCGCCCCATCCATGAGCGGCTCGCCCGCGTGCATGGGATCGCCTTCGCGCACCGATAGGTGCTTGCTCTTGGAGATGAGGTACTCCCGGGCTTCGCCCTTGTCAGGCGTCACCACCACCTTGCGCTTGCCCTTGGTGTCTTTGCCGAAGCTGACCACGCCGTCGATCTCAGAGATCACGGCATGCTCCTTGGGCTTGCGTGATTCGAACAGCTCCGCCACCCGCGGCAAACCGCCCGTGATATCCTTGGTCTTGGTGGTTTCACGCGGGATACGGGCCACGATATCGCCCGCCTCCACCCGACCGCCTTCGGACACCGCGATGGTCGCGCCCACGGGCAGGAAGTAGCGAGCCTCATTCTCCGAGTTGGGAATGCGCAGGGTCTTGCCGGCGTCATCCTTGAGCGAAATGCGCGGCCGCAAGTCGGCGTCCTTGGACTCGCTGATGCTCTTGCGTGACAAACCGGTCACTTCGTCGATGTGCTCGGCCATGGTTACGCCCTCGATGACGTCGCCGAACTTCACCACGCCTGTCACTTCGGTGAGGATGGGCACCGAGAATGGATCCCATTCCGAGAGAAGCTCACCCTGCTTGACCCGAGCCCCGTCGGCAAAGTGCAGGCGGGCACCATAGGTCAGTCCGTAGCGTTCGCGCTCGCGCCCGGTTTCGTCTTGAATGACGATCTCGCCGTGGCGGTTCATGACGATGTAGTGCTTCTCGCGCTTGGTCAGCTCCACGTTCTCCAGCTTGACCACGCCGCTGTAGCGCGCCTCGAGCTGTGATTGCTCGGTTCGCAC
>PMBY01000110.1 GCA_003153875.1 Myxococcales bacterium | reverse complement strand
GCGGGCCACAGCGATGGCCCCGACGGAGGTCGGCCGAGCGATGAGAACACCAGTGTGGATGGAAGCACCGACGCAGGAATCAGAACCGACTCTGCGGGAATCAGGACCGACGCCGCAGGAATCAAAACCGACGTGGCAGGAATCAGGGCCGATGCCGCAGGAGTCACACCCGACGCTAGCCACATACCGCCGCCGAATACCTTCAATATGGGAATGAACGTCCCTTCTCTCAACTACTACAACAACGTCGCGATCTACGCCGACATGGCGCTCGCGATCGCCGGCAACGATGGGCCGTGGGACAACGCCAACGGGTCGGGAGCGGCTGCACTTGACGTGAACGGCAATCCCACAGTGGCGGCCTTGTCAAGCGTAACCGCCAGTTACCCCAGCGGGGACTACGCGTTCAGCTGGGACGGCACAGGTTCAATCAAAGTAACCGGCGCCAGCCTCGGTAAGGTGACCGTCACCACCAACAACGGCGTCCAGCACAATGCGGCGACCATGACCTTCGTGCAGCAGTGTTCGACCGCGACAACGCCCGTGTGGATTACCTTCAACGCCACTCCGCCAATCTCGAATTTCCACGTCATGGCCCCAAGCACGGCCGTAAGACCCGGCAGCATGTTTGTGAATGACTTCCTCACTAGGATGCAGCCGTTTTCCACGCTGCGGTTCATGGACGCGCTCAACACGAACGACAACAACACGTTGAAGAACTGGTCGCAGCGCACCTGGCCGAACGGCGGCAGCCGCGCCAACACCGTGCAAGGGATGGCGTACGAGGACATCATCGCGCTGGCCAACGAAACCGGCGTGGACATCTGGATCAACGTGCCGGCGCTGGCCAGCGACGACTATGTCTGCCGGTTGGCGCGGCTCTTTCGCTACGGCGAACAAAATGACACCAGCAACACGGCCTGTGACCCGAGCGTGCCGGCGGGAACGGCGACGACCAGCCCGATCAACAGTACCTCGAAGATCTACGTCGAGTACAGCAACGAGATCTGGAACTGGGGCTTCCACCAGGTGCTCGACACCTATTGCATGGTGTTTGGCGTGCCCGACCAGACCACCGACGGGAAGGTCTGCAGCGTGACGGCACCGGTGAGCGCCATCGCTGCGGCCGCGCTCACAAACTCCGCGCTGCCGTGGAACAACTCGGACAAGTACACCAAGGCCAGCCAGTTCATCATGATCCTCGAGAAGCGCCAGAGCGACATATTCCGGACGGTCTTCGGCTGCGCCAGCGGCGCCCGTTGCCAGGCCCAGATCCCGATGAACGTGCAAGCGGCGTATGCGGCCGAGGTCGATGAAGGGTTCCAGTTTCTCAAGAAGGCGTTCGGGTCGACCGGTGCCATCGACCTGATGGCGGTCGCCCCCTATTTCGACATCGATGGCGACAGCAATGCCACCACGGTCGACGGAATCTTCAGCGACCTTCAGGGGAGCATTCTCGCTGCCAATCCACCGTCGAGCAATGGCAACGCAATCGCTAATTGGCTGAAGGCCGACCTTGCCGAGGCCGCTCTCTACAACCTGCCGCTGATTGCGTACGAGGGAGGCCAAGGGCTCAATGGCAGCCCGAGCCAGGACAACAGAATCGCCGCGCAGAGTGATCCGCGGATGTACGATGCGACCCGGCAGTACTTCGCCCTTTGGGATACGCTGGTTGGCAGGAAGCAGCTCTTCACCTACTACATGTACGCTGCGGGCGATGGCGCGTGGGGTGCGTGGGGCGCCTTGGTGAGCCAGGCCGATCCGGGGGCGCAAAAGTGGGATGCACTCCTGTCCCTGACCCGAACGGGAGGCGACGCCAACCTGGACGGTATCGTGGACGCCGCAGACTGCGCGATCCTCCGGGCGAACTTCGGAAAGACGGGCATGTGGTGGATGCAAGGGGATTTCAACCACGACGGCACCGTCGATGCGGCCGACCTCGCCACGCTCAATGCAAACGTAACCGGAGCTCAGTGCACGGCACCGTGACCTGAGCAGATGTCCCGCACCTAGGTGCAGGCCCCCGTGGTGTGCTACATCGCTTCGCCGGTGTGAAGTGCGCCGAGCTGGGCGCCACCGCCCCGCCGAGCTGACCCATGACAGCTCCCAGCTTTTTCCGCGGCGCCTCGCCAGAGCCGACCTCTGCCCTCGACGCGCGAACGTAGCTGCGCTCACGTCTGCTGTCCGTCGAGAAACAGCGAGAAACGCACGTGCCGACGTGATCAGCGGCCTGTCGCCGGGCAGATCCGGGTCAGCAACGCCGCGCTACCGAGGTCAACACCGGTGCGGCGCTATCGTGAGCCCGCGATGGTCGCCAGCGACCGCACGGGCTTGCGCTTGTTGGTCGGACCTGCCGGCGACGATCCGTCCAAAAACTATCTTCAAGCGGTTTCTAAATACAGGTTAGAAGTTCCACTGGCGTACTCAGGTGCGAGCCACAGATAAGGCAGCAACTCGTACAGCTCTGCACGCAACCCTGGCCGCAACCCCAGTATTGTAACCCATCCCAGGCACCAAAACAGATCGAGTGGCCGGTCACGCATTGGATCGCCTGGGCCAGACTCTGGTTATAAGTCTGCAAGAAGTAAGGACCCCAAGATCCTCCTGATGTCACATCATAGTAACCAACAGATGGCCCAATTCCGTCATCGCAGGTATCCTTCAACGTCCACAACATGATGTCCTCGGTCGTCGAAGTCGGGCACCAGCAGGCGTCATGCTGACTGTTCCAGTCATAGGCGCAACCGGTCGATTTGTCCACACCCACGGACAGTTGGCACTTCGAGGCGCAAGATTGCGACGTCCAATTGCAGCCGTCATCACATGTCCCAAGAGTACTCGAAGCAAGACACTGTTGTTGCCCGCTCGAACATGCACATTGCGCGCAATTCGGATATCCGCCGTAACCGGTGGCACATTGGCTACAAGTCGTTCCTGCATAACCGGAGCTGCAGACGCACGCTCCGGCGCTGCAAGTTCCGTGACCACTGCAGGTGTTGCCTGCGCAGAGGTCAGGCGCACCTCCACTGCCTCCGTACCCACCGGCGATCGTCCCGCTGGCACCGGCGATTCCGCCTGTGCTCGTTGCGCCGCCCGTGGCAACTCCGCCCGTGGT
>PMBY01000484.1 GCA_003153875.1 Myxococcales bacterium | reverse complement strand
GACCAGCCCATGGTGGAGATCATGACCGACAAGGCCACGGTGGAGATCGCTTCCCCGCGTGCCGGGCGCGTGCTCGATCGCTGCTTCAAAGATGGCCAGCGCTGCCCGGTGGGCGACGTGCTGGTGATCATCGGCACCGACGAGGATGACGACCGAACGCCGGCCCCCATGACACCCACGCTGGGGCCCACGCCGGCGCCTACCCCAGCCCTGGCGCCGTCCGCGCCGGTTCACAAACCCGAAACCGTGCTGGCCACCCCAGCGGTGCGCAANNCTGGCGCGCGAGATGGACGTGGATGTGAATGCAATCACAGGCAGCGGCCCGGGCGGCCAGATCACCGCCGACGACGTACGCACGGCCAAGGTGTCGGCTGGCCTGGTGGCGCCCACGCCGCGGCCGATGGTGACCGGCGATGTGCGCATCCCCTTCCGCGGTGTGCGCCGCAAGATCGCCGAACACATGCTGCGCACCCAGCGCGAGGTAGCCCAGTTCACCTATATGGAGGAGGTCGACGCCACCGAGCTGGTCGAGCTCCGCAACAAGGCCGAGGCGCGTCTGGCCAGCCACGACGTCAAGCTCAGCTACCTGCCCTTCTTCATCCGGGCCACGGTGGAAGCGCTCAAGAAGCAGCCCCAGCTCAATTCCTATCTCGATGAAAGGGCGGGCGAGATCGTGCAACGGCACGAATACCACATCGGCCTGGCCGCCCAGACGCCCGAGGGGCTCATGGTCCCGGTCATTCGTCACGCCGAGCGGCGCTCGCTGCTGGAGCTGGCCCGCGAAGTGGAACGGCTGGCCACGTCCGCGCGCACCGGTCACGTGTCCCCGTCGGATCTGGGTGGCTCCACTTTCACCATCACCAGCCTGGGCGCGCTGGGAGGCCTGTCGGCCACGCCCATCATCAACTACCCCGAGGTGGCCATCCTGGCAGTGCACAAGATCGCCAAGCGACCCGCGGTGGTCGACGACAAGATTGTGATCCGCGAGATGATGAATCTGTCGCTCTCGGTGGATCACCGCATGGTCGACGGCCACGACGCGGCCAGGTTCGTGGCCGAGATCAAGGCCTCGCTGGAGACGCCGGGGCTGCTCTTCCTCGAGTCGCATTAGGATGGCCGACAAGCCTGTCAGCAAAGTCCGCTCAGGCCAGAGCCGGGCTGAAAGCATCGAGGCTTTCAGCGACGTGGACGAGGCACGCGCCACTGGGCTGCGGCAGATCCTCGACGAGAACGGGCTCGCGCTCGCAGCCGTGCCCACGCTCTCGGCCGCGGAACTGGTGCGTATGTACGAGGGCATGCTGCGCAGCCGGTTGCTCGACGAGCACCTGCTGACCATGCAGCGCCAGGGCCGCATCGGCCTCTATCTGGATGCCCGCGGCCAGGAAGCCGGGGTGATTGCAGCGGCCCACGCCCTGACCCCGGACGACTATTTCGTTCCGGCGCTGCGCGAGTCGGCCGCGGCGCTGTACCGCGGTCTGCCGCTGCGTACCTACCTGGCGCAGATGCTGGGCAATGCCAACGATGCGGCCCACGGCCGACAGATGCCGGGCGCGGTCGGTTCGCGCGCCAGCCGCCATGTCATCGGGTCCGCGAGCGTGGCCTCGCAGATGCCGCACGCCACCGGCCTGGCCTGGGCCGCGCGCATGCGCGGCGAGCNNTTCGCGGCCGTGTTCAAGGCGCCGGTGGTGTTCGTTTGCCAGAACAACCAGTGGGCCATCTCCACACCTCTTTCCAGCCAGACCGCCGCGCGCAGCATCGCCATCAAGGGCCTGGCGTTCGGCGTGCCGTCGTTCCGAGTCGACGGCAACGACGTGCTCGCGCTCTACGCGGTCATCAAGGACGCAGTGGACCGAGCGCGCGCTGGTCAGGGCCCCAGCTTCGTCGAGGCCGTCACCTACCGCATGGGCGCCCATGGGCCCAGCGACGATCCCAATCGCTACCGCGATCCGACCGACGCGCTGGCGTGGCAGCACAAGGATCCGCTGCTGCGTTTCGGCGTCTGGCTCGACGCCCAGAAGATGCTGACGACCAATGCGCAGACGGTCACACGCCAGCGTATCGACGAAGAAATCCGCGCGGCCATCGCCGCCGAGGAGGCCGCGGGACCACCGACGGTAGCCTCGTTGTTCGACGACGTCTTGGCCGAGCCGAGCTGGCTTCTCGACGAGCAGCGGGCCGAGTACCTGCGGCTGCGCAAGCGGCGGAAGAGCTGAACAGTAGTGCACGAGGCGGTTCGCACCCGTGGTTTAATGGACGGGTGACCTTGCCCCGCGAGCCTGCCACGTTTGCGCAGCAGTCCCCGGCCGCAGGCGCACCCACCGCGTTTCACTTCCGCAGCTTCGATGGGGTACGCGGCCTCGCCATCCTGATGGTGATCGCCTATCACGCGGTCAGTACCACGGCCTATCCCGACGCGACTTTGGGCTGGGTGCGGCCCTGGCTGATGGCGGGATGGGCCGGCGTGGACCTGTTCTTCGGCCTCTCCGGCTTCCTCATCACCTCGCTGCTTCTGCGCGAGGAGGACCGCGAGTTGCGTGCCGGGCGACCGCAACACTTCAGCCTGGGTCGATTCTACCTACGTCGCGTGTTTCGCATCTTGCCTGCGTTCTACGCCGTGTTCGCCCTGGATGCCTGCCTGCTCTCCCACTATCCCTTCGTGCCTTCAGCGGGTTTGCGCGAGATCGAGCACTCGGCTCTGGGCCTTCTGCCCTACGGCACCTTCTGGTCGAACTACATGATTTCGTACGGGCCGCGTTGGGCCGGGCACACCGTCCTGCTTCCGCGCGAAGCCTACTCTGTGTTTTGGTCTCTTTGCGTGGAGGAGCATTTCTATCTCCTCTGGCCGGTTTTTCTTGTCTTGGTCAAGCGAACCAGCGTGCGTGTGGCGGTGTCGCTTGCGGTGTGCCTCACCCTGCCGGCACTTCGCCATCTCGCCATCGCGAGCGGATGGGATCAGCCGTTGGCCGTCCACTTCGCCTCGCACTACCGGCTTGACAGTATTCTCTGGGGCGGCCTGGCCGCACTGGTTGCCGGCCGGATTGCCTGGCGCGATTCGACCCGCCGGCTGCTGCTGGGCGCCGGGGCTGCTCTCATCGCCTTGCTCCTGCTGACCAACACCATGTCAGTGCGCCCCATCGGCCGGCCCCTGGGATTCTCGGCGGGCTTTTCCCTGCTGGCGCTGACCACGGCCATCCTGCTTCTCGAACTGACCCGACGGCCGAATACCTGGCTGTGCCGGCTGCTCGAATTCCGGCCGCTGGTTGCTGTGGGTCGCGTCTCGTACGGCATGTACTTGCTGCACCTGCCGGTGATGGACCTAGCCATGGTCCTTCTGTTCGCGGTGCCGCGGCGACCGACGATCCTCAATCTCGGGATGGCTATCGTCTACTTCTGGTTCGTCACTTTTGCCGCCGCCCAACTGCTGTACCACCTCGTCGAAAAGCGCTTCTTAGCGCTCAAGGACCGGTACTTTCACTAACCGTCCGCGCGCGATTTCCGACGCCTGCGACGAGCGCCCAGCACCAGCAGTACGCCAAGAGCGAAAGCCGCCATGCCCGACGAGCCGCTGGCGCGGCTTCCCACCTGACAGGAAGAACCCTTGCTGGTGCCCCC
>PMBY01000250.1:5850-16747 GCA_003153875.1 Myxococcales bacterium | reverse complement strand
ACAACGCCATGCCCGCCGCCATCGCCACGGTGGCCGCCGACCAGCAGGGCAAGTTCTGGCCGATGTACGACAAGTTGTTCGCCAACCAGCAAAACCTGGATGCGGCCAGCCTGGAGAAGTACGCGCAAGAGATCGGGCTCGACGTGGCCAAGTTCAAGGCTGCCATTGCCGACCCCAAGACCAAGGCGGTGGTCGAGGCGGACATGAAACAGGCCAGCCAGTTCGGGGTGCAAGGGACGCCCAGCTTCTTCGTCAACGGCCGCGCCTTCAGCGGCGCCTATCCGCTGGAAAGCTTCCAGATGGTGCTCGACGAGGAACTCAAGAAAGCGGACGCCAAGCTGCAGGCCGGCACGCCGCGCGCCGAGCTCTACGCGGCCATCATCAAAGACGGACTGGCCAAGAAGGAAATGCCCAAGGAGCAGGCTCGACCCAACGAGCCGTCGCCCACCGATATCTACAAGGCCGAGGTCAAGGGTGCGCCCATCAAGGGCGCCAAGGACGCGCTGGTGACCATCGTCCAGTTCTCCGACTTCCAGTGCCCGTACTGCTCGCGGGTGGAGCCGACCATCGACAAGATCATGGAAGAGTACAAAGGCAAAGTCCGGGTGGCGTGGAGAAACAAGCCCCTGCCTTTCCACGACAAGGCCAAGCCCGCGGCCATCGCGGCCCTGGCAGCCGACCAGCAGGGCAAGTTCTGGCCCATGCACGACATCATGTTCAAGAACCAGCAGAACCTGGATGCCGCCAGCCTAGAGAAATACGCCAAGGAGATCGGCCTCGACATGGCCAAGTTCAAGGCCGCCTTGCAGGACAAGAAACTTCAGGATTCCGTCGAAGCAGATACTGCCATGGGCGACAAGCTCGGCGCGCGCGGCACGCCGGCGTTCTTCGTCAACGGCAGTTTCCTGTCGGGCGCGCAGCCCTTCGAAAACTTCAAGTCCCGCATCGACGAACAGATGAAGAAGGCCGAAGAGCTGGTCAAGAAGGGCACGCCCAAGGCCAAGGTGTACGAAGCTCTCATGAAGACGGCCAAGGCCGAGGTGGGTGGCGGAGCAGCCCCTGCTGCGGCCCCGGCTGCCGCGCCAGAAGCGGGACCGGTCAAAGACGTCGATCCCGGGAACTCCCCTTCGCGCGGGCCCAAGAACGCACCCCTCACGGTGGTGCTCTTCTCGGATTTCCAGTGCCCGTTCTGCGGGAGGGTCGAGCCATCGCTGACCGAGCTGGAGAAGGCCTACCCGGGCAAGGTGCGCGTGGTGTGGAAGAACTTCCCGCTTTCCTTCCACAACAATGCCAAGCCCGCAGCCGAAGCCTCCATGGCCGCCAACGAGCAGGGCAAGTTCTGGGAGATGCACGCCAAACTGTTCGCCAACCAGCAGAACCTGGATGCCGCCAGCCTGGAAAAATACGCCAAGGAGATCGGCCTCGACATGGCCAAGTTCAAGGCCTCAACCGACAGCCACAAGTTTGCCCCACAAATCGAGGCGGACACCAAGCAGGGTAGCTCGCTCGGCGTGCAGGGCACGCCTGCCAGCTTCCTCAACGGCCACTTCATCAATGGCGCCCAGCCTTTCGACGCCTTCAAGAAGATCGCCGACGAGGAACTGGCCAAGGGCCCTGCCGCCAAAGGCAAGAAGAAGGTAGCCGCGGCCATCAAGTAGCCACGTCGACTGGCGCGAGGAGTCGATAGTGCCGGACCGGGGGCGGGACAAGGGAGCGCCGCCAGGGGACCGCAACAGCGCGGTCCCATCGGGCGCAGGTCCGCGGCGCGCGGTGGCGGTGGCCATCGTCGCTGTGGCGACCGCCACCCTCGCCGTTCGTTTCTTTGCGGGAGCCGCCTGGACCGCGGCGGAGGCACGCAACAGCGCCTGCGGCACCCTCATGCCTGACCCGCTCGCACCCAAGCTGCGGGGACTGGCGCCTGACTTCGATCTGGCCGATGCCTCGGGCAGGCGATGGTCGTTGCGCGGACTCCGGGACAAGCCGGTGCTGGTCAGTTTCTGGGCCACCTGGTGCCCTCCCTGTGTCCAAGAAATGCCCTCGCTGGAAGCGCTGGCCCGCCGCCTGGGCGATCGAGCCACGATCCTGGCGGTCAGCGTGGATGAGAGCTGGGAGGCCATTCGCAAATTCTTCCCGCATGGAACGCCGCTGACGGTCTTGCTCGATCCCAGCCGAGAGGTTCCGGCCAGCTACGGCACCAGCCAGTTCCCCGAGAGTTTCCTTGTCGATCCCGCCGGCCGCGTACGCTACGCCTTCATCAACCAGCGCAACTGGTCCGTCCCCGAAGCCGCCGCCTGCATCGAGGATCTGAAATAGGCCAGAGCCTCGCGGGAACATCCGGGCCGGCGCAGATCGGCCAGCGTGCCCGCGACGGGCGAGCGCGAAGCGCGAGGGGTGGGCAGGGTGGGTTGTCCGTCCCGAAGCCCCTGTGGGGTGAGCGGTAGCGTGTGCGACCAGGGTGCCGCGGCCTGCGTGGACGGCTCGCGTGAGCGTGTGCGGCCCGCCGCACGCCTTACGCCTCCCGCGTGCCCCACACGGACTCGCTCACGCTCACCCTCACGCCCACGCGGCCCGCGAGCCGCGACCCGGCCCGTCCCGCGGTCCCGAATTTCCCGACTCTGGCTAGTCGTGACCGAGGTCGCCGTCCTGGCGGCCCGTCAGATCGAGGAGCGGCGGCGTGCGTTCGTCATCGTCCTGCATCCCGTGCGCCAGGCGCGCCTTTACCCGCATGGTCTGACGTTCTTTGTAGCGTTCGTGGCTGTTCTCGCCGATCTCGTTGGCTTCGGCGGTACGGGCATCGACGATCTGAAACTCAGTGAGCACGAACACCACAGCGCCATTGTCCATGAACAGAGCGTCCGAGGGCGGCCGGTTCAGCAACTTGTCCACGCGCACGGGAAGGTCAGCGACGAAATTCACCACCCGGTAGCTGGGCCCCGAGAATTCGTTGACCACCGGCGCGCGCTTGTCGGCCGCCACCGTCGACAGATCGAGCAACTGGGGCAAGTGGCGTCGCAGGGTTGGATCGCGTTCCACAAAACCGTGCAGATCCACGATGTCGTTGAGCGATTCCCCGGGAATCACGTAGTTGAAGGGCACCAACCGCTGCACCAGCTCGCGCAAGACGAAGACGATCTCATCCTCGGAATGCGTGATCATACGAAAGCGCAATTTGTCGTAGACGTCCGCCGCGATGTTGTCGCGTTTGGCAAGCAGCTTGGTGATAAGGCTGTCCGGCTCCTTGCGGCTCCACTCGAACTCCACGATGGCGCAGCCCGCGCCCTTCATCTCTTCGACGGTGCGCAGAACTTTATCCTCGACCGCGCGGAAGATTTGATCAGCACTCACCGCCAAGCGGGTGATGAGCTCGCGGCCCGAAAGGTGTTGCAGCACGTGCATCACCTTGAGCACCACGCAGGCGTGGGTGCGCCGCTTGCCATTCTGCGACGCCACCAGCAGGAGGTCGCGGGCCGGAATCCGTTCCGCGACTTCTTCGGCAATGTGGAATCCCAGGTGGTGATCCAAGTAGTCAACCGCCTGTTCGCGCAGCGCCTCGAGCCGGGCCATGTCCTGGGCGTTTTCCGGGTCGAACTCATGAACGCGCAAAAAGCGATCAACCTGGTCGCGGTCGGAGAAGTACAGACGGTGCCAGTCGATGACTGAGCCACCGCGGATGAGGTTCCGGATGGCTGTCAGATCGGCGATGGTCAGAAGACCCAAGCGCGCATCTTGCAACTCACCCTCGCGTTTGGCGCCATTCCGAGCCGCGGCTTCAAGTCCATCTAACATCATGCGGCCTGCCGGTTGCTTTTGCCCGGGGAGTGTAGGCGGCGGGATCGCGTCCGGCAAGGCGAATTGCTGCTCGCCCCGCTAGCTCGGCTATGGCAACTTGCTGCGCGGGGCTCGGCCCAGACGAAGCGTGGCCAGGAAGAGCGCGAAGGCGCCGAGGGCCGTGAGAGAGCTGCCGATGACAGGAATCATTGCCATGGGTGGCATTTTATCCTACATCTCATACCTCGCCAAGCTTCTTTGCATTTCCTTGCGATTTTCGCCGCACCTAGCGCCGTCGTCGCTTGCGTAGACGGCGGCCGCGCAGCAGGGAAATCAGGAGTAGCCCGCCAAAAACCATNNGCGGTGGCGCCCAGGAAGCCCCACAGGAGTTGCTGCCCCAGCGCATACAAGACATCCACGCTGGCGTCGATCCCCCGAATGCGGACCTCGACATCTCCGCGCGAGGCCAGGGTCAAGAAGCGGCCCAATTCGCCGGGCAAAGCAAAGGCGGAAAGGGCAGACTCTCGAAGCGTATCGAGCATCGCCTCGGACCATTCCTTCTTCTCGCCCAGCAGGAACCGGTCCACATAGGGCTGGATCACCGCCGACGGGTCCATCTCCGGGTCCAAGGTTGTGCACACACCGAGCAGGAGAAGCAGCGTCCGCTCCAGCAACACCCATTCCTTGGGCACCACGAAGGCGTCGGTCAGATCGCGCAGCGACACATTCAGATCGCGCAGGTCGAGCAGGGTGGCCAGCTGTGCACGCGGATCGATCTTCAGGTTGGACAGGGAGAAGCCTTCGAACCGCATCTGCGCGCGAAAGTGCTCGTAGAAATGCTGCACCACCCGGTCAAAAACCTCGTGGTCCGCATGGCGCGCGAGAAAGCCCATTTCCTTGAGCGAGGTGACGATGCGCCCCACGTCGCGAGTCATCGCGCCCTGAAGAAAGGTCACGATGCCCTTGCGCATGGCTTGGGACACGCGCGCCGTGGCCCCGAAGTCGAGAAACACGACGGTGGGTCCGGTCTCGCCGGAGGCGGGTGGCCGCAGCAAGAGGTTCCCAGGATGCGGGTCCGCGTGATACACGCCGTCGACGAAGATTTGTTTGCAATACGCTTCCACGCACAGACGAGCGGCCTGCTTGCGGTCCACTCCAGCCGCGTCCAGGGTTTCGACGTCGCCCACGCGAATGCCCGTCATCCATTCCGTGGTGAGCACGCGCTCGGTCGAGAACTCGTCAATCACGCGCGGAATGACGACGTCCTTGCGATTGGTGAAGTTGGCGGCGATGGCGCGAATCGCATCGGCTTCATGCTGGTAGTCGAGTTCGGCCAGCACCATCTCGCGGATCTCGCGGTAGATGGTGGCCCAGCCCCAGTCGGGCAGGAACCGCCGCAGCAAGGAGAAGATGCGTCGGATCACGCCCAAATCGGTCTTCACGATGGTCTCGATGCCCGGGTATTGCACCTTGACCGCCACCTTCTCACCCGAATGCAAGCACGCCACGTGCACCTGGCCAATGGACGCAGAGGCTACGGGGGTCCGATCGAACTGCGCAAAGACCTGACTCGGCTCGCGCCCCCCGAGTTCTTCGACCAGCCTGGCCTCGATGTCTTCATACGGTCGCGGCGGCACGCGATCCTGCAGGGTCTGCAGCTCCTTGCGAAAAGCCTCAGGCAGCATGTTGGCCATCACGCTGATAAGCTGCCCGACTTTGATGAACAGTCCCTGCAGCTCGACGATGGTGGCCAGCACCCGGCGCGCGTTTTGTCGATGAACCGCCTGCACGAGTTCGGCCGCGGCTTCGTCACCGCGGAAACGCCGGCGCATGCGCAGCAGCGCGTAGGACAGCACAATCTGCAGAGTCACGCGATAGGCCCGCAGCAGACGGCGCAGAGGCCGACGGTACCCGGCACTGCGACGGGCCGCCTGAGCCACGTCCACCGGCGCGGCTGGCGCACCCATGCCTGGGGTTGCGGCACCCGGTCGATCCTGCCTGTTTTCACCGGTCACGACCGGCAGCATATCGCGCCCAAGCTTTCGGCGCACCCACCGAGCAACCCGTCGTGCTAGCCTGTATTCCATGGCGGAGAATCCGGCAAATCCCAGCGCAACCGGCGCGAGCGATGAAGCCAAGGCCGGGCTCGACAGCGAGCCGACGCGCGAGCGTGTCGATCGCGGCCTGTCTGATCTGGTCAAACGGGCCATGTCGGCCGGGCTGGAAGTCGCCAGCCGCTCGAAGGACGACTTCGTGCGTGTGGCCACGACCGAGATGCGGGCTTGGCTCGATCGGCTGGACCTACAGAGTGAGCTGGCCAGGGCCCTGACCAAGATGGTGGTGGAGGTGAAGGCAGAGGTCCGTTTCCGTCCACGCAGCGACGGGAAACTCGAACCCGAGACCAAGAGCGAGATCAACGTCAAACCGACAGCCAAGACCTGATCGAGCCTATTCGCGTGGGGAGCCCGCCGGTTGCGCCGGCGGCGCACCATCGCGGGAGGGCATGGGAACCCTCTCAGGGTTCCCATGTCGACGCCCTGAATGTGATACCCTGAGCCGTATTCACTAGCGCCCACGCGGAGGGTTCATGGAAAAGTCCGAGGTGCTTGCTCAAATCCGCGCCGTCGGCGTCGTGCCGGTTCTTCGCTTGGCGTCGGCGCATGACGTCCAGGCCATGGCCGAGGCGCTCCACTCCGCCCAAATTGACGCCATCGAGATCCCCCTGGACGTACCCGATGCCGTTGATGTGATCTCGAACCTGGTGCAGCTCTTTGACGAGAAAGTGTTGGTAGGCGCCGGCACGGTTCTCGACGTCGAATCGGCGTCCACCGTGATCGCGGCGGGCGCCAGCTTTGTCACCAGCCCATCCTTCGACCTGGAAGTCGTCAAGTACTGCAACGCAACTGATCTGGCCGTCTTTCCTGGTGCGCTCACAGCGACGGAAATCGCGGGGGCCTGGAAGGCCGGGGCCGACATGGTCAAGGTCTTTCCCTGCGCCGCGCTGGGCGGGCCGAGCTATGTGAGAACCATCAAGGCTGCCCTGCCCCAGATCGATCTATTTCCCAGCGGAGGTGTGACGCTGCAAAACGCAGCCGCGTTCATCGAGGCCGGCGCCTGCGTCCTCGGAGTGGGGAGCGATCTCGTTGACCTCGCCTCGCTGCGCGAGGGGCGCGTGGACCGCATCGCAGAACGCGCGCGACTCTTTATCGAGTTGGTGCGCGACGCCCGCGGGGACGCGCCCACGCCGCCGCCGACGACGGTGTCCACCCCGCCGCAGAGTTAGCTTCCACCTTCTTTGTTGCCCCCCTCGGGCTCCTCACGCGGCTTGCCGGCCGCGGCCCCGATGCCGTACTTCTCCAGTTTGTAGTACAGCGCGCTGGTCTTGATGCCCAGAAGGCGCGCGGTCTCGGTCTTCACTCCGCCAGTCTTGTCGTAGGTGCGCTGGATGAGCTGGCGCTCCAAGTCCTCCAGAATCTCGGGCAGGGTCATGTCGCCCGACGGAACGGCCAGGGATGTCTCGCTGGCACCCTCGCGCAGGAAGGCAGGCAGCGCGGCCACGCCAATGCTGTTCCCGTTGGCAAAGACCAGCGATTGCTCGACGGCATTCTCCAGTTCGCGCACATTGCCCGGCCAGTTGTAGGCGCCCAGGCGGGCCAGGGCGGCGTCCTCGATGCGCTGGATGCTCGGGTTGGTGCGTGGACCTAGCTTGCGAATGAAGTGCTCGACCAGGGCGGGAATATCTTCGCGCCGTTCGCGCAGAGGCGACACATGGCAGGGCACCACATGCAAGCGGTAGAAGAGATCCTCGCGAAAGCGCCCCGCCTCCACTTCCTGCTTGATGTCGCGGTTGGTGGCTGAGATCACGCGCACGTCCACACGCACGGTTTCTTCGCCGCCCACCCGCTCGAATTCCCTTTCTTGCAACACGCGCAGAAGCTTGAGCTGCAGGTTGGGCGTCATGTCGCCCACCTCGTCGAGAAACAGCGTCCCCTTGTCGGCCAACTCGAAGCGGCCCAGCTTGCGCTTGATCGCACCAGTGAAGGAGCCCTTCTCGTGCCCGAACAATTCGGATTCGAGCAAGGTCTCAGTCAGCGAGCCGCAATTGACCTTCACGAACGGGCCGGCCGCCCGTTTGGAACGGGTGTGTACGGCGCGCGCCACCAATTCCTTGCCGGTGCCGGTTTCGCCCGAGATGTGTACCGCCACGTCGCTGGGGGCCACCTTCTCAATAGTCTCGAAAAGCGCACGCATTTGCGGCGATCGGCCCACCATCTCACCCAGGCCATAGGGCAAGGCCGCGTCGGCGCGCAGAACCTCCACTTCCGCCTCGGCCCGTTGCCGCGCGACCTTCTCACGCCGCATTTCCAGCGCGCTCTCGACCTTGAGGCGCAGCACCTCGGGTGCAAACGGCTTCTGCAAGAAGTCCATGGCTCCCAGGCGCATGGCCTCCACCGCCGTCTCGACCGTGCCAAAAGCCGTCACGATGAGCGTGGGGCAAGAAGCATCGATGCGCTTGACCGCCTCCAGAACTTCCAGGCCGCCGACGCCCTCCATCTTGAGGTCGGTGATTACGAAATCCGCACCCTGCTTCTTGAGCGCGGCCAGACCTTCACCGCCAGAGGCCGCGGCCACCACCTCGTGACCCATGCGCCGGACCGTGACCGCCATGCCCTCCCGCATGGTCTCGTTGTCGTCGATGATGAGAACACGCGCCATAGATTCACCATACTACGCGGCCGGCCCGGGGCGAGTTGCGAAACGAAAGCGAGCGCCGCCTTCTGGGCCGCGGTCCACCGTCACCTCGCCGCCATGGTCGCGCGCGATCTCGCGCACGAAGGCCAAGCCCAACCCGGTGCCCTTCTCGCGGGTCGTGAAGAATGGGGTAAAGATCTTGTCCTTCAGTTCTTGGGCGACGCCGGGACCGCTATCGCGCACCTCCCATTCGACCAAACCGCTAGCGCTGCGCGCGGCGACCACCACCTGGCCGGGAACGCCCGCCGCGACCATGGCATTCTTGACCAGGTTGATGAGGGCACGGCGCAGTTGGCTTCGGTCGCCTTCGGCGACCAGGCCCGGGGTGGCCTCGGCGCGCAACGCAGGCCCCGTGCCAGCGGGAAACCGACAGATCTCGCACACCTCATCCAGCAAAGGCGCGACGGGGACGGGTTCCATCACGGGCGGCGTCCGGCGTGCGAATTCCAAGAAGTCGGACACCACGTTCTTGAGGTAGCCGATCTCGCGCTCCACCCGCGCCACCTCGGCCAAGCGTTCGGGCTGCTGCGCCAGGCCTTCGCGCAGCAGGCCCGCATAGAGCTCCAATCCGCCCAACGGGTTGCGCACCTCGTGCGCAATCCCCGCCAGCATCATCTGCATGCGCTCGTCGCGCGCTTGCAGCGCAGCCCGCATCTCATCCAGCCGAGCAGCCAGATAGCCGATCTCATCGCGGGTTTCGACCGCCACCGGCCGGGTCAGATCGCCACGCCCGATCCCTTCCGCGGATCGGGCCAGGCGTGCCAGCGGCCCGGTCATCCGGCGGGAAAGCCACCCCACCAGCCCGGCGATAAGAACCATGCACAGGGCGCCGCCCGCCACCAGCCAGCGACGAAAGGCGACCAACTGAGCGAAGTACTGCGCGCTGCCTTCCACCACCACGAATCCTGCGGGTTCGGATCCGCCCACGCGGGCATAGCCACGCTGGTAGGGCCGACCGTCGCGTCCCCAGAACAAGGGCGAGCCTGCCAGGGCGCCGGTTGCCGCCCGCTCGATCTCGGGTTGGTCGGCGCCCAGCTCGTAGGCGCGTGCCCCCAGAGCCACCAGCCCCTCGGTGTCGCCTCGCCCGGACAGATCGCGGGCGACCAGCAAAACCCGCCGGACACCCAGCCGCTGCCGCGCCAGCTCGATGCGCCGGGTGAGATTGGCGTAGGTGTTGGATTGCTCGTCGCCGAGCCCGATGGCCGCCAACTGCTCGGGCAAAATCTGCATGGCCACGCCGGACGCCGCCGTGGCAAGCCGCTGGCCTAGCTCATCTTCCAGCGCCCGCCGCGCCACCGCGTGGGCCAACGTGCCGAATAGCACCAAGGCAACTGCCGCGGGCAGCAGCGCTGCCACCAGCACTTTGGCGAGGAGTCTTGCTGTCGGTGGCCGGGAGAGCATTCCGGGCAAGTGTAGCAACGGACGCCGGCTGAGAACACAGAGGGGAGAAGGGAGGACGCAGGGTCNNCGCAGCGCAACATCACTCGAATCTCGGAGCAAATCGCGTCGAAAACCAGGGTCTCAATGCGGCTGCGTCCCTCTTTGGAGATCTCCTGGAACGTGGCAGCCATACGTACGCTTCCGCGCAAGGGAATATTGGCAACCACGCGGCACCGGCCCGCAATGGGTGCAGCGTCGCGGCCGAGCTTCAGACGAAAAGCAGCCAACGTCCCCACAGCAGGGCCTTCGCCGACCAGCGCAGACAGGCCAGTCGCGCTGATGTCCTGCGTGAGCGACGAGGCCTTGCCATTGCTCAGATCGAATTCCACGGGCACAGCACGCGCCACCCGAACCGCCTGGCGAGCGCCGTCGCCGGTGTGGAGCTCAAGGCGCTGAGCCAGAACCAAAATCGCGCCCAGGTCAGCCCGCGCCTGCAGGTAGGCAGGCAGCATGTTCGCGCCCAACGTCCCGCTCTTGAATTTGTCGTGCCACGAGCAAAATTGGGACAGCCAGTGGGTGAGCCTCGACGCGACCATCTAGTTCCTTGGAAAGCCCAGCAGGGGCCGATACTAGTACTCGGCACATCGGCACAAGTCCTTAGGCCCTGTGAACGAAAACCGCTGACGACCGTGCGGCTCTGCGCCACTTTCGCGGCGGCCGAGCCGAATGGATTTGGTAGCGCGCAGCTACCGGTGACACTAGCGCTTGGAGAACTGGAAGCGCGCGCGCGCGCCACGCTGGCCGTACTTCTTCCGCTCTTTGGCGCGGGCGTCGCGGGTGAGATACCCCGCCTTCTTGAGCGCCCCACGCAGCTCGGCGTTGTACTTAAGCAGCGCACGCGAGAGACCGTGACGGATGGCATCGGCCTGGCCCGAGAGCCCGCCGCCGCGCACGGTGCAGAAGATGTCGAAGATGCCCGACGTCTCGGTCAGTTCCA
>PMBY01000250.1:0-5825 GCA_003153875.1 Myxococcales bacterium | reverse complement strand
GCGTAGAAACTCTTTTGGGAATCAATCATGCGGGTGACTCCGGGGACTTATGAAAGAGCGAGCGGCTTGCACTGCTGCGCCTGATGCGGGTGCTCGGCGCCCGCGTAGACCTTCAGCTTCTTGTAGATGCGACGACCGAGCGGACCTTTGGGCAACATGCCCCAAACCGCGCGCTTGACCAACTCTGTGGGGTGACGCTCAAGCATTCCTTTGGCGGTCAGCGTGCGCAGGCCACCGGGAAACAGCGAGTGGTCGCGGTACAGCTTGTCCGTCCACTTCTTGCCCGACAGGCGGATCTTGTCGGCGTTGATGACGACCACAAAATCGCCGGCATCAACATAGGTGGTGAAGGTAGCCTTGGTCTTGCCGCGCAGAACTGCTGCGATCTTGGTGGCGGCCCGACCCAGGGTTTTTCCCTCGACGTCGGCTACAAACCAGGCGCGCGCAAGGGACTCCTTGGCCATGACAGTCTTGTGGTGGATGGGCGCTGCTAAAGACACGGGGCGCTCCTAATACTTCAGCGAGAGGGGAAAGTCAAACCCAACCGTCGGGAACCTGGCCCGGGTTGGAATCACGGACGATGCGTTATACTTGCTGATCTACGGGTGGTCAACGGAATTGATGACGCGCATGACCAAAACAGACCCTCTTGCATGAAGGCAGCAAGGTGGGTACACCAGCCCCAATCTGAATCTGCCGGACTTGCTGTCCCTAGTGCGTGTGCCGCTCGGAGTGGCGTTCGTGCCGCTGGCCGGACGGCCAATCGCTGCGCTCGCGGTCCTGGCCCTCGCCGCGGTCAGCGACATGCTGGATGGCTGGCTCGCCCGTCGCCAACCGCTGAGATGGGAACCCTGGGAGGGTTCCCAAACCCTCCCGCGATGGTCCGCGGCGAGCAAAGGCCGCCGGCTCCCCACGCGACTAGGCTGGGGCGAATGGCTCGATCCGGTGTGCGACAAGTTCTTCATCATAGCGGTCATGGTTGGGCTCTATCTCTCCCAGCATCCCTCACTGAAGACGCTCTTGCCGATCCTGACCCGCGAAGCTGCCATCCTGGTTCTCTTTCTCATCTACCGGCTCGTCCCCTCTCTGCGCGGTATCCGCTACGACTACCGAGCCAACGCCCTGGGCAAGGCCACGACAGCGGCTCAGTTCTTGGTCGCCGCGGCCTTGCTCTTTGCGCACCCTGCAGCGAAGTACCTGGCCGCGCTTTGCGCCTTGCTCGGCCTACTGTGCGCCGGAGTCTATGCCTGGCGAGGCCACGCGATGGCACGCAAGCCCCGCCCCGAGGGTGGCGGATGACCCGACTGCCCATCGCGCCTCACAAGAGCTGGAGTTTGCCGATGGCCTGCATGCGGTTGTCAGCCAATGTGCCCAGGTATTCCAAAACCTGGGGGTGGGTCATGATCACCTCGTTGAAATCGCTCCGCGGGAGCTGAAGCACGAAGCTCCTCTCCAGAGTCACCACCGTGGCCGTCGCCAGGCTGGCTGTGATCAGCGAGATCTCGCCAAACACGTCACCCGCCTGAAAGTGAGCGACCGGCGCGCCGTCAGCGACCGCAGCCGCCTCGCCGGCCAGCAGGATGAAAAGCCCGATGGCCTTCTTGCCCTGCTCGACCAGGCGCACGTTTCTGTCCACCTCCAGAAAGCGGAACCTGGACGTCAAAGCCGCGCGCTCCATTTCGGTAAATGGTGCAAAAAGCGGGCTGGTATGGGCCAAGGTGGCGATGAGCCGTTGGCGCAGAAAACGCAACAGAACCTTGACCAGCTCTGGCGATCCGGAAGCGAGGTCGCGGACCAGCCCGCGATCGAGGGACAGCACCAGGCTGGGCACCGTGGCGCGCGTGGTGGCATTACGGGGCTGATGGGCCAGAAGAGCGATCTCGCCGAAAAAGTCGCCCTCCTGCAAACGCGCCACCTCTTGCGGCACCAACACCGCGATCTCTCCCGATGCCACGACGTAGAGCGCGTCGCCCGCATCACCCAGGGCGAAGAGAATCTGGCCCGCCTCCAGTTGCACGAGCCGTATACGTTCGATGGCGACGCAGAGCTGTGCTTCGGTCAGCACCGAAAAGAACGGTGTCTTGGGCAACACCACACGCGCCGTGGTGCACGGCCCGCTGGGCGGGATTCGGCCGACGAAATCGTGCTCTTCCCCGACCTGGAAATCGGGCAGGTCGAGATCGATGGGAATCTCCAGCGCCGCAGCGTCACCTACGGCAGGCACCTCACTGGATTGCCGGGCTCCAGGCAACATGGCTGCCAGGCTCATCTCCTGCAGCAGACCCGGGGGCAGCTTGCTCGACGGCGGCGCCGCCACCAGCGGCGCAAGGTGCGGAATGGGCGCTTCCCCCGCGTCGGCCAACGGCAGGGCAGGACGTCGGACGGCCGTGCCGGCGCGAGCATGCGCGACGGGAGCCCCGGCCAGCGTCGAAGGATGCTTGGCGGCCATCAGCGCGGGCACTAGAGCTGCCGCGTCGGACGGTGTACCACTGCGCGAAGCGTGGAACGCGGCCAGCGCCTGCTGGGTCTTGGTGTGGTTGGGATCGATGTCGAGAATGATCTTGCAGACCGCGATGGCCTTTAACAGAAGGTCAGCCTTCGCNNGCTCGTGTTGCTCCAGCGTGGCGTACGCGCTGGCAGCCTTCTTCCAGTTGGACTTGGCAGCAGCGTCGGACGCTTCGTTCTTCAACTTGCGCAGATCAACCATTTTGGAACCAGGGACCGACCCCTGCCCTCATCAACCCAGTGTTTCCTGGCCGACCAAGTTCGTCAACATCGACTGATATGGGAACCCTCTCAGGGTTCCCATGTTGGGATCCCCAGCGCGGCAAGCTGGCGGGAGGCGGCTGCAGCCCAGCCCCGATTGGCCAACGGGCTGGCCGGGCTGGGATGCAGGATGGTGCCCACCACGACGTCGAAGCCGGCCAGGGCCATCTGGGCGCGCTTGAAAGCAAAGTGCCCCACGCCCACAACGTGAGTCGGCTGCATGACTTCGACCAGTCGCCGCAAGGCCTCGTCGCAGGCAGCAAAGAGCGGCGCCTGCTCGACCGCGGCCAGCTTGTCTGGCGTGAGGTTGCGGCCGCTCGCCTCCAAAAACGCCAGCGGGCAGTAGTTCGCGACGAAGAAGGTCGCGAAGAACCTTGCCGGCGTGGCAAACCGGTCGCGCGCCCAGCCCCACAGACGGGTACCGCTGACCTCGCTGCGTGGACAGCCGAATCCCAAGACCGGGCGTTTGGGGTGCATGCGATCAGGCTTGCCGACCGGACTTTCCAGACCCAGCCAGTCGCGCACCATGGTCACATCGCCGAATGGCACTCCAGTCTGCACCATGCCGAAGGGACCTGGATTCATGCCGAGCAGCACCACCCGCCGGGGTGGTTGACCGTAGCGCCTCAGATACGCCTCGTGCGGCGCTGCCGCATAGTCGAGGGGCAGGTAGACGTGGCGAACCGGCGCGGCGAAGCGCAAGCGACTCACCTGGCGCGCTAGCTCGCGGCTGATCGAAATGAGCGGGGTGGTCGTCACCGAGGGCGACACTCTACCGCATGGTCTCGTCTTCTGCGTTCCCCATGACCGGTTGGCGCCAATGCGTCAAGCGGCATCCTCTTGCAGGTGGTGGCGCCCGGCTTCGGAAATCGGTACCAGGAACCCTGCAGACCCTTCCCTCGATTGGCTGCGTGTGGTTAGTATCTTCCTTGCTATGACGCGCTACAACCTCAGGACTCGAACGGTGTGCTTCGGCGTGGTGGCGGCGCTGGCCCTTGCCACCGCTGTCCCCGCCTGGGCAGAAGAACCATCCTCTGAATACGTGGACCCGACCATTGTCAAGGACACCCCCGACGAAACCCCCGATGGGGTCAAGAACCTTGGCTCTGAGCAGGCGGTCACGAAGAAGAAAACCGAGTACGACACCCCACCGGTGTACACCAAGTGGTGGTTCTGGGCGACGACTGTGGTGGTGACCGCGGCGGTGGTTTTCCTGGCGATCACGCCGCTCACGCCACATGCCCGAGGCTGCACTTCTGGCGGCAAGGGCGCCATTCCTTTGAACTGCTTCGGCGATGGAAGGGGATCGGCAAAATGACTAGCCACATGCGCCTGACCTGTCTCATCGGCTTGGCAGCGGCCCTGGTCGTGTCGACCAGTGGCTGCGACCCCTACACCTATTACAACATCGACGTGAGCCTGCAAAACGACCCCGCTAGCAACAACACGGTCAAGCTCCCCAACACTCTAAATCAGATTCTTTCCTGCGATGTGTCTGTCTACGCCAGTGATTCGACTTCGCCGATCGAGGTTGGAGTAGAGCTGAATGAAAGAGACAAGGGACCGGCCCATAGCCCGTGCCGGGGCAAAGACACATCCTTTCCTGAGCTCGGCATCTTGGACTACAGCACAGCCAGGACCAGTGGCTCGCTGTGGTTCCAGGTCAATATCAAGGACGCCAACAAGAACATCATCATCCAAGGGAAGACGGACCACCCCGTGGGTGTGAGTCCAGGGAATATTCTTCCCACGTTGTTCCTTGTGGCTAGTCCGTGTGGCCCCGCCACCACCCAAGACCAGCCCAACCAGCCGACTTGCAATTAAGGCCGGCTCGCTCCGCGGACCTGCCGGACGTCTGGCTAGCGACTCGCTAGCTGTTTGGGGCGCAGGCGACGCACTGGTGTATCGAACACGTTGCCCTTCTGCGGGCACCAAGCCAGGCTGGAGAAACCGCTGCGCCGGGGCCTGGACAGAGCGGGCGCGCCTCGCTCTGTCTTCTTCATCTCGCGCACAGCCTCGAAGGGGATCTCGTTGTGCATGGTCGGGTTCCAGAACAAGAACCCGTCGGCGCCGGCGCGCTCAGCCGCGCGCAGCTGGTTGCTGACAAAGTCGGTGCCCCAGAAACTCTCGACGCTGTTGGAATAGGCTTGCAGGTAGGGGCGCAACACGATCCCAGGGGCCTTGGCGCGCGCGCGCCGCAGGCCGCACTCGATGACGTACACCACGTCCTCAGTAACCCGCTGGTTGCGAAAATACGTGCCCATGCCATTCGCGTACATCATGGGCGAGACCGCCTCGACGTACTTCGCGACGGTTTCGATGGTCTGGCCGAGCATGCGCGGATCACCATCCACCAGCGTGGTCAGGCCATAAAGGTCCGCCGAGATTGGAATCGACAACGCCCGATCTGCCCGTTCTAGAAAGCCCGCAATGACGCCGGAGCGATCCGCTGAACGCTTGCCCTGGTGCAACCAAGTGGCCAGGGTGCCGCCGTGTCCCTTGGGAAAGCGCACGTAGTCGAACTGGACCTCGTCGAAGCCGAAGCCCTGCAATTCGAGCGCAACGTCGATGAGGTAGTCCTGCACCTCGGGGGAATAGGCGTCGAGCCAGCGGGCCCCGGCTGAGAACAGCCGCTGGGCCCTGCGCCACATGCGCACGGCCAGGTCGGGCCGGGCCAAGGGCAGACGGCTGTCCTTGAACGCAACCACGCGGCCGATGACGTAGATCCCTTGCTGGTGGAAAGCGCGCACCATGGCCGCAGGATCCTGGATGAGCACATAGCGCTGCTTTTCTCCCAGCGGGATGCGGGTTGGGTAGACCAGGTTGCCGTTGTCGTCCTTCATGTCGATGACAACGGCGTTGAGGTGCGCCTTGCTGACCGCGGCCGCCGTGTGCTCGGCTCCCCTGCTGAACAGGTACATGGGCGTGATGTAAAGCCCGCGCGCTTTTCGGCCTGCTTCGCTCATGGGATCGTCAAGGCCGTGGTCGGGATAGGACTTGGCGGTGTAGGGCTGCAGTTTGGTGTTGAAGGTCTTCTTCACACAACCGGGCAAGTCGCT
>PMBY01000095.1 GCA_003153875.1 Myxococcales bacterium | reverse complement strand
GTCATGTTCACGGTGGCAATCTCCATTGCCGTGGCCAAGGGCCTGGACATGTCCTGTGGCTGCTTCGCCTCGCAAGGCTCGGTCGAGGATCCAATCTCGTGGCGAACCATCTTGCGCGATCTGAGCTGGCTGCTGCTTGCCGTCTATGTCTTCATTCTTGATTGCAAGCCGCTTGGCCTGGACCGTCTGTTCGGCCGGAGCAAGAACTCGGCCGCCCCGGAGCTCTCATGAAAAAACGCCATCTCATCTCGTTGCTGATCATCGCTGCCGCATTTTTCGGTCCCGGCCGCACCAGCCTGGCCCAGACCTGTGCCTGCGATGCCCTGCCTGCCGACAAGAAGGCCCTGGCGCAGGAGATTCTCTCGGCCTTGCACCCGTACGACGGATGCGACGAGACCTTCGCGCGCTGCCTGGAGGCCAAGCCGCCCAAGCCCGTGGTGCTGCGGCTGGCCGCCGACATTTGCCGACAGGTGAAGGCGGGCAAGGACCGCAAGCAGATCGAGCACGCTCTTTCGAAGCGGGCGCAGACCATGTTGCCCACCGGACCCCGTGCGGCGCTGACGCTGGACGAAGCCTTCAGGGCGGGCGCGGCGAACGCACCCGTGACCGTCGTGGTCTACGCTTGTACGCGCTGCCCCTTCTGCAAGGTCATGATCCCGGCCCTGTACGCCGCCGTCACTGACGGGCCGCTGGCGGGCAAGGTGCGCCTGTATCTGCGGCCTTTTCCCTTGAAGAACCACTCGGGCTCGACCGAGGGTGGGCTGGCCTTGCTGAGCGCAGCCAAGCTCGGCCGCTTCTGGCCGTTCACCCTGCTGGTCTACAAGCGTTTCGACAGCTTCAGCCCGGCTGCCCTGCCCGAGTGGGCCGTGGCAGCGGGAATTGATCGAGCCGCGTTCGAACGCGCGTTCGCTGATCCCAAGACCCGCGACGAGCTGATAGCCTGCAAGCAGGAGGGATTGCGCAACAAGGTCACCGCCACGCCTGGCATATTCATTGACGGCCGGCCCTACCTTTACGACATGAACATGGAAGCCCTGCTGGACGTTCTGGAAGAAGCCCAAGAAGCCGCGGCCGCGGCCAGGAGATAGCCGATGAACGACTTTTCGCCCGAGAGGATGCCCGAGGCCACCGCAGTTTCGCTGGCACAGCAGAAGCTGGATGCGATGAAGATCGCCGAGCACTCGCGCTGCTTGCTCTGTGGCAAGGACAACCCCATTGGGTTCAGGCTCGACTTCCGCGTGATCCGGCCCGGGATGGTTCTCGCGACCTTCCCTTGCAGCCGAGTTTTTCAGAGCTATCCCGAGACTCTGCACGGCGGTGTGATCTCCGCCCTGTTCGACGCGGCCATGACCAACTGCCTGTTTTCGCTGGGCGAGGTGGCCGTGACAGCCGAACTCGTCGTTCACTACCTGCGGCCCACGCGGGTCGATCAACAGGCCGAAGTGGTTGCGGAGCTGCAGAAATCGAGCTGGCCAATGTACCAGATGACCGCAGAGCTGCGGCAGGCAGGCATCACACTGGCGCGGGCCGAGGCGAAATTCGTCAATCGGCGCTATTCTGCCGACGCTCAGGGGTAACAGGTTGCGAATAGAAAGGCAGCCCAAACACAGGAGCTACCATCATGAGTGAGCCGCTCCGGATTGGCATCGTCATCTGTCATCGCCATAGAACGTGTAGATCGCCCCTGCCGAGCCAACCTGGACACGCTCACCGAATGTCTGCCTGAGCTTCTCGACCGCGAGTTCTCCCGTGCAATGGCATGGGACAATAGGGTCGGGGCCGAGCGCCGTCAGCGCGCCCATGGTGCGCGCGACACGCGTCTCGCTTGCTTCGCCCAGGTGGAACCCGCCCAGCACGGCATGAATTCGGGAACCTCCGCTCAGCCGCTGGGCGTATTTCAGGGTGTTGATCACGCCGGCGTGACTGCACCCAACCACCACCACCAGCCCCCTATCCGTGCGTATCCACAACGCGAGGTCGTCATCAATCGGATCGCTATGTTTTCCCTCGCCGTCGACAAAGAAGGGGCCGCCTACGTCTTCATAGTCCCTTAGGCGTGGGATGGGGCCGGTGAGACCGATGCCCGGTGCGATCTCTATCGGCTTCGTCGTCCAGTGCAGCCTTTCGGCCGGAACCCGTTCGAGTGCCGCTCTTGCTGATTCCGGCATGCCAATCGGCCTGGCTGCTCCATTGCGGATGGCGTAGCGCGGGGTCGTCACGGCTGGATGGCAGTAGACATGAGCGGCGGGTGCGCTCTCAATGACCAGGGGCACTCCACCCGTGTGGTCATAGTGCCCGTGGCTCAGCACCAAGGTGTCCGCCGCGTGAAGGGCGACGCCGAGTTTGCCCGCGTTGCCGGCGAGCGCCGGTCCTTGACCCGTATCGAACAGCAGTCGCCGACCCGCGACCTCGACCCAGACAGAAAAGCCGTGCTCCGCCAGGAGACCGTCGTTCGCCTTGTTGTCGACCAGGATGGTGATCCTGGGCGCACCCACGACATCACTCATGGCGTCCTGCCCGCCCAGCTACGGCTTCGCATCTGTCCCGCGCGATCATTGAAATCGCATGGTGCGGGCACGCTGAAGCGCAGACCCCGCAGCCATCGCACAGAGCGTCTATCACCACTACCCGCGCCGGCAAGCACGGCACTTCCATTGTGGTGCAATACTTCACGCACTTGGCACACCCGGTATTCCCCGGCTCTATGAGCGCTCGGGTGGGACACTGAACGATACAGATCCCACAGCCATCGCACAGCGCATGGGCGATGCACGGTATGGTCGTTTGTGCGCCGGTCGGTTCAACAACGGCAATGGTCTGGGGCACCCGGCCCATCAGCGATCCTTGACATCATGAAATCGTCCATCGGCAACCTTGCGATCCACCCCACAGGCATCGAACCAGCCAGCCTTCGACGACGGGTGCGCATCGAATTCGGGAACGTAGGGCTTGATGTCGAGCAGGGGAGTGTCGTCGAGGATGTCTATGTCGAGAACGTGGAGGAGGCATCCTTCACGCCGTGCTAGCCGGACCACGGACATGCCGATCGGATTCGGCCGGCACGGTGAACGAGTCGCGAACAGTCCGCGCTCGCGCGTGTCACGGTATGGCACCACCCGGGGTTTGAAAGCGGTCACGCGATCCATCCAGTAGATCAGCCAGACCCGATCGAAACCTTCGATGTCATCCAACGCGGCAGCGAACAAGTCATCCACGATGACCTGCCCCTTCACACCCTGGGCATAGACGGACTGAATGGGCGTACCCGTGGCCTCGGCGAATGGCGATCGAATGCGGCCAATCACCTGGAGGCTGATAGGGACGTTCTTCCGGCCACGGTCCATCAGGTTATTATTGACATATGTTCACAACAGTCAAGGGGTACGGCATTGCTGCTTGCCCCTGCGTGACGAACCTTTCTCGCAGGCCATGCAGATGGGGAGATGCCAGCACGACACTCCGGTGCGAGCGTCACGACGGACTTCAAAGGGGACTGCCGGCGCGATGGGCTGACTGAGCCTGGCATCGCTGGTCCTGGCGGAGCATAGTGCGCCTATGTGCACCAGGCTTGCAGGTGTCCTCGGTTCCATCGGGGTATTCGTGCTCGCTCTTCCGGTTGCGCGGGCAGTGCCGCCATCGAGCCGGGCCGCGCCGACGGACCGTCTCATCAGTCTGTCCGCAACGCAACACCAGCTCGTCGATGACCTCCTCGCCGCGCGCCATCCCTACGAATGCTGTTCGGACACCTTGGCCGCGTGTCTCAAGAAGAGCCCCGTTTGTCCGCTCGTGACCCGGTTGGAACGGGCTATCACGCGGATGGCCGCGGCCGGCCTGACCAGGACCCAGATCGAAGNNCGACGACCGCTTCCGGGCGGGGAACGCGGATGCGGCTGTGGCGCTGGTCATCTACGCCTGCCCGCGCAGCGAGGCCTGCGCCAAGCTGATCCCCGACATCTACCGCGAAGTCACGACTGGCCGACTCAAGGACAAGGTCGTTCTCTACTACCGTCCGTTCTTCCTGGCTGGCAATGACGAAGCCTTCGAATGCGGTCGTGGGCTTTACGCCGCCGCCTACCAAGGAAAGTTCTGGCCCTACTTGCTTCATCTCTGCATGGGGCGCGAGCAACTGCAGAAGGCCACGCTACGGGACTGGGTCGGCAGCCACGGCCTCGATCGCTGCATCTTCGATCACACGTGCGAACAGCCCGGCACCGCCGCGTGGCTGACAGCGTCCCGCGAAGAAGCTGTCGCAAACGGCGTGACGACCGCCCCCGCGGCCTTCGTGAACGGGCGCCGCATTCAGGGCCAGCTGGATCTCGAAACGCTAGTGGACATGCTCGAAGAGGAACACGAGCGAGCGACGCATCTGCGGGCGGTCGACTCGTCCCAGACCGAGAAGTCCGTTCCCGTGGCGAAACCGGGTCATGGCAGCCGGCCTGATGCTCGTCCGCGGCCCGCCAGCCGCCCGTGAGCGGGTTGCCGCAGGAAGCTCCCCATGAGTCACGATTGTGAATCTCACCATCATGAATCTCACGCCAGCTACGGAGGGCTGGACAGGAGACTCTGG
>PMBY01000072.1 GCA_003153875.1 Myxococcales bacterium | reverse complement strand
TACGACCACCTGTACAAGACTGGCAACGTCGTTGAGGTCGGCTGTTGGGCTCATGCCAGACGGTATTGGTGGAAGGCGCTCGCCTCGGACCCCGAGCGCGCCAATATCGCCCTGGTGTACATCGGCTCGCTCTTCCGCATCAAGCGGACAATTGCCAGTTCGCCCCGCAAAAAGAAGCGCGAGGTGCGCCAGGAGAAATCGAAGCCAATTGTGGAAGCCTTCTTTACCTGGTGCGAGGCGGAGCAGGGACGTGCTCTGGACGAGTCACCAGTGGCCGATGCCATCCGCTACGCTATCAACCAGAAGGTGGCGCTGATGCAGTTTCTCGATGACGGCAGCCTGCCCATGCGCAACAACATTTCGGAGTTGAACCTGCGCCGGCAAGTGGTCGGAAGACGCAATTGGCTCTTCTGCGGCAGTGAGAACGGCGCCGAGATCAACACGATCTTCGTGTCCCTGCTGGCGAGTTGCCGCATGCACCGGATCGAGCCCCTGGGGTACATGCGCGACCTACTGTGCCTGCTGCCGCGCTGGCCGAAACACCGCGTGCTGGACCTGGCGCCGGTCAACTGGACCCAAACCATGGCGCAGTCTGATGTCCAGCAGGCCCTGGCTGCCAACGTCTTCCGCCAGGTCGTGCTCGGCCAGCGGACCTGAGCCCCGCCGGCTCCGCCGGGGTAGGCGAGGTGGGGCCGAGCACGGCCGGGACCTCAGCTGGAGCCATGCCAGAACCGCGCCGAATCCCGGACTGGACCCTTACGCGCACCTCCGGACGGATACCACAAAGTCCTCGCCAAGGCCGCTCAGCTCTTCTTCCACACCTGCCAGGACGCGTCTTCCCTGGCTAGCATCTCGTCGAGATCCTGCTTATCTTTGAATGTGTCCACGTTGCGCAACTCACCCGGGGGGCGGACTGGCGGACGGACACACTCAGCACGGCCCTGCCTCGCCCATGCAGGTGCGCTCAGTCGGTCACGCGGTGGACGCTGATGCGCCAGGATCCGACGCGCAAATCGAGGCCTCCGTCCGGCGACGGCGGGACGCAGGCGCCACTTGACGGTCGACCACCGACAGCACATGCGGCGCCGCCATGACCGGGCCGCCAGCGTGGGCCGCCGACCTCCAGTATCTGGTCTGGCTCCACGAGACACCGCAGGCTCTTGCGACGGCGCTCGCCGATACACCGGCGTCCAACGCGGCGAGGACCTGACTGCGCAGCCCCAACGGTATCCGTCGCCCCGGCCCATGCACGCGACGGAAGGCCGCGAACGCGGCAGCGAGCTGCACGAGACGATTGGCACCGGCTACGTTGGACAGGCTCTGCGGTTTTGATCGGCGCATGGCTTGAGGCTCCCCGGGTCGTGATTGACCTGGGCTCCATCAATACCCTGTGCCGTGGGGCGACCTCTGATCAGCGCTCGAAGGGGCCCAGGTCGACCGGCGCGTGTCGCACAGCGCCGTCCCGATCGGTTGGCACCACGCTCAGCAGGGCGCCCAGATTCAACCACGGCGCCGTAGTGGTCGGCGCGAAGGCGGATGGATCGTGGCCCAGGGACGTCGGAAAGGCGGCAAACCACGAGGGTTCGAAGCTCGCCTGTCGATGTTCGGTCGCATTGGGAGCATAGGGCGACGCCGCGTCGCGTGATATGCAATGGCCCGACATCCAGTCGTTGTGTTCGAACGTGTTGGCGTTCACCGTACTGCCATCGGTCTCCAGCAGCTGGCCGTCTGGGTTTGCGCTCACGGTACTTCCGTTGATCGTGACAGCAACCAGGACGTTGTTCTTGACCTGATTGTTGGTCGAACTCTTGATGATTTCGATGACTGGCCTGTTATTGACCGAAGTGATGAACAAGTTGTGGGCAACCAAGTTGTTCGATGACCCGAGCTTCGGATTGTTGGTCTCTTGCCAGAAGCTGACGCCGTGGCGTGCGGGGAATGCGAAGATGTTGTTTCGAATGACGCTGTTTCTGACCGAGGTGAGGTTGGGGCCTTGAGCTTTGCTGTGGTGGAAGAAATTGCCCTCGATCAGCATGAAATCGGAAGCCCCTCTCCCACCCGTCGAGCTGCTTCCGGCTATGGCATCGCATTCGGGATCGTCGAAAGCTACCCCCTCATCGCGACAGGTCGACAGAGGATCGGCGTTGATCTGGAAGTCCGATGATACCGTGGCGTAGGTCTCATTGTACCGAGCGATATTCCAATCGCTGCCGTTGCTCAGGTAGATTCCGTGCCCGTCAGCAGTCCCTGTGTCGTAGGCAGTACAATGCTCGATCACGAACCAATCCGATTGTCCGGTGAAGAAGGGATCCTTGTGCTGCCCATGTCCGGTGCTGTTTAGGATCGCAACGCCCTTCTGGTGTTTGTTCGCTGAGTAACCCGCGCCGACAGAACGAACACCGTAGTCACCCCCGACCAGCTCGAGACCGTCGATCGCAACGTAGTCGTCCGCTTCGAGATTGAAACACGTCTTTCGTCCGCTGGAACAGCAATTGAGGACGACGCCGAGCGAGCCGTCGGGGTTGCGCTCGCCGTACAAGACAACCGGATTGTCGTAGTTGCCACCGTGCCCATCATCGAGCTCGTAGCAACCGGAGTATGTGCCCGGGGTGAAGACGATCATGCTGCCAGGAACAGCGTTGCTCACGGCGCGGCCAACATTGGTGGCGTTGGTCCTTGAGCTGCCGTTCTCGCTACCTTTCGGACTCACGTAGACGGTGGTTCTAGGCTTCCAGGTGCGGTCCGTGTAGTACCGGTTGAACTTCTCGGCAAAGCCCATATAGGCCCCGCCGCGTCTCACAGCGGGGAGGGTAGGTATCCCGGGATCGAGTCCACTCCCGACAATCCCCGGCGCGTTGCTACTGCGCCCGCCCGCTCCGCCGTGTTCGCCCGAGCCTTTCGCGCTACCGACGGTTTCGGCGGGACCAGCCTGTCTTGCATTTCCTTCGCGGTGGCGGGTGGCGCAGCTGCCACAACCCATAGACGCAAGACAACCGATCATCATACCCGCTATCCAGCACTGCCTTGTGTTCATGACACTCCTACCACGTGATCTTCTGTCGGCCAGCAACGAAGCGCCATAGGCCCACCAGCGCTGCGGCGTTGAGCACTACGAAGGTTCGCGCCAAGACTCCAATCCGACCGGCGCGGGCCCCCAGCGCCGCCAGGCAGTAGAACACAATCTGCACCAGCAGCAGCCCGCGAAACAGGGCGCTTTGCAGTCCCTGGTACGTCGATCCGAGCGCACCGGCGGCGCATGCCAGCAGCAGTGCCAGCATGGCCCAGGGACACAGCAGGCGGGTGATCTTGTGCGAAACCGTTTCGAACCACGAGGGGTTCACGAACGGCAGCAGTAGGCTGGGCATGCGCGAAAAGAGCTGGTAGTTGCCAGCCAGGGTTCTCGCCTTGCGACCGAATTCGCGCTCGTCGGAAAATGTCTGGTCGCGGGCGATGGCGTCCTCGGCCAGCAGCACACGTGCGCCGCGCAGGCGCAGCTGCATGGGAATCCACACATCGTCCAGCACCAAATCCACAGGCAGCGGTCCCAGGTCGCGCCGGCGCAGCGCGGACAGAGGCCCGGTGATTCCCACGACGCTCCTGAATCGGGATTCCTGCTTGCGGATCCAGTTCTCGTAGCGCCAGTACACGCCGCTGCCCTCGGCGCCGTCGAGCACCAGGTTGCCAGTCACGCACCCAACTTCCGGGGCAGCCAGCAGCGACAGCAAGGCGCGTAGCGCGCCCGAATCCACGAGTTGACGTACGTCGGTGATCACCAGAACCTCGCCGGTGGCCTGCTCACACATGCGGTTGAGCGCGGTCGGCTTACCCTGGCGGGTTTCGCCGCGAATGAGGTGGACCCGCGGATCTCGCCGTGCCCACGCGGCCACCATCGACTCCGTTCCGTCGGTGCTGCCGTCGGAGTAGACGAGAATCTCCAGCTTGTCGGCCGGGTAGTTCTGGCCCACCAAGCTCTGCAACTTCGCTTCAAGGCACGCCTCAGCGTTGTAGGCAGCCACGCACAGGCTGACCGTGGGCTCCCAGGTCGGGTCGGGGCGCGGACGCCAAGGGAACAGGCGCGCCAGCAGACCCAGCAGCAGGGGATAGCCGAAGTAGGTGTAGGCCAGAAGAATCAGGGCACCGGCGGCGACGAACTCAAGGCCGCTCAACGCCCGGTTCTCCTGAACACGGCCAGCGGAGTGCGCAGGAGGATCGAGATCTCTGTCCGCAGGTAGGAGAAGAAATTCTCGACGGCCGCGCCGTAGGCAAAATCGAACATGGCCTTGATGCGCATATCATCCGCCACCGCGCCCTCGGCACCGTCCACTTTGAAAGGATTGGTCAGCGCGCTGGTGAAGGATTCGATGTCGCTGCCCGGGAGCGGACTACCCGTGTAGCCCAGCGACACCTGAGCCAGGCCGGTCAGTCCGGGCTTCACGCCGCGCATGCGCTCTTCGAAGAACGGTATGGCCAGCGCCAGATCGACAATGATTTGCGGTCGCTCCGGCCGCGGCCCCACCAGGCTCATTTCTCCGCGCAGGATGTTCCACAACTGCGGGATTTCGTCCAGGCGCGTACGACGGAGGAAACGTCCGACCCGGGTCACGCGCTTGTCATTTTCTTCCGCGATCACTGCGCCGGTGGCGGCTTCCGCGTCCAGGCACATGGTGCGAAACTTGATCATGTCGAATTCTTCGAAGCGAAAACGATTGCGAGAACCCAGGTCGGGACCCAGCAGGCGCCCGGCGCGGCGCTGTCGGAACAGCACCGGCCCCGGGGACTCCGTATAGATGACTCCGGCGATTATCGGGTATAATGGGATGGTAAGAGCCAGGCCAACACTGGAGGCAACAATGTCCAATGCTCGCTTGGCAATTCGAACCGAGGTTCTCACGACCGTCCGACCATTCTAGGAAAGCGGCGCAGCATCTTGTCCGGTATCATTAGTTTCACGCGCATGAAGGGATGCATCATCGTCCGGCTGGAAGTGCCTGGCGTGATCCAGTACCGGGACATCATGCTGCGCACGTTGTCCGCCACGTGCAAGCTGATTGCGCCGGGCGCCCGGGCGCACAGCTCGCGTGCTTCTTTGTTCGCTGCTCATCTTGTCTCTGCAGTGGGCGAAGCATACAACAACATTGCCTTGCACGGGTATGCCGGGCGTGAGCCGGGCACGATCCGAATGGAAATCGAACAGGGCTCGGACTGGATTCGGGTTGTGCTTGCGGACACGGGTGCAAGTTTCGATCCGGCTGGGGCTCGCCCTCCCGACCTGGATGCACTGCCCGAATCGGGCCTGGGTGTGTTCATCATGC
>PMBY01000461.1 GCA_003153875.1 Myxococcales bacterium | reverse complement strand
CCGATCTCGTATTCGGTGTCGCCGTCGGGCGTCCGGCCATCGGGCAGAGAGGTCTTGCCGTAGCCCCAGACGTAGTTCTTGCCCCGGATGCGCAGACCGACCGCCATCCCAGGAACCCAACCGCCCTCGATGATCGGTTTGACGAGCGCGTCGATCCGAGCCTTCAGGACGTCGATGTCCTGCACGGTCGCCACGGGCTGTGTCGCGACCTCTCGGTTGAAGGTCATCGTGCAATCGAACGTCTTCGTGTCCCCGGCCTTCCAAAGCCATTCGTTCTCTTCCGGTTCGCCGTGGGTGTAGTAGACGCTAAGGTTGGGCCACCATTGGCGAACATCCTGCAACACGCCGTGGAGCTTGGGAGCCTCCAAGCGGACGGTCAGGCCTCCGCGATGGGACGGCCCGAGGAGAATGGGGTGGTCGAATTCGACCAGATTGCCGTTCCCATGGACGACGTCTTTGGGAAGGGTAGAGGTGACGTCTCCCGCCACGTAGGCGTCGCCAACCCAGTCCTCATACGGCAAGAGGATGAGCTCGCGAACGCTGATGACATGGGTGTCCTTCGAGGGGGTCATGGTCGCGTGAAACGTCAACTTGGAGGGGCCGACCTTGATGGAAATATTGAGCATGACTTCGGACCCATCCGGCAGCGTCGCAACGGCGTCGCACTGCTGATTGCGGCCCGGCGCTTTGAAGAAGACGATCTGCCAGCCCTTGAGGAATAGCTCGGGCATCCAGAAGGCGGTGAGTCGATGGTTGTCGAACACCACGACACGCCCACTGTCCTGCACTTGGACGGTCAAGGGACCGGTGAGGGGGGCGGTCGAGGGGGTTTCGGCCTCGGCGGCGACGGAAAGCTCGGATTGACCGCTGACTGCGGCCGGGATGACCAACGCGAACAGAAACCACGGGATCAAATCGGACCGTTTCATAGCTGCTCCTGTGGCAAAGGTGCTGCCAGTTGTGTCCAATCCTTGGATAACACGCTGCCGAGCACAGGCCAAACAAGCTCGGGCAAGACGGGTGACTCGCGTCACACTGCCCGCGATTCTTCGTGAAGGGTCTCGCCAAGACGGCTGAGCGACCGCAGGTCGCCCCTACGCACAGAACGTTGCACCGGTAGACCGAAGGGCGCCCCTACGGCTTGTGCGGACGTAGGCTCTTGACGATGAGGCCCATGCCAGCGGCGATCAGGCCAAACATCACGAGAACGTCAAACAGTGTCGTGGTGCGAAAGTAGATGTGCAGGTTCATCAGGATGCCCGCCGCAATGAACAGCAGGCCACCCACGGTCAGGCCCCAGCCCAAGATGGATTTGCCGTTGACGAAGAGCACGCCGATTCCCAGAAGCAGCGGCACCAGGCTCAACCCGAAACTGCTGCCAAACACGCCGAAGCCGCTGGGGTGGCCGAAGGTGGGCTGCACGTACACGTGGTTGAACAGCAGATAGAAACCAACCGCGGCCAGGCCGACGCCGATGAAGAATTCGCCGATTCCACCGGGTGTTCCCCCCGCGCCTTCGAATTTGCGTCGCGGTTGACCGCCTAGGCTCGCTCCTGTTTCGCTCATGCCGACGATTATGCCGCAAAGGCGGCCGGGCGGGCTACTGCCGTCGTGCTGCCAGCTCTTTGCGCGCGGCCAGGTGCGCGCGCCAGCGGGCGCGCCGCTCGTGCTTGAGACGCAGCTTCTTCGCTTGCATGGCCAGATCGTGGGCCACGGTGTCTTGTGGCGGAATCACCAGCTCAGGCCCCAGAATGGGGGCAGGATCGATGGCCTCGTCCTTGACGTGAATCTCCAGGTGAAGGTGACTGCCCGAGGACTTGACGCCCGAACGGCCGACAGCGCCCAGACAGTCGCCTGCCTTCACTCGGTCGTTGATGTGCACCCGGTACGACGACAAGTGCATGTAGCAGGAAAAGATCCCTTCGGTATGGCGGACGCACACGAACAGGCCACCCGGGCCCAGCGGCGGGCGCCGCGTGTGCGCCAGCTCCTCAGGCGGCACAGGCTGCGGCCGCACCCGGCCGGGCAAATCGAAACCCGCGAACCACACCACCCCGTCGGCCAGGCTGCCCACCGGCTCGCCCGTGGTGGCGTCTATGTCCAGGCCGCGGTGGGCACGCGCGCCCTCGTCGCGATCCTCGCCCGGGCCACTGGGCGCCACCCGCGGCGTGCCTTCCAGCGGGGAGACCACGGCAAATCCCAGTGGCGTCGCGTGGGGCACCGGCTGCGTGCCCAGGTAGCGCTCGATGAACCGTCGCCGGGCGACCAGGGCGCGATCCTCGCCGCCCGTGCCGCGCACCACATCGCCCCATCCCAGGTGGGCCACGGCGCTCCGGTGAGGCACCGAACCAGCAAAGGCCCGATCGATGGCCGGGTGTTGGTCCTGCCACATGCCCAAGAGCGCCGCCCCGACGCGCAGGTGATGGCGCGGCTCTTTGAGAAGCAAAGGATCAAGCCCGCCCCGCGGCAGCGGTCGCGTCTTCTCGGTCCACGCCTCGCCCTGCTGCACGCGATACACCAGTGTCGAGCCGCGCACATTGGCCACGTACATGGGCGGCTGGAGCTGCAGCAGCCCGACGCCGAACGAAGTCTGCAATAGGGGATTGCAGCGACTGGCGCGGTACACCAGCGCGCCGAGGAGAAACGGGTCCACGCCCGCCTCGGCAGCGGCTGCGCGCACATCGTCGGCAATGTGGCCGATGGCGCGCGCCGTGGCCATGCCCTCGCACAATCCAGCCAGCGCCGCCCGGAAGCGAGCCGCATCAGGTGGTCCGGCTGGGGAGGCGGGCTCGGCCGGCCAGCGACGGATATCCTTCAATTCGTGTACGCCGGGCCGCAGCCCGTCCTCGCTGTGACGTCGTCGTGCAGGCCAGGGCGTTCGGCTCGCCACAGCCAGGACCTCAGCCGCAAACAATGTGGCTGCAACCAGGGCGGACAGTCGCAGGAAGAGCACGCATCGAACATTATAGGTGTCCAATCACCACTGTTGAAGCCAAGTCGGCCTCCGGCTAGGCTGATCCATGCGTGTGGCGGTAGCGCGCCGGGACGCGAGGCCGAGACTAGCCTAGGCACGGACCCTGAAACCCTGGGAGGAACATGCGCAGAACGGCTCGCTTCCTCGTCGTCTTTCTGGTCGGTGTGGCGCTGCTGGCCTACTTGGCCTCGAGCGCGGTGCAGAGAAGCACGCGTCGTTGGTCCGAGGCGGACATCGCCCAGCACATGGCTGGGCTGGCCCAGAAGACCCAGCCCGCGTTGCTGGCACGCTGGACCGCCGGAGCGCGCGAGCCCTTCGAAGCCATGCTCACCGATCTGGCCCGCGACGAGCGCATCACGGCGGCCGGGGCCTGCGACCAGAACAACCAACTGCTGGCCCGCACGCCCGCCTTTCCCCGTGAACTTGCCTGTGCCCAGGTCAGGCAGCGCATGGCCGCCGAGCGCGAGGGCAATCCCGCGACGCCCGGCCTGGTCTGGGGAAGCAACTGGTCCTTGCCCGGCGGCAGCGTGTACCTCAGCGTTGTGCCAGTCGTGCGCGAGGGCGCGCCCCTGGGCTTGTTGCTGCTGGTACACGACGTTTCCTTCATCGAGCGCCAAGGTGCGCGCCTGCGCCAGCTTCTGCTCATCGTGTTCGCTGCACTTGCTCTCTGCGCCGGGCTGGTCACGCTGCTCGCCGCGCGCTTGTCGTGGCGTGGCTTTCGCAAGGAGCTGCGCCGATTCATCCTGGGAAAATCGGGACGCAAGGAATTCCTGCCCATCGTGGCTGACGTGCGCGAGCTGGTCGAGCGCATCGCCGCCGAGCGCGA
>PMBY01000416.1 GCA_003153875.1 Myxococcales bacterium | reverse complement strand
GGTTGCAGTTCCCCCGGAGGTGGCGGTGTTTCCGGATCAGGCGGCACCACCGCAGGCTCTGGCGGCAAACCGGGCGCTGGCGGCTCATCGGACGCTGGAGGCGTCCAGGGTTCGGGCGGCACCACCAGCAGCGGTGGCATAACCAGCGGTGGCACGACTGGCAGTGGCGGAGCGACGGCGACAGGTGGCGCGACGACTGGCAGTGGCGGAGCGACGGCGACAGGTGGCGCGACGACGGGCAGTGGCGGACGCACAGGCTCAGGTGGCACCACGTCGGCCAGCGGGGGATCGCAAGGGTCCGGGGGACAAGTCACGGGCGGGCGTACCGGCTCCGGAGGTGTCCAGGGCACCGGCGGCTCGACTTCCTCGGGCGGCACGCTCGGCACCGGCGGCTCGTCAAGCACGGGCGGCTCGACCGCCACGGGCGGTTTTGTCAACCCCGCTCCGGGCAGCAAGTTCTTCATGGGTGCGAACCTTTGGAACGAGGGATGGGAGCCAGCGAGCGACTTCTTCGCCAGCAACGTCAACTGGGCAACGACAACCAACCCATGGAACCCCACGCTGCTGACCGACCTTGCGCCCTATGCACACGTTCTGCGGTTCATGGACTGGAACAGAACCAACGACCAAGTCGCTGGCAGTTGGGCAGCGCGCGCGCAGCCCAACGTGGCGCCTGGAGATCGCGGCGTCGCCTATGAATGGCAGATTGATTTGTGCAACCGCGCTCGCGTCGACTATTGGATCAACGTTCCCACGCTTGCCGACGACGACCACGTAACCAAGCTCGCGCAATTGATTCAGCAGAAATTGGATCCAAGTCTGCGCATTTACATCGAGTACTCGAACGAAGTGTGGAACGGCGGGTTCCCGCAAGCGACCTACGCCGACAACCAAGGCGTGGCGGCGAACATGCCCGGCATGAATCAGTGGTACAAAGGGTGGGCCTGGTATGTGTACCGCTCAGTGCAGATCTTCCAGGGTTTCGAGGCTGTGTTCGGCAAAAACAGCCCACGCCTGGTCAAAGTCATCTCGGGCCAGGCCGGCTACACCGGCGATGCGACCAATCCCGCGCCCGTCTGCGCATGGCATCTGCAGTCGCTCGCCGACAAGACAGTCAACCCACAAGGCGAAACCATCAACGCCTACGCNNGATGAAGCGACGCTGGTGCAGAATCACGTCGCGTGTTTGAAGGGCACGGGCATTCCCCTGATTAGCTACGAAGGAGGGCAGGACTCGTACGCGGCGACCAGTTGCACCGCAGTCGCCACCGATCCGGCGATGACCAGCTTATATGTCACGTATTTGAACTCCATGATGGCGGCGGGACTGTTGGGCCCGTTCATGCAGTACACGCATGTCGGCAATTGCTGGGGGTTGAAGATGGCGACCGGCGATAGCAATGCCAAGGCGCCAAAGTACCAAGGCGTGCTCAATTGGCTGGCCGCTCACCCGTAGACGCAGTTCTTACTCAACGGACACCGGCAGACGAGGAGACAGAATGATCGCAGCAAAGATGTCCCGTTCGGCCACGCTGATTGGTTTGTGTCTGGTCCTGGGTTGCAGTTCTGGCGGGGGCGGTGGTGTTTTGGGATTGGGAGGCACCACCGCAGGGTCGGGTGGCACGAATGGGGCGGGAGGTAAGCCAGACACGGGTGGCGCATCTGGCACCGGCGGCGTCCAGGACGCGGGCGGCACCACAGGCAGCGGCGGTTCACCTGGCAACGGCGGTGCGACGGCTTCAGGTGGCGCGACCACAGGCAGTGGCGGTGCGACCGCTCCGGCCGGCGCCACGACTGGCAGTGGCGGAGCGACGGCAACAGCTGGTGTTCCCTCGGGTAGTAGCGGTGCGACGGCTTCGGCCGGCGCCACGACTGGCAGTGGCGGACGCACAGCCTCAGGTGGTGCAACGTCGGCCAGCGGTGGAACCCAAGGTTCCGGGGGACAGGGCACGGGCGGCGCGACGGGCACAGGCGGTACAAAAGGCACGGGCGGTGCGACGGCTTCAGGTGGCACCACAGCGGGCAGTGGTGGACGCACGGGTTCAGGCGGTGCAACAGTGGCCAGCGGCGGAACGCAAGGCTCCGGGGGACAGGGCACGGGCGGGCGCTCTGGCACGGGCGGTGCGACGGGCACAGGCGGGCGTACTGGCACGGGCGGTGCGACGACCGGCAGCGGCGGGGCGCAGGGCTCGGGTGGGACCACGGGCAGCGCGACCCGTCCCAGTTACAACACGGGAACGGGATTCTTCGTGCTGAACGGAAAGCTCTACGACGCCAACGGAGTGGAGTTCAGGATCCGGGGCGTCAACCGGAATCACTACGACATGGATGCGCCCGGAATTCCGAAGACGCACGCCAACACGGAGCGCACGGTGCTCTTCTTCAACGGGGAATGGGGCAGCACCGCGGCCCGCAACATCCAGACCATGCAGCAGGACATGATCAACAATCACATCGTTCCGATGCCAGGCAACTGGGAGGGAACCTGTGACGAGAGTACGGCGACCCTCACCACCATCGTCGACCGCTGGGTCGCGCAGGTGTCCACCTACAAGGCGCTGGACAAGTACATGATCCTCAACATCGCCAACGAGTGGGGCCCCGCCGACAGCACCGTTTGGCGCGACTCATATGTCACCGCCATCCAGCGCCTGCGTACCGCCGGGTACACCTGCACCATCTCCGTCGACTCGGGAGGCTGTGGACAGGACAACGCCGACCTGGCGAAGCACGCGCAGGCCGTGTTCGACGCGGACCCACAGAAGAACGTCATCTTCGACCAACACATCTACGGCAACTGGGGCCTAGACGCCGGGAAACAGAGCTGGCAGCAGGGCCTCATCGCCGGGTTCGACGCCCTGGTGGCGACGGGCCTGCCGGTGATCATCGGTGAGTTCGGTCCTGGGCGAAACATCGGGCCCTCGCCGACCAACATCACACCCCAGGCCATCATCCAGGCCGCCGAAGCACGCAACCTCGGCTGGTTGGCCTGGGCCTGGGACGACAATCCCAGCGCGGGCGACGATTGGTTCGCGCTCTCGCTCAACGGCGACTACAACTCCAGCGCCGATCTCACAACTTTCGGCAAGTCGGTCGTCGAGGGCACTGGCTACGGCCTGCTCGCGCTCGCCAAGCCTGCGACCGCATGGTGACCGGCCTGCACGTCTGCGGTGATCCGGGCGAGGGCGTGATGGGGTAGACTGCGTCCTATGGTCGCGACGGGGCCCTCAGGATGCTCTGCCGGCGGGCTTGGCGGCCCGCCGCGGGAGGGTTCCTCGACACAGAAGAACATCCATCGAAGGCTTTATGCTCCAGCGGCGACATTCGGGCCGCCGACCGCGTACAATATCCGCGTGAGCCGCGCGCAACCTCTCATCGAGGCCGGGTCGTGAACGAATCCAAACCAGCCGCCGCAGCGCCACGCCAGGATAGGCACGTCTTCT
>PMBY01000071.1 GCA_003153875.1 Myxococcales bacterium | reverse complement strand
GCTCAACAACAGGAACGCATCGAGCGGCGTCAACGCCACGGTGAATCTCGGGGCCGCGGTGAGTAGCGCGAGCGCGATCTACTTGCAGGGGACGCCTGCTGGCAACCTGACGGCAGCGGCAGGGAACGTGACCCTTGCGGGCGCCCAGGTTTCGGTGGCGGGCGTGTGGCCTCGCGATCCACCCTACATTCAGACGGTCGCCGGAAACAACGTTACAGTGTACGTCCCTGCCGCGAGCGCAGCGCTCGTCCGCGTCCAGTAGGCCGGGGAAGTTGGCCCCACTCGACTCGCGTCAACGTTCCAGCGGGATGAAGATCCCAAGGCCTCACGCGCCCGCCTCAATCGTCCTTTGGGGGTTCCCAGAAGAATTGACGCCGGGCGNNTCCCTCGAAAGGACAGTCTGATCATGTCTCGAACTTCGTTGGCCATCCTGATCGCCGGTTTCGGCTTGCTCGTCGTGTCGGCCGCTCATGCGCAATCCAACAAGCAGCCAGCTGAGTCCCCTGAGCAACGGTCGCAAGAGCCGACTCTGCCAACTGAGTCTGCCGCGCAGCCGCCCCAGGCGCTGACCCCGCCCGTCGTCCTGCCGACCAGACAAACCGTCGCGCCGACCACTCCCGTACATCCATGGTTGATTCGGCCTCCGTTTGTCCTGACGGCCGGCGCTGGGTCCGATTGGAAGCTGACGATCTACGGCTTCGCCGAAGCCGACGTGATGCGAGACTCCACGCGGAGTTTCAACGACGGATTGAACAGTAACGTTATTGCCCACCCCACGACGCAGGCCGGTCGCAACCCGCGCCTGCAAGCCACCATTCGAAACAGCCGGCTCGGATTCAAAGCAGAAGCGCCGGAATTCCACGGCATTCGGCCATCAAGCGTGCTCGAGTTCGACTTGTTTGGCAATCAGCCAAGCATCAATGGCGGTGGGGGATCGCCCGGGCTGGCATCGGGCACAGGTGCCACGACCGAAGCCGCGTATTTCAACAACGCCGCATTCCGTGTTCGGCACGCATACTTGAAGATCGAGGATGATTTCGTCGACGTCTTGGCGGGCCAGACGTACTATCTCCTGGGGTGGCAGAACTACTTCTTCGGAGCCACGTGCGGTTTTCTCGGACTGCCCAATGAATTGTTCAATCGAACGGCGCAGCTTCGTCTGAGCCACAACTTCGCGTCGAATCCAATCAACGTCGAAATCGCGGCCGGGGCGTTCCGCCCGGTTCAGCGCGATTCGGGGACGCCGGACACCCAAGGGGGGGCGCGTCTCGCCATCAACCATTGGAAGGGGATCACAACCCCGGGCAGCGGTGGAACGGATGCGCGGGCAGCCTCCATTGGCGTGTCCGGTATGGTACGCCAGTTCAGGGTCGACCCGCACGCACCACTGCCGGCCCCGCGGATACCGCTCATCGGATGGGCAATCGCGGCCAACCTGCTCCTTCCCATCATCCCCGCGAAAGACGGCACGGACCGCGGAAACGCACTGACTCTAACCGGAGAGTTTGTGAAGGGTAGCGGCGATGCCGACCAATACACGGGGATGACCGCAGGGGCGACCATGCCCAATGTTTACCTCTTGCCCCCCGGAACCCCGTTCGACTATTTGGGAGTTTCAGTGCCGGACGCGCTCGGGGCCGCACCCCTGGTCGGCCGCCCGTACACACCCAACGTCGACCCCGGACTGGTGGCGTTCGATCTGGACGAGCGTATTCACACCATCGACTGGCAGACATTCGTCGTCGGCATCCAGTACTACCTGCCCCCAACGGGGCGCGTCTTTGTCAGCGGGAACTACAGTCAGGGAAAGTCCAACAACATCGCGAATCTCTTTCACGTCATTTCGCCCAATCGGCCATGGATCAATGCGTTGGGCGTATTCCAGTCTTCGCGGTATGTGGACGGGAACATCTTCTTCGACGTCACGCCCGCAGTTCGCATGGGCCTTTCCTATCAACGTGTCGACCAGAAGCTGGCAGACGACACGAGCGTCCACAACAATCGCTTCGAAATGACCTTCCTCTATTTCCTATAGGCCCGGTGCTCCGGGAGGCGGAACTATGCGAGTGCAAATGAACGTGCGATCCTCATTCATTGTCGGCGTTGCGGTGCTCACTGCGACCACTTCCGGCCTGGCATGCTACGAGGGCCCCCCAAGCTCGTCTCATGGGTCGTGCCGGATAGATGGCGGGCAAACATACTACGAGATCCCGGGCTCGTTTCAACCAATCACCTATGGCGCCAAACCATGGAATCCCCAGAAGGATATCCCTAATTATGACCCCAACAACCCCTGGGATCCTGAGCCACCCTGCGTAACTGGGTACTACGTCGCCATCGATAGTTGCCCATGTTGCACCGGAATTTCCTACGCTCTTTGCACCGGGGTCACCTTTACCCAGTGCGTGTGCGGGGGTCCATTTTGGCCCGGCGTGCAGTGTCCGAAGTCGTTGGTTTGCTGTCCCAACGATTTTCCGCCGTACAACTGGCTGGAGCATATCAAGTACTCTGGCCCTGGCTGGGCCGGCCTCAGCCCGGGTGCGGACACGCGCACCTGTTCTGGCTCCCCTGCGTACGCGGGTGCGGACGCGAGCAGAGGCCCTTTGGATGCTTCATCGGTCGACGCACCGGTTGCCGACAGAGCTGCGGATGCGGGCAGAGGCCCTTTGGATGCTTCATCGGTCGACGCATCGGTTGCCGACGGGGCTGATGACGTGGACAGCGGCCCCTGAGAGGGTGGCGGGGAACGCGTCGGTGCCACCCAGTGCGTCTAGTTGTACTGCGCGCCCTCCTTGATCCAATCAAAGATGCGCTGCGATTCCTCTGCGGGAAGCGTCGCATCCCGACAGTTCGGCGGCGCACCTGCATCGCATCTAAAAAACGTCAAGTCCGAGGTTCCGTTGGTCGAGTAACTAGCGCTGTCCGCCGGCATTTGGATTCCGCACGGCGGTGGGAATGAGAGTTTTTGGTACATGATGCTACTTTCCGGATGTCCTGGGACCACTCGCATCCCCCTTGCCCCGCAGTTGGGCCCCATGCATGGCAGGCCGACGAAGCTGTAGTACGCGCGCACCTTCGAACTCAGGTCGAGGGCGCTGAACCGTATGTCTACGCCGTTGTAGTGGCAGAAGTCGTTGCTGCATCTTGGTTGGATGGTCTTTGTGTAGACTTCCGTGAACGAGTTGGCGCTTGGCGGAGCACCCGAACCGCATCCGAAGCTGAGAACCGCGGAGGCGGAGAGTGCGATAATCGTTGCCAGAACAGTGTGTCTCATCGATTCCCCCACGAGCCTATTTTTGACACCAGCGTAGCTACGATTCAAGACATTTGGGAGCGTTAGACAGATACCGCGCAGGGTGAATTCGACTTGCATTTCGTGCGCGACAAGGAACAACGCGAAGTGGATTTCCTTGCGGTCGTTCCCCGCTCACGGCCTGCGTGTCATCCACCACGAGAAGTTCTTGGCAGGATTGGTCTGATGTAGAAGAATCGCCTTCAAGCGCCCCACGCACCGACCCTTGCCACAAGGAGTGAGGCTCATGATATCGATCCGCGGCTTGTTGATCTCGGGATGTGCGCTGTTCTTGGCTCTGGCCAATGGGTGCGGCCGCACCACCGGTCTTGGACGGAACAGCTCGGCTGGCGCGGGCGCGGTGCCGGTCACCGGTGGCGCCGGCGGGGTGCCTGCGTTCGGCGGGAGCACGGCAACGGGTGGCCAGAGTGGCGCCGCAACGGCCGGCCCTTGCACTCAAACGCTGAGCGCACTCGCGGGATACATTTTTGCCTGCCCGAATGACTACGCCTCGGCCGAGCAATGGCCCACGACTTGCGATACCGGTCATGGGAATCTCGGCTCCTGCAACGGTTTCTTGGAGTTGTTGGTCAGCGCCGGTTCGTGGGTCAAGGAGTGTTACTACGATCCGGTGAGCCGCGCCCTGGTGGGCGCAGTGGCGCAAGACGAAGTCGTTGTCTACTGCAATGGGACTTCGCACACGATTGCCGGGGGCATCTATCCGAGTGATTGCCTTCTTCCTCTGCAAGCCAACCTCGGCGACTGCGTGCCGGGGACCGGCGGCACGGGCGGCCAAGGCGGTATGGGCGGCACAGGCGGCGCGGGTGGATTGCATGGGTCCGGTGGGACCACGGCCACGGGTGGCCAGACCGCCTGTTCGTCGAGCGAACCCTGCGCCCAGGGACTGTGCGTGGGCGCCTCTTGCGGCGACCCCTGGACATGCGTGGTGGATGGGCAAGACTGTGCCGGCACCCTCGTTGACTACTGCGGTTGTGACGGCGTTATCTTCCAGGACAGCTGGGCCTGCCCCACACGTCCCTATAGCTCTCCGGGAGCGTGTCCACCAGGCTCGGCGAATTGCGACCAGCGCGACGTTGCGTGCAACATGCTGCCTCCGACCTGCGGCCCAGGACAGTTTCCGCGGGTGGTCGGGAGCTGTTGGGATGGCACCTGCGTCTCCCTCGAGCAGTGTCAGTGCACCGTGACTGAAGAGTGTCCGGACCCAGGCAACCTCGTATGTTGGAGCCGGCAGCACTGTGGCCCCTTGGGGCCGTGAAGGCGCCCCGACTGCGTCGTCCCCGGCGCTGGCTTCGCCTTTTGTCAGCGTGTTCGGTCGGCCAGGAATGCGCGCATGCACGCCGCGATCTCGTCAGGCGCGTCTTCCAGCACCCAATGACCGCAGTCGGGAAAGCGGTGGACCTCGGCGTGCGGCCAGTGCTCGCGCCAGATGTCCAGCACGTGCGGCGGAAAGACCACGTCGCGATCGCCCCAGCAAATGAGGGCCGGGGTCTGCCGAAATTGCGCCAGGCCAGCCTCGATGGTGCTCACCAGGCCGTAGGAAGGATCTGACGGCACTAACGGCACATCCTGCGGAAAACGCAGCAGCGCGATGCGATCCGCCCAGTTCGAATAGGGCACCAGATACGCGTCGAGCACCTCGGCTGGCATCGGGCGGCGCGTGCAACAGGTGCGCGCAGCCGTGCGAATGAAAGAGTCCGAGCTGCGCAAGGCGAGCGCTCCCAGCGCGCGGTTGCGCACCAGGTGCAGCGCCGCGGGCACATGCGCGTCGGCAGGTACGTGAAAGGCCGCGCCGTTGAGCACCACCAAACGAGCGACGCGTTCCGGAAACCGCACCGCCCAGGCCATGCCGATCATCGCGCCCCAGTC
>PMBY01000255.1 GCA_003153875.1 Myxococcales bacterium | reverse complement strand
TCCCGCTCCGGATTGGAGATCGCCCGTTTCCAGTCACGCCGTCGCTGGCTCGGTGAGGCGCGCGTCTACGAACAGCTCGTGGCCGAGCATTACCTGCTCTACGCGGCCCACCGCCGCCGCTGAAGGGGTGCGGCCGGACGAGGCTTTACGACACACTGGGGAGGGGGCGCCGGTCGGATGCCCATGGAGGGATATTCAGGCACCGTCCACCGAAAGGGACAGCCCCAGCTATGGCCCTCCGCCTCGAAGGTCATCCCCGCGATGAATCGCCGGATCTTGCCGCAGGGCTCGATGATGTCGTCGGCATACAGCCGCCAGTCCCGGGTGCTAGGCGACATCTACCGCCTCGCGCTCCACCAGGGGGCGCAGCCGGGACTTCAAGGCGTCGGGCGTGACGAGATCCACCCTNNTGAATGTGTCACCGGCACCACCGTAGCGGCTGCGGCGGGCTCTGCCTGAGAAGGGGCTCGGATCGGGCAGGATCCAACCCTTCCCCCTCCGATCCGGCTCTGTGACCTGTGTGCTCCCTGTGGTGAAAAAAGCTAGCCTCCTCCCGGGTTCGCCAGCGCCGGCGGGCTAGGCGCGCGGCGACCAGCACGAAGCCCAGCAAGCAAGAGGTTGGCCAGGATCCGGTACCTCGATCCGAAACGCTGGCGCAGGTGCACCCACCGCCCGAGACCCTGCTGGCCGATTGATCGACTCCGCCGTCGGCGCTTGTCCCATCAACAGCGGTTGCGTCCTGGACCGAGCCGCCGTCTTGGCCCGATGTCCCGCTTGAGCCCGTGGTCCCGCCACCCGTGCCGGCGCTGCCATCACTTCCGCTACCGCCGCTGCCGCCAGCATTGCTATCGCTGGAGACCGAGCTGTCCAGCGCGGCGGAGCCTGCTTCACCGCCTGCGCCCCCGCCTCCTCCGCCGTCACTGACATCGGCAGCGCCATCGTCGCCGTCTGCCCAGCCCGCGTCCCCGCCTGCGTCGGCATCGGAAGGTGTCCCCTGACACGTGGGCTGGCGGACCATCGTCTCGCCTTGGCACTGGTTGGTCCACGAGCCCACGCCGGCTCCGGGGTTGGACGGGAATCCCGTACAGGACGCGGTCGGATTCCAGCCGTTGGCGTCGTGGCATGGTGTCAGATCGAAGCCTGACAGCTTTTCCGCCCAGGCAACATGGTAGGGAATCGACGTGTAGGAGGAGATGCGGGGGGCCGTGCTGCCTCCGATGATATCGGGGGATTCGCGGTCCTCGCCGATGAGGCGCCAGGTACCATCCGGCATCTGGAAAAAGAGTGGCCCGCCGGAATCTCCGAAGTACTCGCCGTCCTGGCTACCCGTGGTGGCGTAGACGTCGACCGTGCTCGGAACCTCAGGAGGAAGAGGACCAGACGCGATGGTTCCATTGATCCATTTCTTGCGTCCATAGGCCCTGTTCGAGGCGCTGGTCACTCCGAACCCCACTTCGACGACGGCCTTGCCGGCAGCCAGCTCGGACGTTTCACAGGGCGCCATCACGGGAACGATGGGGATGTCCGTGACATCCTCCGTGAGGACACAGAAGCCAAAATCGTTTTGGGGATGTGTGGTGCAGCCGGAGATGGCCACGGTCTTGGCCCATGGCTTGGACGTTTCGCCTAGACCGATTGAAGTGAATGCAGGTAGGCCGCCGCTGGCATCGAGTAGGCAATGGGATGCTGTCACGACAACACGCGGGTGGACGAGCGTGCCCGTGCAAATCACCGACGGCCCCAGCATCATGACGGTGGTCGGCCACTCGCACGTCGCGGCCAGATTGCCGCCGACGATGGGTAACCTGGTTCCCGACAAAGGAACCTGGCTGGGGCGGCTCTCGCAGCCGAGCGAAACCCAGCCGAAAGCTGCGGCCGCAAGCAGACACACACCAGATCGACGGCCATGCATTAGCGCATCACCCTATTCTCCGGGCGTGGGGGCACACGCGGTACAGTTTACCGCATGGCTTAGGTCTGGACCGAAATGATGTCGCCGGCCATCCCAGCCAGGGCATTCAGGCTGCGGCGCTGCCAATAGACCGTGGGGCTGGACAGAAAGACGATGCGATAGCGAACCTCGGCCGGCTGTTCCTGCACGGCGCTGATCCACCACGCGAAGCTATTGAGACAGGTGGAGTTCATGAACTCGAGCCGGCGGACGTCCACGTTCACCTTGGCGAGCGCGCGCCGTTGGGCCTCCGCGTGCAGGGCACGCAAGAACCGATCGAGAGGTCCCTTCATCATGACGTCAGCCGTCCCACTCAGTGCCACTTCCATCTGATGTCCGCGTACGCTCGCTTCAGCACTGAAGTCGCTCTCCCGGATGGCCTCCTGCCAGGGTTCATCCATGTTGGTTGCTCTTTGGGAGGGCCGAGTTCGCGACGGTTGTCACAGTATCTTCTCCTCCACAAAACTCCGTACGACTGAAACCATGTACGGGTGAAGCTTGATTCTGAGTTCGAAACTCAGTCCGTGGCTGTGTGCGACGCCTGGAACCACCACAGTGTTCCATCGGCAGCTCCGACGGTGAAACTTGAGCGATTTCTCGTCGGTCGCAGTCCGGCAGCCACAGGCTGTTCATGAACTTGGCTGACGTTACGAGTCATAGGCCTGGTTGTGGACGGCCTCACTGTGCATCGGTCATAGTCACCCCTGACGTGGCATCGCGGGGCAAACATGCGCGGCGCGGCTAGCCAACGCTTCGGCGCGCCCATTTCGTTGATCTTGGCCTTGGTCTTCCCGGCCATGATCGGGGCTGCTCTGGCCCTAGCCTACTACGGGTTCAAGCACGCCGAGGACGTATCGCGCCCTATCGAGCAGCTCTTTCGCCAGGAATCGCAGGATTTTGCCGACGATCTGGCCAAGGCGGTGGAGGCTCGCATCGACAAGGAGTCCGTGTCCCTGTTCGACAAGATTGCGGACGTCAAAGACGATCCGGTTTCGGCCGACCCCTGCGACATCGATCCAGGCCCCGGAATCGAGTCGTTCATGGTGCTGACCGCTGCCAAGAAAGTGGAATGCACGTGGCCCAAAGTGCGCGAGCCGCAGGCGTCGTCTTCCAAGCACAAGGCTCCGCCCGAGCCGCCCGTGGCCCGCAATCCATGGGCAGCCAAGATCAAGAATCTGGCCTGGGCTCAGGTGGGCGTGGGCAAGTTCGCCTATCATCATGAGTTGCTCGACGGAGGCGGATCGGTGTTGCTGGCCTACGCGACGCGCCACACTGAGGCGGGCCAGGCCTTCCACGTGGTGGCCAGTCTGAAACTGGACTTCATGGGCAAGCACTGGTCCGAGGAGGAGCTGGCCCGATTGCGCAAGAACCGACGGGTGGCCATTGTGGACGAAAACAACACGCTGGTGGCCGGTGCAGCCCTGGGCGGCCCGGAAGCCCGTCCCGGTGGTCGATTTTTCTACGAAGGTCCCTTTGGCAAGGCGCTGTATCGGTGGCGCATTCAGATGGTCCCCCAGAACGCAGAGGCGTTCCGCGCTCAGTGGGAACGGACCAAGGGAACCCGCCGCGTGCTGATATTGTTGTCCACGGTCATCATCGCCGTGGGCTTGGGCATCGTGTGGCTGGCGGTGGTGGCCGAGCGCCGGGCCTCACGCATGAAGAGCGACTTCATCGCCAACGTATCGCACGAACTCAAGACGCCGCTATCGCTGATTCGCATGTTTGGCGAGCTGGTGGCGACCGGCCGGCACAAAGACGATCGCACCGCGCGCGAATATGGGGGCATCATCACGCGGGAATCAGAGCGGCTGTCGCACCTCATCGACAACGTGCTCGACTTCGCGCGGCTGGAGCGGGGCAAAGCCAGCTATAACTTCTCCGAGGGCGACTTGGCCGAGGTCGTGGAGCGGGCGCTCGACGTGTGTCGCTACCGGCTGGACAAGGAGAAGATGAAACTGGAGACCATCTTCGAGCCTGAGCTGCCCGGCCTGCGCATGGACGACAACGGCATGACCCTGGTGACGCTGAACCTGGTCGACAACGCCATCAAGCACGCCGCCGACGGGGGCAAAGTGTTGGTGACCCTGCGGCGAGCGCCGGGGTTCGTGGTGCTGGGCGTGCGCGACTTCGGACCGGGCGTGCCGCGCGACGAACACAATCGGATCTTCGAGCGCTTCTATCGATCGCAAAGAACGCGAGAGCGCAACGTGCGCGGCAGCGGCATCGGCCTATCTCTGGTCAGGCACATCGTGGAGGCCCACGGCGGCCGCGTGGTGGTGACCAGTCCGGTGCCCAGCAAACAGGAGGGCCCCCCTGGCTCGCTCTTCGAGGTATTCTTGCCCGCGCCCGTCACTGCCAGCGCCAGGTCCGGCGCCTTGCAGCCGCCGGCAGAAGCAACCCCAGCCGTTGAATCATGAGCAACAACCTCTCCCCCAATCATGCGCCAGCCACCCGTCGGCGCATTCTCGTCATCGAGGATGAGCCCGACATCGCGCGTGGCCTGTCCGANNATCAAGATGCTGCAGGAACGCGGCGCCGACCTGGTCATCCTCGATCTCATGTTGCCGGACATCAATGGGTTCTCAGTCTGCGAGGAGATGCGGCGCAGTCACCCGGTGGTGCCCATCATCATGCTCACCGCGCGCTCGCAGGAGACCGACAAGATTCGCGGTCTCAAGGCGGGCGCGGACGATTACGTGACCAAGCCTTTCTCCGTGGGCGAGCTGGTGGCGCGGATCAACGCCATCTTCCGTCGGTTGTATCGCTCGGTTCCCCTCGACGAAGCGGTCTCCATCGGCTCGGTCGTGATTCATCCGCGCCGCCACGAGTTGGTGCGCAAGGGAAAGACCATGCCGCTGTCATTCTACGAGGTCGAGCTGGTGCGGCTGCTGCACGAACGCATTGGCGAGCCAGTGAGTCGCGAAGAGATTCTCGAGAAGATCTGGGGCGTCTCGGGACACAGCCAGACCCGGGCGGTGGACAACTTCGTGGTCAAGCTGCGCAAGAAGATCGAGGAAGACGCCTCCAGCCCGCGCCACATCGTGACCATCTATGGAATCGGCTACAAGCTGGTCATGTAGGCTCTGCCGCAACCCGGATCACTCGGCCTGCGATTCGACTTTGTAGATCGCCACGCTTCCTTGGGCAAAAACTCGCGTAAGGCCCGGCGCCGCATTCGGATCAAATCCAAGCAGACGCTGTTCCTGGGGGCCGACAAAGAGATAGTCGGCCCCCAGTTCGCGCAGCGTGCGGTGTTCGAAAGGCGTGAACTGACGGGCCGCAAACAGGCGCCGGACATGCGCCAGTATGGCGCTGTAGTGTGGAGTTACGCTGTGATGGCCGACCAGTGACGAGGCGCTGGTGTACTTGCTGATGCGTCCGGAAACTGGCGGAACCGCCAGCACTACGGCTCCTGGCTGTAGGTTCTTGTCAAGCCAGCCAAGCGCTGTCGTTTCGTCAGTGCTGGCGTAGTAGTTGTTAGCGTCGGCCGGGCTGAAGAACGGCCGCCAAGCATGGGCCAGGCCGCCGACATTGCCAATAGCCAGCAGAACGGCGACCACAGCAATGAACAGTCCGCGGCGGAAGCCTCGTAGAGGCAAACGCAGTGAGAAGGCGAACAGCACCAGCGGCGCAAAGAGCGGGATGCAGTTTTGAGGACTGAACCCGAGCGCAGGAAAAATGCTGCCCAGATGAACGCAAAAGAAGATCCCGACGAACCAGACCAGAAGAAATCGCTCTACCGGGGACAGCGGATTGCTCCTGAACTGAAGAATTCTCGCAATGGCCAGCAGGCCGATGCTGCCATAGGCGAGCATCTGAATATGCGGCGGGGGCATAAACTGGATATTGTGGCCCTGTTGCGACCAGTATTTGAAAATCGGATGGTATTCAAACAGCCAGATTGAATACACCAGCGCCGGCGACGCAATCGCGAGCGGGATAGCGCGCAACGCGCCGGCGCGCCAATCAAAGCGCCGGATAGCCTCGGTGGCGATAAAGACAGGGATCACGACCGCGAGCGAGATGAGGTCGTAGGGTCGGACAAATCCATTGACGAGGAAGATTACTCCCGAGGCGACGTAGAGCCACACGGATTGATCGCGCGTCTCCGCCAGGAGAAACAGCGCACACCCGATGAGCATGAGCCCATGGGGCAGGGAGAAGTGCGGGTTGCACATGAGCTGCTGGAAAGGAAGCAGGCCGGACCAGAGGTCTGGCGTCAGTCTGAACGCGGCCTCGCGAGAGAGAAGACCGTAGTTGGCCGCGAGCGAAAAGAGCGCTCCGAACCCGCCACCGAAAATGAACACGCACAAGGAAACCACCCGTTTCGAGAGGCTGGGCAGAGCAACCAGGGAAAGAAAGGTGAAGCCGAGGGTCAAGAAGAGGACCCCGGCAAAGCGCCACACCTGGTAGACGGCGTTCTCCGAAAGATGAAACAGGCGCATGACTCGCCCGACGGCGAGAAACTGAAGATTGACGAATGCGCCGGAGTTGGGTGTCGCGGTCAGGCGATTATTGAAGAGGACGTTTCCGTCGTAGGCCTGACGGATGAACGAGAAATACATGTTCTGGTCGGTGGTGTGGGCCACCTGGCCGAGAAAGCTCGCTGCGGGTGGTTGGTTTTGTTCGGCAAAGGTGTAGGGCAGGCGGCTTTCAAAGAAAGCCGCCAGTACAACGCAGAGAACGGCGAGAGAAAGGGCCAAACGTGGATGTTTCATGGCTCAAGTGCCCGCGAGGGCTTCCAACCCGATGCGCTCGAACAAACTCTTGCTCCTAATATCAGACGGCTTGCCAGTTTTCCACGATCTACCGCACGCACGAATGAATGGACTGCACAAACACACGAGGAGTGCTGCTCGCTCGCACGAGGTCGCAGGCTGAACCGGCCAGAAGGATGGCCATGCGACACCCGAAAAGGCGCAACCATACCGTACTCCTGCCGGCAGGTCAGGCACGGCGAATCCCAGGCGGCGGCGCTCTCGGCCCTTGACTGTCGCGTCCCGGCCGTCAAGTCTAAGCTCCCATCATGACCGTACGTGTTCGCATAGCGCCTTCCCCGACCGGCGATCCCCATGTGGGGACCGCCTACATTGCCTTGTTCAACTACGTGTTCGCCAAACATCACGGCGGGCAATTCATCTTGCGCATCGAGGATACCGACCGCACGCGCTCGACGCCGGAGTCCGAGGCGGCCATCCTGCGCGCCTTGCGCTGGGTGGGGCTTTCCTGGGACGAAGGGCCCGACGTGGGCGGTCCCCACGGCCCCTATCGCCAATCCGAGCGCGCGGACATCTACCGACGCGAAGTTGCCAAGCTGGTCGCCGCGGGCGCGGCCTACCGCTGCTTCTGCACGGCCGAGCGCTTGGACAAGCTGCGCGCCGAGCAGAAGGGCAAGTCGGGCTTCATGGGCTACGACGGCCACTGTCGCGGTCTGGACCAGGCCAGCTCGGAGGCGCGGGCCGCCGCGGGCGAGCCCTTTGTCGTCCGTCTGGCCATGCCGAAAACGGGCCAGACTACCGTGGTGGATCGTCTGCGCGGCCCCGTGCACTTCGAGAACACCCAGATCGACGATCAGATCCTGATGAAAACCGACGGGTTTCCCACCTACCATTTGGCCAATGTCGTCGACGATCACCTGATGGGCATCACCCACGTCATCCGCGCCGAGGAGTGGCTGACCTCCACGCCCAAGCACGTGGTGCTGTACAGCGCCTTCGGCTGGACCGCGCCCGAATGGGTCCACATGCCGCTCCTGCGCAACGCTGACAAGTCCAAGATTTCCAAGCGCAAGAATCCCGTGTCGCTCGACTATTACCGCGCGGCCGGCTTTCTGCCCGAGGCGTTGCTCAACTACCTGGGCACCATGGGCTGGTCGATTGCGGGCGATCGCGAGAAGTTCACCCTGCCCGAGATGATCGAGGCGTTCACCTTCGATCGCATCAGCCTGGGCGGGCCGGTTTTCGACCTGGTCAAGCTGTCGGCCGTGAACGCGGACTACCTGCGTGCCCTGGACGACGACGGCATCGTGGCGCGGCTGCGCGAATGGCGACTTTCGGACGAGTATCTGAAATCCCTGGTGCCACTGGTGCGCAAGCGCATCCAGCGGCTGGACGAGTTTGTGCCCATGACCGAGTTCTTCTTCTCGGGCGATGTCGACCACGCGCCTTGGCTGAAGGAACTGGTTCCCGCCAATCGCACCGCCAAGGACGTGGCCGAGTGTCTGCTCGGCCTCATCGAGGCGTTGGATGTCCAGCGCGACTTTTCACCGCCGGCGCTGGAAGCTATGGCGCGCGCCTTTGCCGAGAAAGCGGTGTGGGACGTCAAGGAGCTGTTCATGGTCATGCGCCTGGCCGCCACCGCCCGCAGGGCCACGCCGCCGCTGTTCGAAACCCTGTCCGTGCTGGGCCGGGACATGACCAGACGCCGTTTGCGTCTATGCGCCGATTTTCTCAAGAAGGCCAAGCCATGACGGCCGATCGGATTATTGGAAATCCGTGACTGGTTGGTCATTGCGCCCTTTGGCCGTGGGAGTTGGCATTGCGCTGGCTGCGATTCCTGGGTCTGTACGCGCGTCTCCCATGCAGAGTGTTGCGTTCGATCTGGCGAGCCAGCCCATGCACTTCACCTGCTTCGCGACGGCGCGCCGGGAACAACCGCACTTGCGCAGGAGCGCGAGGCGCTCACCATCGAAGCCCAGGCGGCCATTCCGGCTCTTCGCGCCGCCGCAGGTGAGCGAGCCCGTACCTTTCTGCGGGCCTATCCCGGAAGTCCCTACCGCGCACGAATCAAGGCCATCGTGTTTGATGGCGAGTGAGAATTCATGAGCCTTGCACCCACTAAGCCGAGCATGACCAACAAATGCTTCTCCTGGTGTTTTCTCACGACATCCTTGACGACTTTGCTGGTAGCTGGCTGCTCGGGAAGTTCGACTGAACTCGGACACCTCGGCGCCACCGATGGCGGCCCACAGATCCACGACGCTGCCGCCGCCCCTGATGCCCAGAACCAAGGCGGCGGCGCGGGCGGGAACAACACCAGCGGCATCGGCGGCACGGGTGGAAGCAGCACAGGCGGCGGCGGCAGTGCGGGCGGGAAGAACACGGGCAGCAGCAATCTTCCCGATGCGGGAATCCTGAGCGCCGCCACCGCCCAGAGCTTCTGTTTTGGCTTCTACGGCTACATGTACCCGCTTGTCTGGACGTGCGCCAACGTCCGCGACGGTGTTTCATCCGCGCTGCCGCCGCCAGTCTGGCTGCAGTCGCTCACCGCGATGACCTGCGGGCGCATCCTCAAGTCCGTCGCCGCGGGGCGCGTCCTGTACGACCCCGCGGCCGGCGCCGCGTGCCTTTCCGCATTGGCGGCCTGGACACCGACGGCCGCTGACTGCGAAGCGGGGCAGTCGTCCTCCAGCCTGGGGCCGCCCTGTGGGCTCGCGCTGGTCCCTCAGGTGCCGCTGGGTGGCGCGTGTTCGATTATCACCCCGGACACCGCAGCCATCGAATGCGCGGACGGTGGGTACTGCGACGAAGGTGGCGTTTCGAACTCGTGCACCGGCACCTGTCTGCCGTACTTGGACGAGGGCGCGCCCTGCCCGTGGAATGGGCAACAGTGCAAACCCGGAACTACGTGCAATGCAGACATGTTCGGTTCCACCCCGGGAAAATGCGTCGCGAGAGTCGGCGCGGGTCAGTCCTGCGAGGGGCCGGGTGGCTCGGAATGCCTATCGCCCACTGACTGCGTGGGCGGTTCCACCACGGTCGCTGGCGTCTGCCAACTGCGCCCGACATCGGGCCCGTGTAACTATCACTACGAATGCGGATGGGGAACCAGCTGCACCGGGCCGAGCGGCAACCGGACCTGCTCGCCGGCGAAGCCGAATGGGGCCACGTGCATCCCCGGCAACCAAGAGTGCACGGCGGAGAGCTACTGCACGGCGGCCGGCATCTGCACCGATCACTTCGGCGTGGAGGGTGACCCGTGTGGGACGATCCTGGGCGAATATGTCTCCTGCCAGGGCGGCTTGTATTGTGATGCCGCCAGTGTCGCAGGCTCAGGCACTTGCCACGCCCAGAAAGCACAAGGGGCCGCCTGCACCGGCGCGCCGCTCGAGTGCTCCGGCTACCACGGCCGTTGCGACAGCCTGACCTCGAAGTGCATTTCGTGCGATGGCGGATAGGCGGCACGCAAGGCCACGCCGCCGCTGTTTGAAATCCTGTCCGTGCTGGGTCGGGACATGACCCGCCGGCGGTGCGCCTGTGCGCCAACGTTCTCAAGAAGGCCAAGGCCTGACCCATGTCTCTGACAAGAAACCACACAAGATTACAATCGCGAGACAATTGGCGTCCTACCTTCAAGCGCGATGGATGTCCCCGGTGTCCTGACAGCGTCCTACCTCGTGATCTTGCTGGCCCTCGCGGTCTACGGATTCCACCGTTCCCTGCTGGTGTTTCTCTACTACAAGCACCGCGATAGGCAGCCGCAGGCCAAGGGTCAGTACGCCGAGCTACCCGCGGTCACGGTGCAGCTTCCGCTGTTCAACGAAATGTACGTGGTTGAGCGCCTGCTTGAGTCGGTGGCGACCATTCGCTATCCCCGTGATCGTTTTCAGATTCAGGTGCTCGACGATTCCACCGACGAGACGCAGGAAATCTGCCTGCGCGCGATCGCGGTCCTGAAGAGCCACCATCCCGATCTGGACATCGAGTACGTGCACCGCACGGATCGCACCGGATTCAAGGCGGGGGCTCTGGAGAACGGGCTGCGCACGGCCAAAGGCGAGTTGGTGATGATTTTCGACGCCGACTTTTTGCCCAAGCCCGACATCCTGGAGCGCACCGTGCACCACTTCGTCGACCCTTCCGTGGCGGTGGTGCAGTGCCGCTGGGAGCACATTAACCGCGATTTCTCGTCGCTCACCGAGGCGCAGGCGCTGATGCTCAACGGGCACTTCATCATGGAGCATGCCGCGCGCAACCGCTCGGGCCGCTTTTTCAACTTCAACGGCACGGCCGGCATGTGGCGCCGCTCCGCCATCGTGGATGCGGGTGGCTGGCACCACGACACCCTGACCGAGGACATGGACCTGTCGTACCGGGCGCAACTGCGCGGCTGGCGCTTTGTATACCTGCCCGAGATCGAGGCGCCCGCGGAATTGCCGGTCGAGATGTCGGCCTTCAAGGCGCAGCAGTTCCGCTG
>PMBY01000088.1 GCA_003153875.1 Myxococcales bacterium | reverse complement strand
TGGTAGCGGGGAAGCGCGTCTTCTAGAGCACCCTCGTAATGAGGCCCCTAGCGTCGCTCGGACCCGCGGCCCGATTCCCCGTCGCTGGCGACCTGAGCATCGTCGATCTTGCGGCGGACCAGGTAGAGCGGCCTGCGCTTCACCTCCTCGAAGATCCTCCCGACGTACTCGCCCACGAAGCCCAGACACACCAGAACGATGCTGGAAAAGAAGACATTGACGATCACCAACGAGGTCCAACCAGGAACCGCGCGCCCGAGACCAAAGCGGACATAGACCGCATACGCGACATAGGCCAGGCCGCCCAGCATGCCGCACAGGCCGAGCAGACTGGCGATGCGCAGGGGCGCGGTGGAAAAGCTGGTCAGGCCGTCGGCGCTCAGACGCAGCATCCTGAGCAGCGGATACTTGGTCTCCCCGGCCGCGCGTCCCGGCCGCACAAAATCCAGCGTGGTGTGCGAGAAGCCGACCCAAGACACCAGACCGCGAACCAATCGGTGGTGTTCGCGCAACTGGCCCAGCGCCTCGACCACGGCTCGGCTCATCAAGCGAAACTCGCCGACATTGGCCTCCATCTCGTGGTTGGTCAAGGCACCCATGATTCGGTAGAAAGCCCACGCCGTGACCCGCTTGAAGAGCGATTCCTTCTCGCGGCTTGCCCTTCGCGCCTGGACCACGTCGAATCCCCGCCGGTAGAGAGAGACCATCTCCGGGATCAGTTCGGGCGGATCCTGCAAGTCCGCATCCATCAGGATGACAGCATCGCCCTGGGCACAGTCTAGCCCGGCGGTGATGGCCGCCGGGTAGCCGAAATTGCGCGAAAACTGCACCAGCTTGATGCGCGCATCCGCGCGGTGCGCTTGCTCGATCACCTGCGCGGTGGCGTCCCGGCTTCCGTCGTCGACGAACCAGACCTCGGCGCCGCCGGGCAAGGCATCCATCACGGCGCGCACGCGGGGCAAGAGCAGCGGCAAGACCGCTTCCTCGTTGAACACCGGGATCACGATGGAGACCCGCGGGTCAGGACGCACGACAGTCTCGTTCACAGCGGCTATTGCCCAGGGGCTCTAGTAGGCCACACGCGCGCCCACGGCCAGGCTGGCCATGGTGGGGTTGGTGTTGGCAATGTTGAGTTGGGTGAAGAGGCGGAACACCAGAAAGTTCACCTGCGCGCCCAGGATGCCGCGGATCTTCGCCGCGCTGGGGTCGGAGTGAGCCGCGAAATTGACGTGCGCCGTGCCCAGATCGAAGTCTCGCCCCGCCGCATGGCCTTTCATGCTTGCGTCTACGCCCACATCCATGTTGCTGCCACCGCCCAGCTGCCAGTCGAAGCCAAGACCGCCGTACACGGTTAACAGGGTCACCAGGCGCAAACTGGTGGTGACCTCCAGGGGAATGCTCTTGGTCGTCATGTCAACGTTGAGATGAGCCGTCCCGACAACGGTATTGTTCACGTCCTTTATTTGGCCGCCGGCGGCTCCCGTTGTGTCCACAGTCACGTCGGGGATGATGGCATTGGGAAAGTTGAACTTCGAAGAAATGTTCTGAGACAGCCCGAGACTCATGTGCGAGGAGTCGATTCCCGTGGTGACAGCGATGCCGCCCCAGCGGACCAGCATCTTGAGCGCAGTCGTCGTGCGGGACGGGCCAAACAGCCGGAGCTGTGCGTGGACCCCCCAGTTGTCGAGGCTGCCTCTCATGGCGCCGTAGCTCTGGGTGGGCACCTTCATCCAGTTGCCGAACACCATGACGGGGATCCCGAGAAAGCCGAGGCTGGCCCCGCCCATCACCGTGGCATTCAAGCCCACGCCTGAAATCGGGAAGCCCTGTGTGTTGCCCGGCTGGTAGGTTCTGTCCATCCCCAACGCAAAGTTGGCCGAGCCGCCAACCTCAAAGTACGTCGCCTCCGAGGCGTAGTCCACGCCCATCCCCTTGCTGGTGAAGCTTTGCGCATCACCGAACTTCTGGAGATAGCCCTGGGTACCCGCCGCCTGGAACAATCCATTGAGCTTGGTGGTGAGATCCTGTTGGCTCAAACCGGTCAGGCTGAAGAAGGTCTGCGTGTCCGGACCAGGCGTGAAGGTGACCTGGGCACGTGCGTCCATACCCAGAGCCGCCAGAAACACGAACGCGAGACCGAGAGCGACGACGGTTTTGCGCATGATGCCCAGAATTCTACTCCCTTCGGGCACGGACGTCCTGGCTTACTGCGGTGCTTGCGCGCCGGTCGCCGCGACCCCGATCTCGGCTGGCTAGAATTCCAGGTACGCGCCAACGCGGCCTTCGATGATCCAGACGAACTTGCTGCCGCTCGGGTAGTCACGGCTGCGCGGCAGAACCCCGACTTCACCGAACACGCCAATCGGGCCCAGGCCGAAACGCACGCCCCCGGCGGCGCCNNTAGGCAAACTCGCGCTTCGCGCCGCCGCGACCGGCCAGATTGGCAATGGCGAAAATGGCGCGGCCGTAAATGGGCAGGAGGGGGGGAACGATGGTAACCATCGGCCGCAGCTCCAGATCGGTCTTGCTGCCTGAGGTATCAGCGAAGTCGCCCACGATGCCGAGCTGCAATCGCAGGAGTGACAGAATGGACACCCCTGGCGCGACCATGAAGTTGATTCGCTC
>PMBY01000383.1 GCA_003153875.1 Myxococcales bacterium | reverse complement strand
AGCCGTTCAACAAGAGCGCCGCTGAAAAGCGCAAGAAGGATTCCAGCCGCCAGCAATGGCAGAAAGAAAAGGCTGAACGTCTGCTCCAGCGCCAGCAAGAGCGAGAGAAGCGCGGCGCTCTAGAGCCGGGCGAAGATCCCGACATCGCCGGGATCGTGCCCGGCCCTCAGCCGCCGCCGGGCGAGAATCCCGACGTGACTGGGATCGTGCCCGGCGCTGCGCCACCGCCGGACGAGAAGCTCTAATTCACTTGGTTTCCAGCTTGTAGACGCCGTCCCAGTCAAGGGGCAGNNACCTTCTGGAACCCGGCCACGGCCTGGTCCCAGCGCTGCGCTCGGTAGGCGGCCAGCGCCTCGGCAAAGACGGCGTGGAGGTCTTGCTGTTGCGCCGTGATCTGGCCCTTGGCTGCGACCAGCTCGTAGATGCGCGTGGGCCGCAGCTTACCCTTGACCCGAATGAAATCGACCTCGCGCGCTTCGATGGCATCGCCGGCTGCCCGCCAGGTCGATTCGGAGATCATGATCTGGGTTGCGTACTGCTTGTTCACACTTTCCAAGCGCGAGGCCAGATTCACGTTGTCGCCGATAGCGGTGTACGCAAGGTGCAGGTGAGAACCAACGTTGCCCACCACCAGGCGCCCTGAGTTGAGCCCCATGCGGGTGAAGAACACGGGGCGATCAGGATCGCCACTGGGCGCCTGTCGTCCCTGCTCAGCGATGGCCAAAGCGCTCAGGCACGCGTTGCGCGCGTGCCCCGGATCCTCGGCCGGTGCGCCGAACACCGCCATGATGGCGTCGCCGATGTATTTGTCGATGAGAGCCTTGTGCGAGAGCAAGGCCTGGCTGGCGGCGTCGAAGTACTGGTTCAGGTAGCCGATCAGGACCTGGGGCGGCAGTTTCTCCGAGATGCGGGTGAATTCTCTCACGTCGGAGAAGAACACCGTGGCTTCCACCTCCTTGCCGCCCAGGCCAATCCGATCCGGGTCAGCCAGCAACTCGCGCACCACCTCGGGCGCCAGATAGCGCGAGAACACGCTGCGCACCTCTCGCCGGCGTCGTCCTTCGATCTGGAAGCTGAGCAGAGCGGCCAACACCAGGCTGAGACTGCCCGCCGCCAACGGCTCGACGATGGGCACCCACAGCAGGCGGGTGCGGAACGCCCAAAAGGCCGCCCCCACCGCGCCCGTCAACACCAGCGCGATGAGCGGCAAGGCCACCCGCTGCCGGTCCACGCGCATGAAGAGCACGCCAACCATCACGGCCAGGATCACAATCCACGCCGTGGCGAGCCGGCCGTCGAGCGGCCGCAGAAAATCTCGGTTGAGCAGGTTGGACAGCAGCGTGGCGTGGATCTCCATGCCGGGGAACGGCTGCTGGCGCGCCATGGGAGTGCTGTGCGCATCGTAGAGGCCCGCCGCGGTCCCGCCCACGACGACGATCTTGTTCTTGAAAGTGGACGGCGCCAGATCCGGGGCCTGGCCGACCCGCAGCTTGGCCGCCGACACGATCAGCGCGTGCGCCGAGTAGTAGGGGAAGGTTCCGTCGGGCCCACCCGGGCCATACCAGGTGAGGAGAAAATCCGACCCGTCCACCGGAATGCCCAGCGCGGCGGGGCCCACCGCACGCTTGCCAGTGACGGCCGAGTACGCGCTGTAGCCGAGGCCAGGCAGAACCCCGTCGGAAAAATGGTAGAAGAGCGGCACGCGCCGGCAGATTTCGTCCTCGTCCTCGACGTGATTCACCACCCCCAGACCGGCCGCTCCGGCCTGCAACACGGTCAGCGGCAGAATGGCGTTGCGAAACACACCGGGCCGCGTGGGCAGGTTGGCTTGCGCCGGCCAGAGCAGGCGCGCCTCGGGCCTCACATCGTTGTTCTGCTCGGCATCGGCGTCCTCGAGCATCTGCGCGGCGAGGTGAACCGTTCCCGCGCGCGCGATGGCCGCGCCGAATTCCGCATCGACCTCGGCGCCGTCGCTCTCCTTGCTGTCAGACGACGGCTCGGAAAAATACATGTCGAAGAGAACCGCACGCGCCCCACCCTGCGCGAGGTAGTCAACCAGGAGCTGGTAAAAGCTGCGGGGCCAGGGCCAACCAACCTGCATCTTGCGGCGGTAGAAATTGATGCTCTTCTGGTCAATGGCCACCACCACCACGTCGGGGTTGGGCCGGCGTGTCCCAGAAAAGGCGCGAAAACGGGCATCCAGCGTCTTCAACTCGACGGTGCGCAAAACGCCCCGTGTGTGCCCCAGCAACACAACCAGTGCCGCGGCCAACCCCACGGCAAAGCCCCAGGCCAACCGGTTGCGACGAAGAGCAGCCCGCAGGTTCATGCCCGCGCATTATAGGGCTTGGGTCGCCACACGTGAAAGCGATCCGTTCCGGCCCGGCGCTGTCTCTGGGCGAAAGCTGGACGCCTTACTCGCCCGAGTCGGGAGCATCGATGCCCGGTACGCGTTTGGCGGCCTGCCAAAGTCGCTCAAGCTCTTCGAGCGAAGCCGACGCGACCGTCCGGCCCTCGGCATCGAGCACCTCCTCCATGTGGCCGAAGCGACGAGCGAAGCGGTCGGTCGCTTCGCGCAGGGCATTTTCCGCGTCCAGTCCCAGCTTGCGCGCCAGGTTGCTCAAGGCGAACAGCGTGTCGCCCAGCTCATGCATCATGTGCGCGCGATCGCCGGCCCGGCAGGCCTGGTCCAGCTCGGCCAGCTCCTCGTTGACCTTGTCGCGCACCCCAGCCGCATCCGGCCAGTCAAAACCCACCGCGCCGGCCTTTTCGCCGGCGCGCGTGGCGCGCACCAAAGCCGGTGCGCTGCGCGGAATTCCGTCGAGCGCGCCCTTGCGGCCCTTCTTCGCCTTCTCGACTGCCTTGAGCTTGGCCCAGTTGACCAGCACGGCTTGTGACGTCTCGGCCTGCACTTCGCCGAACACATGAGGATGGCGGCGTACCAGCTTGGCCACAATCCCGCGAACCACGTCGTCGATCCCGAAGGCGCCCTCCGCGTGGCGTAGCTCGGCCTGAAAAACGATCTGCAGCAGCAGGTCGCCCAGCTCCTCCACGTGGTCGCGCATGTCGCCCGACTGCAGGGCGTCCACCACCTCGTATGTCTCCTCGACCAGGTAGGGCAGCAACGACTCCAGGGTTTGTTCGCGGTCCCAGGGACAGCCGGTGGGCGCCAGCAGCCGTTGCATAAGGCCGACCAGATCAGGCAGGTTGCCGCCCGTCTGCTTGCCCGGCAGCGGGCTCAAGTCGAGCTGAGGCGGCGGTGTTTCCCGGCTCACGGTTACCGCAGCCTAGCTTGGAAGGCGCACGGCGCCCTGGCAAGGACTCATCGCACGACTGGGATTCTGGACGGTAGGCTCCCAATCCGATCACGCGANNGGCGAGAAAAACGCCAATCTCAAGCGCATCGAGCTGGAGACTGGCGCCAAGCTTCACTCGCGGGGAAACGAGCTGACTTTCTTGGGCGCAACCGACGCCATTTCCCAGGCGCGCCGTCTGGTGGAACAGCTCTACCGCATGGTGCGCGGCGGTCGTGCGGTGGGGCCTGAGGACGTCACGCGCGCGGCGCACGTNNCCCATCGCGCCCAAGGGCCTGGCCCAAAAACGATACGTCGACGCCATCCGCGAACGCGACATCGTGTTCGGCATCGGGCCCGCGGGAACCGGCAAGACCTATCTCGCCATGGCGCTGGCTTTGCGCCAGCTCATGGAAAAGCGGGTCAAGCGCATCGTGCTGACCCGGCCGGCGCTGGAAGCAGGCGAGCGCTTGGGCTTCTTGCCCGGCAGCATGGAAGAGAAGGTTTCGCCCTACCTGCGGCCGCTCTACGATGCCTTGCACGACATGATGGACTTTGACCGCGCGCACCAGTTGGTCGAGCGCGGGATGATCGAAATCGCGCCCATCGCGTTCATGCGGGGCCGCACGCTCAACGATTCCTTCGTTATCCTCGACGAGGCGCAAAACACCACCGGCGAGCAGATGAAGATGTTCCTTACCCGCCTGGGCTACGAGTCCAAGGCGGTGATCACGGGAGACGTGACTCAGATCGATTTGCCCGACTACCGGCGCTCCGGCCTGACCGAGGCTGAATCGCTCCTGCGAGGCATCGACGGAATCGCCTTCTGTTATTTCACCGAGGTCGATGTGGTCCGCCACCCCCTGGTGGCCGCAATCATCCGCGCCTACGACCGCAAGGCTCAGAACAACGGCGCCGGCCGACCGCCCGGCAACGAGGGCTGACGCCGTGGCGTCGAATGAACCCATTTCTGAGGCGCCGGGCCCCATCGAGCGCTCGCGCTACGAGCGCAACGAGCTGCTGGCCATCTCGCGCGCCTTGTCTTCCGAACGAGACATTCGCAAGTTGCTGGACCTGATCCTCGACAAAAGCCGGCGCATTACCGGCGCCGACGCCGGCAGCGTGTACGTGCTGGAGGCGGCGGACGCCGACGGCAACGGTCAACCCGATGGTCTGGCTTTCGGCAATCCGGCGCGGTCGCCGCGGGCGCTGGGGGAGATGGGCCGGCGGCACGCAGCGACTCCCGCCGGCGGGCTGCCGAGTCGTCCCGCCCGGCTGCACTTCATGCTGTCGCAGAACGATTCCATGCCGGTGGACTTCAAGGAGTTCACCTTGCCGGTCGACGACACCTCGCTGGCGGGTCGGGCTGTGCTGGCGGGCAGGCCTATCAATGTGCCCGATGTCGGGCAGGCCACAGCGGCCGCCGGGAACACCGCGCACAATCGCAGCTTTGACGACAAGATCGGCTACCGCGCGCGCTCGATGCTGACCGTGCCCATGCTGTCAGCCGAGGGCGAAGTCATCGGTGTCATCCAGCTCATCAACAAAAAGCGCCGACCCAGCCAGGTTCTGGCCACGCCGGCCGATTTCGAGGAGGGCGTGGTTCCGTTCGACGAGCGCGCCGAGGAGATGGCGCTGGCGCTGGCGTCGCAAGCGGGTGTGTCGCTGGAAAACGCAATTCTCTACGACGAGATCCGGCGACTCTTCGAGAGCTTCGTCGACGCCTCGGTCACCGCGATCGAGTCACGCGATCCCACCACGTCCGGCCATTCGCGGCGCGTGGCCACCTTGAGCGTGGCCCTGGCCGAGAAGGTGGACGCCGTCGCCGACGGCCCGCTCGCTCCCGTGCACTTTTCGCGTAACGATCTGCGACAGATCGAATACGCGGGCGTGTTGCACGACTTCGGAAAAGTCGGCGTGCGCGAGCAGGTGCTGGTCAAGGCTAAGAAGCTCTACGATTGGCAGCTTGAGGTCATCCGCCTGCGCCTGGCCTATGTGCGCAAGGCCATCGAGGCCGAGTCGCTGCGCAGGCAACTGGGGCACGTGCGGCAGGGCGGCTCGGCCACGGCGTGGACGGCCATCGAGAGAGAGCAGACCGAACGCTTGGCCGACCTGGACGAATGCTGGCACCTGGTGCAAACGGCCAACGAGCCGACCCTGCTGGAACAGCCGGTGCTGGCTCGTCTGGTCGAGGCGGCGGCGTGGACCTACGTCGACGAAGGCGGCCAAGTGCGGCCGTATCTTCTGCCCGACGAAGTGGCGGCTTTGCAGGTGCCGCGTGGCAGCCTGACGCCGGTAGAACGCCAGCAGATCGAAAGCCACGTCAATCACACGGTGGCCTTTTTGCAAACCATCCCTTGGGGGCGCTCGCTGCGCCGGGTGCCGCAGATCGCCGGCGCCCATCACGAGCTGCTCAACGGCGCGGGCTACCCGGTTGGCCTGCGCGCGGCAGATATTCCCGTCGAGGCGCGCATGCTGACCATTGCCGACATCTTCGATGCCCTGACTGCAGCGGACCGGCCCTACAAGGCCGCCGTCCCGGTGCCCCGAGCCCTGAGCATCCTTGAAAGCGAGGTCAAAGCGGGCCGATGCGACGCCGATCTGTTTCGCGTGTTCGTCGAGGCCGAGATCTACAAGCGCGTGCTCTGATTTGGTATCGGACGCGTGAACCGTCTATCATCGCGTTCGTGCCCGTCGATGTCGTCGCCCGAAGAGATGCCGGCCGCCTGGTTGGTGCGGCCGCACGCCGCAATGTCGCGAACCGACTGCGCATGGCCTTGCGCCGGCTGGGACGCTCGCGCTCGTCGGCCACCTTGCTGTTCACCGGCGATGACGAGATCCGCGCACTCAATCGCGAGTTCCGCGGCCTCGATCGGGCGACCGACGTCTTGAGTTTTCACATGCAGGAGCTGCAGGGCGAGTCCGATCCTGCAAGCGATGGGGTTTTTCTCGGCGACATCGTGATCTCGGTCGAGACCGCCCGCCGCCGCGCAGGCCGCGCCCGCCTCAACCGGGAACTTGAACGCCTGGCCATCCATGGCCTGTGCCACTTGTTTGGCCACGACCACCACCGCCCCGGCGAGGCCCGTCACATGCACGCGCTGGAAAAACGGCTTCTGGCCGCTACTTGCTAGCGTCGGGCGCGGCCCACAACGACTCCAGCACGGCGGCCGGAAGGTTGCCCATGTACACCTGGCCATCGACCAAGAAGCTCGGCGTGCCCTCCAGCTTGAGTGCGATCCCGACCTCGATATCGTTCTTCACGTCCGCCAGCCCTTC
>PMBY01000374.1:8984-28767 GCA_003153875.1 Myxococcales bacterium | reverse complement strand
CTACTCTGCGATCTGCGCCCTCACCACAACCGGTTCTGGCAGAGCGACGGTCGTGTCGGGGTCGATGGGAACTTCCACATCCCGGGGGCCTTGTGCGATGGTGAGCGTCCGCGTGCCCTCGCGCACGCTGAGCTCGTAGCGCCCCGGCAGCACGCCAGCCACAAGAAAGTGCCCGTCTTGGTCGAGCGCACCCACCGCTGGCCTGGGGAAGCCCAGCGAGGGTGCGCGACCCAGAAGCACGGCACGGGCATCGGATGACAAGTGATAACCAGGCCTGGGAATCACCTGGCCGGTCACGCGTGCGCCCTTGTGGTCGAGACGAAGCTCGACGGTGACATCACCCTTTTCGACCAGTTCGATCTTCTCGGGGGGATAGGCCAGCATGTCGCCCCGACGCGCCCACAGGTAGTAGGTGCCGGGAGCAAAATGATCCTGGGCAAAGCTCCCTTCCGAATCCGTNNGGGGCGCTGAACGCGTTCTTGGTGGTGAGCGACTTCCAGCCGAATTTCGACACGCGCAGTGAATACCGGTGGGCTTCCAGGCCGCCCAGAACAAAGGTTCCGTCTGGGCCCGATCGAGCCTCGCTGACCTCAAGCGCGTCTTCCGGTGTGCGCACGGCCTGCAGCAGCGCGTCCGTCACGGGAGCGCCGGTTTCGACGTCGACCACGCGCCCCCGTGCCACCGACTCTGCGCCCATGCGAAAAATTCGCGCTGGTGCGGCGCTCGACGCAGCAAGCTTGTCCGGCGCAAGCCGGTCGACGATTTCGCTGGCCAATCCGGTGCGACGCAGCCGAAGGGAATAAGTCCAGGGACCGCTGCGCAGGTGAAGCTTGAAGGTGCCGTCCTTTGCCGAGACTTCGTCTCCCAACGATGTGAATTGCGTGCCCCGCGCAACCCAGATGTCGACATGCACGCCCTCAAGCCGATGGCCCGCCTCATCCGTCACTCGGCCGGAGAAAGTCACCTCGGGTCGATCGGCCGTGTCCCGGTTGAACAAGGCCCGATGGAAGGCCAGTTGAGAATCCAGAACACAGTGCGGTTCGGGGGTCCATGGCAGAGCACAGGGTGGAGCGAACGTGGAGCAGAACTCCACGCATTCCTCAGGATCCTTGGGGTCGCACACTCGAGGCTGCGACTGAAAGGTCTCCAGAAAGGCAGCCTCTCCCTCGCGGCCGACACAGTACAGACAAGCGTCCGGCTGCTCCACACACAGGACGCCGCGGGGCGACGCGCTGGTGACGTCGGCCGGCCGCACTTTTGACACTTGGACGGAGCGCTTGCAGGCTGGCACGGCAAAGAAAAACGCCAAAGCAGCGTACAGGCCGAATCTTGCCGACACGGGTTGTCTCACGCAATAACTGAACACAGGGGAAGAGTATAGGATCACGCGCTCTCGGCAAGCGCGCGGATTGGTTGTAGAACACCCCCAAGGAGTGAAGCCTTGACCCGCGGCAGACTCATCGTCCTGGAGGGCATTGACGGCTCGGGGACCACGACGCAGACCGAACGGCTGGTCGCACACCTGCGCCAGCAGGGACGGACGGCTGTGTCCACGCGCGAGCCCAGCGGTGGGCCCATTGGTCGCCTCCTGCGCGAGGTGCTGCTTGGCCAACATCGCATGCCGGGCGGCGCTCCCGTCGACGGACGAGCCATGGCTCTGCTGTTTGCCGCTGACCGGCTCGACCACCTGCAACGCGAGGTCGAGCCCAATCTCACGGAAGGATCCGACGTGGTCTCGGATCGCTATCTCATGTCTTCCCTGGCCTACCAAGCCGAGGAGGCCGATCGTGAGTGGGTGGCGCTATTGGCACGAGGGGTTAGCCCGCCGGATCTGACCATCCTGCTCGACATCCCCGTCGCGGTGGCGGCGCAGCGCAGACTTCTGGCCGGACGTCCCGAAGAGCGCTACGACGCAGATTCCTACCTGGGACGTGTGGCAGACAACTACCGCCGGCTGGCGCGCGCTGCCGGGTCTGCGGTGATCCTCGACGGTTCTGCATCGCGAGACGAGGTCGCGGTCGCCGTGGTCGCGGCCGTACAAGCGCGATTCGCATCCACGGCAACGCCATGAGAGTATGGGCGGAATGAGTCGATGTCTTCTTGCCCTGGCCGCCGTCCTGGGCGGGGCGCTTCTCGCGGGGCTGCTGGTCACGTCCTGCGCGAGCAGCAACGCGGAGCGGGCCAGTCCGGCACCCGTGGGCGAGCAGCCTACGCCGATGGTCATGGCATCCCCCGCGCCCTCCCCTGCGGCCGAGCCGCCGCAGCCGCCTGCGCCTGAACCAGCCGCTTGTCCGGCATTTGTGAAGCCGGGCGTGCTGAAGCGTTCGGCGGTGGTTCGTGTCGTGGAGGCAGGCATCGGACGCTGGCTGGCCGGCGGCGCGGAAGTGGAACGAAAGATCGCGAAGAGCCGATTTCTGGGCTGGGAAATCCGGCGCCTATATTCCGGCGATCCCTGCTACGCGGCCGTCGACCTGCGGCCACACGACGTGGTCATCCGGGTGAATGCCAAGCCGATTGAGAAGCCCGAGCAAGCCTTCGACGTGCTGAGCAGCCTGCGGACTGCACCGGAGTTGGTGGTGGATTTTCTGCGCGACGGTCAGCCGCAGACGTTGACCCTACAGATCGCGGACGAATGACATGGGAACCCTGAAAGGGTTCGCTCCGCCCTTCGGCCCCGCACCCGCACCCGCACCCGCCACCGCCTCCCCGCTCGCTTCGCTCGGCCTCGCCATGCCCTCCCGCGACGGTGCGCCGCCGGCGAAGCCGGCGGGCTCCCCACGCGACTAGTGCTTCTTCTTGCCGCCCTTGGCCCGGTGAGGCGCCTTGGCTTTGGCTGGCTTCTTGTTGGCTGCGGCTTCTTGCTCGGCGCCAGGGACCACGCCGCCAGCACCCGGCTTGGCGGCGTCGTCTGCGGCGCCGAGCCCAGGCCCGGCCGCTTTCTTTTCGGGGACGGCCGGAGCGGGCGCGGCGGCCGGGACGGACGGTACGGCCCCGGTAGGTGTCGGCGCAGCCACCGGAGCGGGCGCGGGAGGAACCCCTGGCGGTGGCGGTGTGCTGACGGTCACGGCCGCTGGCGGGGCGGCTTGGCTGGCATGGGACCTGTTGGTTCCCCTGCCCTTCATCATCATGGCAACCACGACAATCACGGCCACGATCACCACGGCGGCAACGATCAGAATGGCGGTTCGTCGGCCACGTCCGATTTCTTGCACCAGTTCGCGCTCGTCCATCTTCTCGCCGGGTATCGCGGCGGCCGCGGCAGGCAGGGCGGTGGCCGTCCCACCGGTTCGCAGCGAGAACTTCTTCCGATCTTCTGTGGTCACAGAGCCGTCATCGACATAGCGATCTTCCAAGGGCCGCACGTCGTCGGTGGGCAACTCGGCCTCCTCTGCGGCAGGCTTTCCTCCTGCCACCAGCTTGGCCTTGGCGTCAGCCACCATTTGATCGACGTCCCCCTTCTTGAACCAAAGCGTTTCGCGGAAGGCAGCGCCGGCCTTGGGCGGTGGGGCCTTGCCGGCTTCCGCAGGCTTGATCGCGCCACCGCCCAGAGCCGGTGTGGCCGACCGTGGTGCGGCGGCTGCCTTGTGTCCCGCCGGGACGACCTTGGGAGCAGGGGTTGCCGCGCGCGGGGCCGCGGCCGGCGGTGCAGCAGCCACGACCGGCCTGGACGGAGCAGCCGGCGCAGGTCGCACGGGAGCGGCTGGCTCGGCTGCCATGGTCTCCATGACCGAGATCGTGGGTTCGGACGAGGCCACTGGCGCCCTGGTGGCGGGCTTGGCAGCGACCCTCTCGACAGGTGCCGGTGCCGCAGGCTGGCTGCTGGCCGCCGCGGCCTTGGCAGCCGCTTTGGCCGCCGTGGCCTCAGCAACCATGCGCGCGACATCAGCCTGATTTCCGGCGAAGAGCATGGTCTTGGCAAGCCCCACCTCGCTGCCGGCAGGCTTGGCCGCCGCGCCTGCAGCTGCGGCTTTCACACCTTCCAGCTCGGTCAGGAAAAGTCGCAGGGTCAAGTGGCGGCGACTGGAACTCTTGTCCATCGCCTTGAGAATGAGGCGGTCGGCTTCGGCCGAAATCCCCGCGTCGGGCCGTCGCTGGCTGGGTGGCAAGAGCGGGCGGGACACGTGCATGTCGAGCACGGCCTGCGGCGTGGCGGCTTGAAACGGGGACTCGCCGGTCAGCATGTGATAGAGGATCGCGGCCAGGCTGTAGGTATTGGAACGCTGATCGGCCGGCTTGCCCTGAGCCTGTTCGGGCGAAACGTAGGCCGGATCGCCGGCCACCTTGTCAGTGACCGGGGGAGCCAGTGGGAAGTTGATGACCTTCACGTCCCCGGTCGGACTAACCAGCACGTTCTCGGGCGACACATCCCGATGCACCAATCCGGCCTTCTGCGCCTCGAGCAACGCCTGGCCCACCTGCGCGATCATGGCCTTGGCTGTGTCCAAGTCGACCGGACCGGCCCGCAACACGCTGGCCAGCGATTCGCACGGAAACAGCTCCATGGCAACGAAGAGGCGCNNCTTGCCACAATCGATAATGGTGGCGACCCGCGGGCTGGAAACCCTCATCAATTGCTTGAACTCTCGTTCCGCGCGGGACTGGGTGGCAGCCGACCCCAGTACAGCCGGGTTCACCAGCTTGAGGGCAACCTCGGTGCCGGTCTGGCCATCGCGCGCCCGCCACACCTCCCCGGTGTTGCTGCCTCCGATGCGTTCGATCGGCTTGAAGCGCGGCTCTGGTGCGTCGGGTATGGACTCGAGCCGTTGCGGGCCATCCGCTGTGGCACAGGTCTCCTGGGGACAGAAATTCGCGTCCTCGGGGTACTTTGACTTACAGATTGGGCAGGTTTTCATCCGGTACCTGAGGTGAAGTCGCTCCGCCTGCAAGGACAATTCCTCGACAGGAGCGAAGCGGACAAATCCTAAGCCGAAGGCACCGGCGAAAGCAACAAGGGTTCTGCGCACCCAGCCAGGATACGCAAACGTGACGCCGCCCTGCGTCGGGAGCTACTTGGCGGCCGTCTTGGGCGCGGGCTGGCCTGGAGCGCCCATCCCGGCGAACAGATCGGCCTCGGACTTCGTCGAGCGAACGCTTTCCTTGGCCTTACGCTTGTGTCCGGCGTTCGAGTGGTGCCGCTGTCGGCGCTTCCAGGTCTGACGACTATTCGATGCCATGGGGCTCTTGACTTAGCAGGGGCGAAGCGCGAGGTCAAATGCAGAGAGGGTCTCCGCCTCTCCTTCAGTCAGCGACGTCGTCGCACGCTCCAGCGTCTCACGACGAACAGCAAGCCAACGGCTAGCGGGAGGAATCCTAAGTGATCCCTCGACCGGCCGGATCCGGTCGAGCAGCTACACCCGCTGGCAGCGGTCGCGGGCCCGGTTGTCGATCCTGAGTCGGCGCCCGCAGCGTCAGGGCCAGCAGACGCCTGGACCGGCGCATCGGGGATTCCAGAGACTCGGCCATCGGCAGCGCTGGGTGCGGCGTCGCTGGGTGGGATGGAGACGGCGTCGACTGGCAAGACCGCCACGTCGGTCGCCACGACGGCGAGGTCGGGCCGACTGGTCGTGACGTCGGCGCCAGGGCTGGCGGCGTCCGGGCTCGGCGTCGAGGCATCGCTGCCTGGGGTGGCGACCGGCGCGTCGCTGGCTGGACTGGCAGCGTCCGGCCTCGTCGCCGACGTGTCGCTGCCCGGGCTGCCGGCGTCCAGGCGCAAAGCTGGTGCGTCGCTGCCCAGAATCGGAGCGTCCGGGCCCGCCAGAAAACCAGCGTCTCTTCCAGGCGTGGGCCCGGCGTCAACGCCAAGGGTTGCACCATCAGTCGGCTTGGGAATGCCAGCATCGGACGGCGTGGGGCTGGCGCCACCCGGGCAAGCAAGATCGGCCAGTTCGTTGAGATACTTCTCAACGTTGGTGTAGCCATCGCCGTTGTAGTCGCCAGCGCCGTCGCTGGCGCTGTTCGGGTTGAGCCCGTGCGCGGTCTCCCATGTGTCCGGTATGCCGTCGCCGTCGGTGTCGAAGCCCGCGGGCCGAGTTACCTGTGTCATGGCTGGTTGACCGCCCACATCGCTTTCGTTGGCGATGATGGCCCCCTTTGTTCCGAGCGAGGTAAGCTGGGCGACAAGTCGCAACTCGACTGCATCCCGATGCTGACAGGTCCCGGCCTGGGCCACGACGCGCGCATAGGCATCCTCTGCGCTTAGCACCGTGACGGGCACAGGAGGCTTGCTGTGCGCCGCCGTCTCGAACGTCGGAGGCGAGGTACCCTCGAAATCCGCGTTGACCACCGCCCGTCCATTGAGTTGGCCGTCCTTGTTCACGTCCACCATGTTGCCGGTTTGGTAGGCGTGGTCGGTATTGGTGTAGAACGTGAAGAACTTGGCGACGGCCGAGGGGCCGGCGATTAGATAGTTGTTGATGTAGTCCTCGTACCAATCCGTCCCCGAGTGGCCGCCGATAATGCCGCCACCAGTGCCCCAGTTATAGACGACGTTGTTGGTGCACTCTCCGTTCGCTTTGAACTTGNNTGGGCGATGGTGATGTCCTGCTCTCCGTCGATGATGGAGCCGAAGTTTTGCGGGGGCACGCCCTCGCCGATGATCGAGTTCTGCAGGGTCACGGTGCTGCTGGTACCGGTGATGCCAAAGTTGTCCCAGCGTCCCCATTGTATGGAGACGTGATCGAAGATCATGCTCTGGCCGTCGGTGATGTTGACGGTCTTTTTTGCACTGCCCGAGGCGTCGGTCATGCCCTGACGAAAGCGGAGATAGCGCACGATGATGTTCTTTCGATTGCTGAAGCTGATCTCCCTGCCATAGATCGTGATGCCGTCACCCGGGGCGCTCTGGCCCGCCAAGGTGATGTTGTCGCCAGCGACGACGATGATGTCGGTTGGTTTGATCACGCCGCTGATATCGAAGACCACGATGCGGTTGGACCCGCTGACGGCGTCGCGCAGCGATCCGGCTCCGGAATCGGCGAGGGTGGTGACGTGAACCACCTGCCCTTTGCGCCCGCCGGTGACCATGGCCGCAAAGCCTTCGGCCCCGGGGAAAGCCAGCGGAGCGGCTGCCGCCTCGCCTGCTGACATCATTCCGGCGACCAGCGCGAAAGCGCCAACCCGTCGGCCAAGACTTGGTGAGAAAGGTGAGCGCGTCAAGGGAACCTCCCGTCTGGATTACTATACCCGCTTGCACGGGCCTGAAAGCGCACAAATCGCAGCCTAGGCGACGCTGCTGGCGACCTATTGTCGTTCCGCAGAGGTCACGCCGTCGATTCCTTGCAGGGCTCGCACGACCTTCTTCAGTTGGTCCACGTGGCTGACCGTGACCTGGAAGGTGTTGATGCCGCGGCGGTCCTCGGTGGTCTTGCACTTGGCCTGGATGATGTTCACGCCAAACTCGGTGAAGCACTTGGAGATGGCGGCCAGGATGCCTGGGCGGTCGGTGGAGATGACCTCCACCGCCACCGGCCGCAGCATGCGGGTGTCTTCGTCCCAGGACACCTCGACCCGGCGCGCGGGGTCCAGATTCAGCGCTTTGGGGCAACTGAGGGTGTGCACGATGACACCGCGTCCACGGCTGATGAAAGCCACGATATGGTCGCCGGGCACGGGGCTGCAGCACTTGGCAAAGCGGACTACGATGTCGGCCTCGCCCTGCACGCGCACGCCGCCCACCGAGCGCTTGGTCACGCGTCGGGCCTGCGCGCTCGCATCCGCGATCACGGCTGAGAGATTTTCGGAAGTCGCGTCTAGGGGCTGGGCATCGGGATAGATGGCGGCATAGGCTTGCTCGGGTGCGACTTTGCCGTAGCCCACGTGAACGATGAGATCGTCGGCGCTGCTCAGACGTAGCGCCGCGGCGGCCTTGTCGAGCAAACGCTCCTTTTCGGCTGTCGCCAGCGAGCGGTGGTGATTGCGCAGCTCGCGGGCCAGAAGGTCGTGTCCCAGTCGGCGGCTGCGTTCGCGCTGTTCGTTGCGCAGGTGGTGGCGGATCTTGGTCTGAGCGCTGCTGGTCACCACGAACTTGAGCCAGTCCTTGGACGGTCTCTGCGAATTCGAGGTGATGATGTCGACCGTGTCGCCGTTGCGCAGGGGGTAGCGCAACGGAACCATGACTCCATTGACCCGAGCCCCCGAGCAATGGTCGCCGATTTTGGAATGGACCGCGTAGGCGAAGTCGATGGGTGTCGCTCCCTTGGGCAAGGCCTTGACGTCGCCCTTGGGTGTGAAGACGAAGACTTCTTCTTGAAACAGGTCGATCTTGACCGTCTGGATGAACTCGGTCGGATCCTTCAGGTCGCGTTGCCACTCCATCAGCTGGTGCAGCCAGGCGAATGCCTGTCGGTCACCGGTACCTAGCACCGTAGGTTCTTTGTACTGCCAGTGGGCGGCGATGCCTTGTTCGGCGGTCCGGTGCATCTCGGGCGTGCGGATCTGCACTTCCATGCGGTCAGCCCCCGGCCCGATCACGGTGGTATGCAGCGACTGGTACAGGTTGGGCTTGGGCAGCGCGATGTAGTCCTTGAAGCGGCCGGGGACCGGCATCCAGTTGGAGTGCACGATCCCCAGGGCGGCATAGCAGTTCTGCACCGAATCGGTGATGATCCGGAATGCAACGATGTCGTAGACCTGTTCCAGTTCGCGGCCTGTGCGCTTCATCTTCTGGTTGATGGACCAGAACGACTTGGCCCGCCCGCTGACCTGAGCGGGAACCCCGGCGGCGGCCATCACACGCTGCAGCTCCTGGCAAACCTCGGCGATGTAGGCGTCGCGGCTGGCCTGCGTGCCCGCCATCTTGGTCGAAAGATCCTGGTAGTCATCGGGATCGAGGTAGCGGAACGCGAGATCTTCCAGCTCCACCTTCATCCACTGGATACCGAGTCGGTTGGCGATGGGCGAGTAGATCTCGCGCGTCTCGCGGGAAATGCGCTCCTGCTTCTCGCGCGACACGTACTGCAAGGTGCGCATGTTGTCCACGCGGTCGGCCAGCTTGACCAGGATGACCCGGATGTCCCGGGCCATGGCCAGCAGCATCTTGCGGAAGTTCTCGGCTTGGCGCTCCTCGCGTGTGTTCCAGGGGATCTGACCCAGCTTGGTCACGCCGTCGACCAGTCGCTGGATCTCGGCGCCAAAGAGGCGGCCAATGTCCTCAGAGGTGGCGCTGGTGTCTTCCACGCAATCGTGCAGCAGTCCGGCGCAGATGGAGGCTACGTCCAGATTCAGTTCGGCAATGATCTTGGCCACGCCCAGCGGGTGCACCAAGTACGGCTCACCCGAACGCCGCATCTGTCCCGCATGTCGTTCCTTGGCGAAGTCAAAGCAGCGACGGATGAGCCCGATGTCGGCGGCGGGGGCGCCTTTCTGCGCGGCCTCGCAGATGACGTCGATGATCTCCATCACGGCTTGCGGACCGTAGCGGCCGCCTCACGCAACAGAGCCTGCGCCAGAGCGTCGTTGCGGACGCGCGTGCAACGGGCCGCCACGTAGATGGCGCGCAACTTGGCGTAGGCCTGATCGAGGTTGTCGTTGACGACCAGATAGTCGTACTCACCGTAGTGGGTGAGCTCCTCGTGGGCCATGGCCAGCCGGCGCTCGATGACGTCGCTGGCGTCGGTGGCACGCTGGCGCAGCCGGCGCTCCAGTTCCTTCATCGAGGGGGGCAAGATGAAGCACAGCACGCTCTGCGCGGGCCACAGCTGACGAATCTGTCGGCCGCCCTGGTAGTCGATGTCGAACAGACAGTCCACGCCGTCGGCCAGCGAGGCGTTCACCGTCGCGACGCTGGTTCCATATTGGTTGCCATGCACGACGGCCCATTCGGCGAATTCGCGGCCCTCGACCATCTGGGCAAAGCGCGCGCGGCTCACGAAGTGGTAGTCCTTGCCGTGTACCTCATCCTTGCGCGGCGCGCGCGTGGTGTACGAGACGGAGAAGCGCAGGTCGAACTCCCCGGCCAGCCGTCGCGCCAGCGTGGTCTTGCCAGCGCCCGAGGGTGAGGAGATGACCAGCAGAAGACCGCAGTTTCTGTCGGGTGACGTCATGTCTCGGCATTTCTCGTCGGGTGGGTCACTCGATATTCTGAGCCTGCTCGCGCAGTTTCTCCAGTTCCGCCTTGCTCTCGACCACCAGAGCGGCGATGGGGGCGTCCTGGACCTTGGATCCGATGGTGTTGATCTCGCGCCCGACCTCTTGCACGAGAAAGTCAATCTTGCGCCCGGCGGCCTCGGGTGTGTTTCCGGAAAGTAGCCCGCCCAGGTGATCGAGATGGGTGCGCAAGCGGACCAGCTCTTCGGATACGTCGAGCTTCTCGGCCAGAATGGCCACCTCCTGAGCCAGTCGCGCGGGATCCACAACCGCGCCGCTGGTCACCACGGCGGCCAACCGTTCTTGCAGCTTGCGGGCCGCACGCGTGGGCAGGCCGGAGGCGGCCTGCGCAATCTTTGCCGCCAGCTCGCGCAGACGGTCGAGTCGCTGGCGCAGATCGGCGGAGAGAGCAGATCCCTCGCGGGCCCGGGTGGCCTGCACTTCCTGCAGTGCCTGGTCCACCGCGGGTCGCACCCCGTCCCAGGTCATTTCGTCGCGCCGGACGGGTCGGGCCCCAGGGCCAGCCAAGAAGGCGGCCACCGTGGCCAGGTCGACGGGCTGTGCCAGGCCCAACTCACGCCGCAGGGTTTCGAGAACCTCGTGAGCCTGGCGAACCACCGCGAGATCGATCAAGCCATCAGGCGCGTCGATGCCCTCCTCTCGAATCGTGACACTCACTGTGCCGCGTGCGACGCGCGCGCGAACCGCGCGCACAATCTCGGTTTCCACCGACGCCGGGATGTCCCCGTCGCGACCGCGTGCCTTGACGTCACTGCCGCGGCCGTTGAGCGAACGAATCTCGACGATCAAACGCCGCGCGCCGGCTTCGGCTGTCCCTCGCCCGAACCCGGTCATGCTGAGCAGGCCGCTGCTCATGGCGTTGATCTTTGCTGTTGGAACCATGCCAGGGTCTTCCCCAGCCCGGCGACGAAGTTCACCGCAGCTGTGTAGCCGAGCACGGTCTTTGCCTGGGAAATGTCGGCCAGCGAATGGCGAACATCGCCAGCCCGCCCCGGCTCATAGAGGGCCACGACGGGTCGGCCCAAGGCCTCGCCCAGCAAAGCCAAAACCCGATTCAGACTGGTGCCGGTGCCACACGCGATATTGAAGACCTTGCCTGATGCACCCTCGGCATCTGCGGCCCGCAGATTGGCCTCGACTACGTTGTCGATGAAACAGAAATCGCGCGATTGTTCGCCGTCGCCGTACACGGTGGGCGAGCGGCCCTCCAGCGCGGCCGTGATGAAACGCGGGATCACCGCCGCGTACTGCGAGTTGGGATCCTGGCGCGGACCGAACACGTTGAAGTAGCGCAGGGTTACCGTCTGCACGCCAAACACCCGCGCATAAACCCGAAGGTAGTGCTCGCCCGCCAATTTGGATACCGCATAGGGCGACAACGGCGCGGGGGCCATGGTCTCGACCACGGGCAAGCTGGGAGGCTCGCCGTAGGCCGAGGACGAGCCAGCATAGACCACTCGTCGCACCCGGCAGCGGCGTGCGGCCTCAAGCACGTTGAGCGTGCCTGTCGCGTTGGCGTTGTGGCTGGGCAGAGGCGCGGCTAGAGAACGCGGCACCGACGGGATGGCGGCTTCGTGAAATACGACGTCCGCGCCTGCGAAAACTCGGTCCAACAACGCCGCGTCGAGGATGTCGCCTTCGACGACCGCCAGCTGTCCGGCCAGGTCTTGCAGATTTTCGCGTTTACCGGTGGAGAAGTTATCCAGCACCGAGACATCGTCGCCGCGCGCAACCAAAGCGCGCGCGAGAGCAGATCCTATGAATCCAGCACCGCCGGTAACGACAATCTTTCTGGACATGATGATTGGAAACCTCAGTTTGGCAATCGTCTAGCGCGTTTTTCTCGCCGGGGACAGGGCTTTGCTTGGCGAGGAAGCGGAATCCGGAAAGGGCAGCCCGTTCAGACCAGCTCCGTAGCGAGCGTCGAGGAAGAAGCCCTTGCCCGCTTGCCCTGAGATGTGGATGCCGGGCAAACCGTTCCCGTCGATTTCATCGTGCGCCGAGAAAGCGCAGCCGGCGTCCGTGACTACGCGGCTGGTGGGCGCCACGCCCGCTGCAGTAAGCGCCACTGGTTGAGCGTCGGCGGAGAAACGTCGATGGATCGTCTGGGTGGGTTGCAGTTTCTGGCCGTCGAAGTGGAACTTGCTCGATGCCCCGACGAGGCCAACCACTTCCACTTCGACGCCATCACGGCCAGCAGGCCACAGCGTGATCTGTCGCACGTCCCCGGGTAGCTCAACCACCGGACCCAAGGCCATGCTGGCCAAGTCGAGCTGTCGCACGCCGAGCCCGCGCAACAGGTCCGCCTGGTCGGCCGCACGCACCAGACGGCCCGCGCGCACGAACACGATCCGGCGACCATCCGGCGACCTCGCCAATGCCAGCACACGCCCGTCTTCGGCCGTGAGGGGAAGGTAGCGTCCCGAGCGCGGCAGCCAGGCGTAGATCTCTTGATTCACTCCCAGCACCAAGATCCCCTGCCCTTCCAGCTTGACGGGCGGTTGGGTGCGCGCCACGAAGACAAAGCCCTCTTGCGCAGCCTTGCTCCAGTCAGTCGACGCTTGGGCCAGGGCGGACTTCAGATTGGCCAGTTCCTGAGGGCGAATCTGCAGCGCCCCGAGATCAGCCGCCTCCATGACCTCGCGCGCCCCGGGAACATAGGCGTGGCGGATCAAGGCCACGGCCTGCTCCGTCGCCTCGGGGAAGCGATCTTCGCGTGCGTAGGCACAAGCCAGGTTGAGCCAAGGAGCGAGAAAGTCAGGGTCCAACTCCTTGGCCCGTTGGTACTTGGCGCGGGCCTCGGCAAAACGACCATCGCGGTACAGGGTCTTGCCTTCGCGGTTGAGATTCATAGCTTCTTGCGGTGGCAGGTGCGCCACTTGGGCTGACCCGGGGCTGTTCGCATCCGGCTTGGCAGCAGGGCAGGCAGCCAGGAGCAGGCAGGCGCCGACAAGCCCGATCACGGGTCGACCCACACTGATCGCAGATCCAAGCGATCGCCCACGCCGGCCAAGCCATGCACCCGTTTGGCGACCAAGGCGGGGACGTCGTGGCGGTAGAGAAAGATGACCGGCCGTTCACTGGCCAGCCATTCGCCGAGATGCTGCAAGACTGGGACACGCGCCGCTGGGCCCACGGCCAGCCGCACTTGGTCGAGTAGCACCTGCAAAGGCTCTGAGCGATAGCCACTGAAGCCGAGCTGACCCTGGCTGCCGAAAAGCAGCCGGGGATCCTCGTCGCGCCGGCCTTCCCAGGTCAAAGTCGCCAGGTCGAAATCGCCGCCATCCAGGCGCGCCTGTAGCGAGCTCGCGTCGACTGCGACGGTGTCGAGCAAGAGCCCGGCGCGCCGAAGATCGAGAGCGAATCCGCGTGCCTCGGTAGCCAAACTGCGCGCGCCCGACGGCAGCAGAAAGCTCAGGCGGATGGGCACCCCTCCCACGTCGCGCACGCCGTCTCCATCGTTGTCGCGAAAACCGGCGCTCTCCAACAGAGAAATGGCCTGCTTGAGATCCAGGGGGTCGAAGGGAACCTGGGCGAAGGTGGGGGCACCGATGGGCCGCGCCAAGCCGTGGTGAACTTCGTCGGCAAGACGCGCCCGATCCCACAGGAGGCTGAGCGCCTGGCGGAAACGGGCATCGGCGAGTGGCCCGCGTCGGTGGTTGGGCACGACGAACGAATAGCGCTCCGGTGTCAGCCACCAAACCTCCAAGGTGTCACGCAGGGTGGCCGGCGTTACCTGTTCGGGATAGAGCACGTCTAGCACACGCGGCAGGACATCGATTTCGCCCCGTCGGGTGCGGACCAGCGCCCGGGATCCATCGCCGTCGATCTCGAACACGATTTCGTCGAGAAACGGCGGTTGCGGCCGTTCGGCGGGCCGGCTGCGAACCAGTCGAATGCGCTTGCCGCGTTCCCAAGAGGAGAAACGGAAGGGACCTGTGCCCACCGGTTGACGACCCAGCTGGGTGACCGCCGAACCGGTCTTGCGCAGGGTTTCGGCAGGCAAGATGGGGATGTCGCACAGGGCACGCAGAACCAGGTCCGAGGGTCGGCGCAGACGGAAACGTGCCCCCCGTTCGGGCAGCACGTCCACACCCTCGACGTCTTCCAGCATNNTCGTGCCAGCGCGCGTCCTTGCGCAACTTGACGGTGATGCGCTCGCCGTCGGGCGAGACCTCCCAGCTCTCGGCCAGCCCCGGGCGATACTGATTCTCCCTGCACTCGATCAACGTTTCATAGACCAGGTGGTCGACCACGCGCTGGATGACCTGAAGGTGGTCCTGCAGCGGGTTGAGGTGCGGCGGCTCGGCTTCGAGGTGGACACGGAGCGTCCCGCCGTAGGGATTTGGCCGGGTGGGCTTGGGGGCGATCTCGGGTAGCTTGACGCCGACGGATGGGCGAGCCAGCCGAGGCGGTTCGGAAGTGCCCGCATCGTGCGGCGCCGTGGAGGCTGGCCGACGGGGGCTGCCGTGGTGACGGGTGCAGGCGACGCAGGCCAGCGACGCCAGCAACATCACAAGGGCGACTCTGGGGCCTTGTGGCGCGCAAATGACCATGTTATGCAGGAACCTCACGTATAGGCCGCCGGGTCGGCGGCTTTTGGCCTTCGAAGAGGGGAAACTCATGCTCCGAATCTCCATGGTATCGGTTTTTACGATGGCTTCCCTGGTATCGGGTGCAGTTCTGGCTCAGGGCCAGGCTCTCCCGCCGGTGAAGGTCAACCTGCCGCCCTCGCCCAGTTTCAATGTGTCGAGTGCGCCTGTCCAGTACCCGACCGGCGAGCTGTCGGTGTTCGGTCTGCGCAAGCAGAAAGACAAGTACATGGACAAGGACGTGCGGGTCAAAGCTTATCTGACCGAGGTCTATGAATGCCCGGCCGAGTTGCGCAAGTGCAACGACGCGCTTTTCGAGGAGAAGAAGAAAGAGAAGAAGAAGGCCATGAAGAAGGGCGGCGAGGCCCTGACTGCGCCGATTGTAATTGACCGGGCGGGTTGCCGGCCGTGCGACCAGCCCCACTTCTTCGTCGCGGATAGCCCAGGGACCAAGCGCGAGCGCGCCCTTCTAGTGGCCGACTACCCCATCAAGGACTGGGAGACCGGCGATCTCAAGCCGCTCACCGTCAAGCCAGGCGAGCAGGTCGTCGTGACCGGCACCTTCTCCATCAACTCGATTACTGGGTTTGCCGCGTCCAACGGGCTCATCATCCACAAGAAGCTGGAGGACATGCAGGGCAAGATGCTGGCCGAGGGCAACGCAGTCCTGCCCCCCGAGGCGCAGACCATCCAGCTGGAAGGCCAGGCACCCCAGGTAGTGGGCTGGGCCGCGCACCAGAAGGGCGGCGAGAGCCAGCCCAAGGGTGACAAGGCAGTTCCCGGCGGCAAAAAGAAGTAGATCCAGTCAGTGGGCCGCGCCCCAGTTTGCGCCAGCGTGCACGTCGACCACCAGGGGAACGCGCAGCGTGTAGGCTGACTCCATCACGCCCTTGACCCAGGCGGAGAAGGCCACGACCTCGTCGGTCTTGACCTCGAAGACCAGTTCGTCGTGAACGGTGAGCAGCAGGCGCGCATCGGGGAAGCGCAGCATTTCTCGATCCACGCGAATCATGGCCAGCTTGAGAAGATCAGCAGCCGAGCCCTGGATGGGCGTGTTACGGGCCATGCGCTCGGCGTAGTTGCGTTCCTGGGGCCGACTCGACTTGATCTGAGGCAGCGCCCGGGTGCGCCCCAGCAAGGTGGACACCGCGCCGGTGCGTCGCGCTTCGACGATAACCTCGTCCATGTACTGGCGCACGCGTGCGTAGCGCTGGAAATAGCGTTCGATGTAGGCGTGAGCGTCGGCGCGCGCGATGCGCAGGGTCTGGGCCAACCCAAAGTCGGTCTGCCCGAAAACCAAGCCGAAGTTGATGGCCTTGGCGATGCGGCGTTGCTCGCTGCTGACCGCATCCAGGGCGACGCCAAAGACTTCGGCGGCGGTGCGGCGGTGGATGTCCTGGCCGGCGGCAAAGGCGTCGAGAAAGGCCGGATCCTGGGAAAAATGCGCCAGTACGCGCAGCTCGATCTGCGAATAGTCGGCTGACACGATCTGGTAGCCGGGATCAGCCACGAAGGCGTTGCGGATACGGTGGCCCAGTTCGCTGCGAATGGGAATGTTTTGCAGATTGGGATCGCTGGAAGACAGGCGGCCCGTGGCTGCTACGGCCTGGTTGAAGGTGGTGTGCAGGCGGCCGGTGCGCGGGTCGACCAAGGCCGGCAGGGCATCGATGTACGTGCCCTTGAGCTTGGTCAGGCCGCGATACTCGACCACCTTGGCCGGTATCGGGTGCAGGGTGGCTAGTTCTTCCAGCACATCGGCGTCGGTCGACGGGCCGGTCTTGGTCTTGCGGACCACGGGCAGGCCCAGCTTTCCGAAGAGAACCTCGGCCAGTTGCTTGGGCGAGCTGATGTTGAAGGGAGTGCCCACGGCTTCATGAATTTCGTGTTCGAGGGTCGCGATGGTCCGGGCGACTTCGTTGCCCAGTTGGCGGAGTAAGTCGCAGTCCAGTCGGATGCCCCAGCATTCGATGCGTGCTAGCACGGGGACCAGCGGCAGCTCGACCTCCCGATAGATCTTGGTCAGTCCCAGAGGTTCCATGGCCCGTTCCTGTCGGCAGGCCAGGATGAGCGCGGCCCAGGCTTCGTCGCACAAGGGACGGCTGACCTCTTCAACCGGAACCTCGCCGGCTGGCCGCGCGCTGCGACCGCGGCCGAGCCATGCTGTGCGCGCGGGCACCTCCCCTGCCCCATCCGCGGCAGCGAGGTCCGGCAAGTCATAGGGCGCGCTCCCGGCGTCGAGCAGATACGCAGCCAGCATGGCGTCGCCGGCCAGACCGCCTAGGCTGACTCCGCGCACGCGCAAGAGGACGTCGAGAACCTTGGCGTCGTGGGTGTACTTGCGAATCTCCAGGGACGCCAAGAGCGGCCCGAGCGCGGCCAATGCCTCTGCGGCAGGGAGCATGGCCGGACCACCGAGCAGCCGGTGACCAACCGGCAGGTAGAAACGGGCACCGCTCGGCAAAGCGAAGGCCAGCCCCACGAGCGCCGCGCGCGGGTACGGCGCGCCCTCGGCCAGCACGGCCACGCCGCAGGCCTGTGCGGAGTGAATGGCGGCGCAAAGACCGTCGAGGCCGGCGCGATCGAGGATGATTTCCGGGGGCAGAGGGGCCGCTGTGATCTTGGGCGCGGCGGCAGCGACGGCCGCGCGCGCCGCGCGCGGGGTGGGCAGGGTGGCGGGCGGTCCCGAAGTCTCCGCAGGGGGACCCGGTGGCCGGTGGCCGGATTCGGCGAGGTCGCGCGCGAAGCGCGCGGTGTGGGTAGGGTGGGTGGCGGTCCCGAAGTCCCCGCGGGGGGACCCGGCTCCGGATCCCGCAGCCGGCTCCGGCCTCGGTGCCTGCGATGCAGCCCGCGCACCATCGACCTGCGCGAGCAGCTTGGTGAATTCCAAGTCCCCGAACAGCTCGGCTAGACGGGCGCGGTCGGGCTCGGCGCGCCGAAGGTCCTGCACGTCTCGGCCCAGGGCCACGTCCTCACGCAAACGCACCAGCTTGCGCGAGATCTCGATGGCGTCGCGGCTCGACGCGATGGTCTGACCCTTCTTGCCCTTGATCTCCCCCACATGTTCGAGCACGCCATCGAGCGAGCCAAACTGGCTGATGAGATCGGCCGCGGTCTTGGGTCCGATGCCTGCGACGCCTGGCACGTTGTCCACGCTGTCGCCCATCAGGGCGAGCAGGTCGCCGAGCCGGTCCGGCGGGACGCCGAATTTTTCCTGTACCTCTGCCGGTCCGAGCAGCTTGTTCTTCATCGTGTCGAGCAGTTGGATCCGGTCAGAACAAAGCTGCATCAGATCCTTGTCTGAGGAGCAGATCACGACCCGCAAGCCAGCGGCTACCGCTTGTCGCGCCAGGGTGGCGATGCTGTCGTCGGCCTCCACCCCCGGCAGCGACAGCACGGGCAGCCCGAAGGCCTCCACCACCTGGTGGGAAAGGCCAATCTGGGCAGCCAGGTCCGCGGGCATGGGCGGCCGGTTGGCTTTGTATGCGGAGAAGATCTCGTCGCGGAAGGTTGGCCCCGGCGCATCGTAGATCACGCACAGGTGGGTGGGCTGCCACTCGCGTTCGATACGCAGCAGCATTTGGCACAGCCCGTACACCGCGCCAGTGGGAGCGCCCTTGCTATTGGAAAGGGGCGGCAAGGCGTGAAAGGCGCGAAACAGGAAGTTGAGCGCGTCCACGATGTAGAGCGTGCCATCCATGGTGCAGAGGAAACTACCACTCACCCGGCTGCAATTCCGCTCGGGCTTTGGCTTTTCGGGTTACTCTCAGGGAGCACGTGGCGTCCCCGATCCGACGACGAATCCTGAAGATCAGCGGCATCGTGCTGGCCAGCCTGCTGGGCCTGGTCAGCCTGGCCGTGGCGGGGGCAGTCTTTCTTCTGCAGGGCGAGCGCATGGGCACCTTGGTGGCCAAGGTCTTGCCCGAGATGCGCGGCAAGCTGGAGTTTCGATCCATTCGCTGGCCAGCGCGTCTGCTGGTCGACATCCTGGCCAAACGCCCCACCCCGTTTTCCGTCGATGGCGTGAAGTTTTTCGACCCCGAAGGTACCGTGGTGGTGGACGTGCCCCATCTGGACGTGAAGATCGAGCTGCACCAGCTCATCAGCGGCGCCGGCCTGTTCATGCATGACCTGGAGGTGGGGCCGAACTCGTACTGGCGCTTTGGTCGCATGCAGAAGACCAAGAAGGGCATCGGCTTTCTGGCCGCGTTCGATCCCAAGCATCCCTCGCCCTCTCCCCCGCCCCGTCCACCAGGCGCCAAGCCGGACAAGGGCTTCACGGTCCGCATCTTCAACGCCCAGCTCAACGGACTGCGGGTGGTGTTCGATTTTCCGCATGTCTGGGGCTTCGACCTGCGCGATCTGCACGCGCCCGCGTGGCTGCAGGTCGAGGACGGTTTCTGCGGCTGGGAAGCAGTGGGACTGGAAGCCCGCCAGGGCGGATACCTGACCGTGCTCGACCAGGTGCTGCCCTTCGACAGCGTGAAGGTCAAGCAGGTCGCCACCTTGCGCGAATATTCCGACGACATCTTCCTCGATTTGACCGAGGGCAAGACCGGGCATTCCACCCTGGTGGGCAAAGGATTCTTCAATGGTATCTATGCGGCCGAGTCGGTCTCGGCCATCCACATGCACACCGAGTTCCACGATGCCGCCGATGCGCTGAACGCGGTGTTGAAGCCGATGAACATTCCCGGGCTGCATGTTGGCGGCGCCGATGCGCGCGTGACGGCGGATCTCCTCGGGCCCTACGTGAGCATTGCCATCAACACCGACATCGCTGGCCTGGACGCCGCCTACGATCAGTACGCCGTGCAGAACCTGATACTGCGTGCGGGCATGCAGTTCGATCCCAACTCCAAGGCATCGGCGCCCAACACCAAGCTGGAAGAACTGTCATTTTCACCGCCGGGCGGGGGGCGCTTTTCGACCAAGGCAGATCTGATGGTCCCCAAGCTCAGCATGCAGCTTGGTTTTCACCATTTCACAGTGGACAGCTACCTGCCGATCGGGCTGCGCAAGCTGGCCGCGGGCAAGCTGCACGGCCGGCTGTCAGCGACGGCGGAATTCGACGAAACCATGTCAGCGGT
>PMBY01000374.1:0-8895 GCA_003153875.1 Myxococcales bacterium | reverse complement strand
CTCGCTGGGCGTGCCGCCCTTGGCGCAGGAGGCCTCGGTGGAGGTGGACGTGACCGGGACCATGGAGCAACCGCGCGCCAGCGGCCACGTCGAGGTCAAGGACATCGGCGGCAGGGATGGCATTCCTTCGGTGCCGTCGTTCGAAACCAAGTTCCATCTGCAAGACGGCACGCTGCAGGTGGATTCTTTGGCTGCTGGCGTGGCCGGCGGCACTTTGGCGGGCAGTGGGATGCTCAAGTTGTTCGAGAAGACCATGCAGCACATGCTGCGATCGCCGGGCTTGGAATTTCGCCTGGAAGGCAAGCAGATTGCTCTGGACTCGCTCATCACGGGCGGTCTGGTATCCGGCAAGATCGCGTTCGAGGTGACGGCCAGCGGACCGCTTCGCCGTCCGAAGGTTCGTTTCAAGATGCCGGCCGGGGTGACCGTTTCAGTGCTGGGACAGGCTTGGCAGATCGGTGGCATCGATCTGGAAATCGACCAGGAGGGTGCGGCCGTGCGCCTGCTGCAGGCAAGCGCCAAGGGTGGCGGCGAGATTCAGATCGAGGGCCACATGCACTTCGTGCCCAAGGCCATGCCCATCGAGTGGCACCTCAAGGTCACGGACCTGCCCGTTGCAGCGGTGCTGGCGGCAGCCCGGGTCGACCTTCCGGCGGCCGGCAGATTGTCGGTCGACTTGCACCTGTCAGGTAGCACCAAGTTCCCGCTGGTCGCCGGCACCATCGCGCTTCACGAGGTGAACGTCATGGGCGTGGTACTGGGCGATGCGACCCTGAACTTGAGCGCGCTGGAGTCTGGCATCGCCGTCAAAGGCACGCTCTTCAATCGTTTCGCCGTCGACGCCACCGCTCAGCTCACTCCCGCCGGCCTGCGCGCCAAGGGAAACTTGGTCTTCACCCACCTGGTTCTTGAGGATCTGGCGTTGCAGCTGCGGGGCAATCGCGAGATTGCGGAACTGGTCCAGCAGCAGAAGGACCTTGACGCTCACGCCATCCTGTCGGGAAATATCGGCGTAGAGGTGCAGCCGGGAAAGCCTTTCGCCGTTCAGGCCGTGCTGACCGAGATCGAGGCATCCATCAGCCAAGAAATCACGGGGGCTGGCGGTCAGGCCGCAACCCGCCGGATCGGCTTGAAGAACGACGGTGATCTGCGAGCCACGGTGGCGGGCGATCACATCGTGCTGGAGCAGGCGCGCTTCATCAGCGAGGGCGGGCGCTTCAGCGTGACGGGCGAGCTGGACGGCGAATCGCTACGCGCCGCACTGTCGGGCCAACTCAACCTGGAATTCCTGCAACCGTTCTTGCGGAGAAAATTCCAGAAAGTGGGAGGCGCGATCAGTTTGGAGGCGAGGGTGTCTGGAACCACGAAGAAGCCCCTGGTGGACGGTATTCTTGCCGTCGCTCGTCCAATCAGTGCAGTGCCAGCGGGGTTTCTTTCTCCTATCACGGTGCCGTCGGGCACGGTGCATTTGCGGTTCGACGCGGTGGAACTGAATGATCTGGCAGTCACCGTGGGTGGGTCCACGTTGCGCCTCAATGGCCGGGCCGGCCTGGGCGCGAACTTCGTGCCCACCACTCTGGCCGTGCAGGTCCATGGTGAGGTGAGTGCTTCGCTGCTGGAGTCGCTGGCACCGGACGCGGTGTCGGATGTGTCGGGCCGCGCACGCATCGATGCCGCGGTGTCGGGGACCTTGGACCAGCCCAACGTGTCGGCGAGCATCAGTCTTGGCGAGATCCAGATGCGTTTGCGCGGCATCAGCGGCCGGGTCGCGGTCGAGAGCGGCACGGTCGAGTTGTCGAGCCACGAACTGCTCCTGCGCGAGGTCAAAGTGCGCATCAACGACGACGGGCGCTTGCTCATCGGCGCGGCTGGGACAAGTCCCGGCCGCGTTCGCATTGTGAGCCTGCGCCCCAAGTTGGTGCTGGGCAAGGTGGACCTGCCGCTCAAGGGCGAGCGACTAGTCTACCGGGCGCCCGGCCTCGAGATTGACGATCTTTCCTTCGCCCTTGAGCTGACTGGCGACTCGCAAAGTGCGCTCAGTCTAGGCGGCGATGTGCGTCTGGTGTCCGGGAGATACATTCAGGACTTCAACGTACGCAACCTGATGCTCACCCCACGCATCAACGAGTCCGAGTCGCGTCCCTTCTGGGAGGGAGTGCCGCTGCTCGAGAACCTGGGACTCGACCTGCGCGTGCGCACCTTGGGGGATGGTTTCATGGTGCAGAACAACCTGGCGCCTGAAATCTACCTGCAGGTCGACCTGCAGGTTGGCGGAACTCTCTCGTCACCCACCCTGGCCGGGGACGTGCGGCCCACCGATGGGCGTTTTCACGTTCTCGGTTTGCGCGGCGATTTTGAAATCACGCCGAACCTGAACCACATCACCTTCGTTCCCACCAAGTCGCTGGCCGCGGGCGATACCCCCGAGCTCAACATCGACGCCACCAATCTCCTGACCGACGCTTCCGGAAACGAGCACACGGTGCAGATGCGCATCACGGGCCCCATCAACCAGGCAGCCATTGACCTATCGACCACTGAGGGTCTTGACCGCAACCAGACCTTGATGCTGCTGCTCTCCGGGCGAACCACCGAGGACATTGGCACGGGGGGGCGCACCATCGGCATCAACGCCCAGAGCGGAATCGACATGATGGGCCAGGCTTCACGCGACGCCGTGTCGAACCTGGTCGAGCCCTACATCGACGANNCTGGCGCGGGCGAGTCGCGAATTCACCCTGGAGCTGTCCTATCTGCGTGGCTTTCAGACCCAGGTGCGCTACCGAGCCCAAGCCAACGCCTGGTTGCGCGACTACCTCACCGCCCGCCTCATTGGCGAGCAACTCAACTATTCGCCCCAGCAGGGCATTAACGATTCCGTGGGAAGTCTGAAGTTGGAGATGACCATCGACTACCCAATCCGGTTCATGAGTCTGCCATGACAGGAATCCACCAACCCGCTCCTTGAGATCGTGCTGAAGCCTGTGTTTCAAGAAGCCACCTCCGCCGCGCTTTGCGCCCTCCTGCTGGCCACGAGCTTCGTGGCGCGCGCAGAGGAGGGCGCGCCCTCACCGTCCCCGGAGGTCCGTCCGGCTCCGCAAGTCGCTTCCGTCGCGATAGAGGGTTCGACCGACCCGGTTGGACGCGTCGAGGCTGTGGTGGCCAGCGTCGCTCCGGTGGGGGGGCCGTTTGTCGAATCCGGTGAAGCCGATCGGATGGGAACGCCCATTGGGACGGTGCCTCGCTTGCAGAATCTACTCAAGGCCGTGGGCTATCAGGCTGAGATTGCGGTTGAGACGGACGCGGGTGGAGCACGCCTTCAGATTCGTGTGCAACCCTTCGATCGCGTCCGTCAGATCTTCGTGTCGGGCAATCAACCCATTTTTCGTCAGGGCGTTCGCCAGGAAGCGATCCTCCGGCAGCTCAGCATTCGCAACGGGCAAGCCCTGCCCCCGGCGGGAGAGCGGCGCAGCGCCTTCCTCGATGCCGAGGCCGTGCGCGTACGCGACTACCTGCGCACCCAGGGCTTTCAGGACGCGGAAGTGCGTATCGCCGAACACGCGACCAAGACCGTTCCGGCCAGAGTCAATCTGGACGTGCGCGTGAAACCAGGACCTGGCTATCCCTTGGGCAAGACGACTGTGACCGGCAACCGCGCCATTCCCAGCAAGGAGATTGTCGACGGCTTTCGCCACCTGGACTGGCACTGGCTGTGGCTGCGTCATGAACCATTCCGCCGCAACATCCTGCGCATCGATGAGACCGCACTCGCCCAGCGCTACGCCAAGCTCGGCTATCCCGGCGCGCGCATCAGTGACGATTTTGACCCCACCGTGAGTGTCGACCACAAGGAGCATGAAGTGCACCTGGGCGTCCAAGTCAAGGAACGCCGGCGCATCGAGTTGGCCTTCGAGGGTAATGCCGCGCGGTCGGCTGGTGCACTCGCGGACGACGTCGGCTCGAAGTCGCGTCGTGTGTACGACGACGTAGACGCAGCCGCGGGCGCCGAGACTCTTGAGAAATCGTACCGCGAGCGGGGACACATGCTGGTCAAGATCACTTGGCGGCGTGAGCGCATCGCCGAAGATGCTGACCGCATCGTCTTCGTCATCGATGAGGGCCCGGTCCTGAAAGTGCGCGGGGTGGAATTCGTGGGCAACCACAAGGTGTCGCATTCCACCCTGGTGGAAGAGATTCGAACCAAGCCGTTCCCTTTTCTGGGCGCCATCGGATTGGGCGAAGGCGGCTTCGCGACCCCGCGCCAGATCGAACTCGACGTGCAGAGCCTGGTCGACTACTACGAGAGCATCGGTCGCCCGGGAACCAAGGTCCGTGCGGAGATTGCGCCAGCGCCAGGCCAGTGGCGACCGGCGCCCACGGGCCCCAAAGCCGCTGTTCCGCGCGAAGATGAGCCCGTCTGGCGAAAGTCCCATGCACTCTACCTACGCTTTCTCATAGAAGAAGCCCCCTTGCTGTGGGTGGCGGACATGCGCTTTCGATCCGTCGACCCAGCCACTCCTCTGCCTCGAGACGACGCCTTCCTGCGGAAGTCGCTGCGCACGGTGGTGGGCGCGCCCTTCCAGCAAGTCGTGGTTCGTCGCGATGAAGAACGGCTCAGGCGCCTGATGGGCGACGAAGGCTATCGCAATGCCACGGTCGAGTCCCGCGTCGAGCAGGATGGCGATCGCGTCACCATCGTGTGGAACATCAAGCTGGGCTGGCAGGTGCATGTGGGCTCCGTGTTTATCCGGGGCAACTTCCTCACCACGGAAGACACCATCATGACCTGGGCCGAGCTCCGTCCCGGATCGCTGCTGACCACGCGAGCCGTGGAGCGCGCCCAACGCAACCTGGCCATGATCCAACTCTTCAACAACCCGAATCCGGTGAGCTTCCCCAGCGAGAACCCGCACCAACCGGTGGTTCCCATGGTGGTCGAAGTGGAGGAACGCCACGATCATTTCGGCATCGTGACCGTCGGCGGAGGCATCTCCACCGACCAGAAATCGCCCAATTCCAGCTTCCCGGTGGGCGGATACGCGGCGCTGGGCTACGAGCACCGCAACCTCTTCGGTCACGCCTGGACCTTCACCTCACAAGCCGCCTATGGCTTGTCGCTGACCCGGGTCAGCGCGAGCTTCGTGGATCCGCGCTTCTTCGGTTCGCTTTTCCGTCTGGAGCTCGGCGGCAACTACTTGGGCCAGGCCACCGTGCGCCTGGGCGATCTACGTTCGGGTGCGACCTTCATCGGATTTGCCCGCGAGATGCTTCCCGGAGTCGATGCCAACGTCCGCTACAACTTCCGCGACACTTTTCACACCGAGTTTCTCGCGCGGGGGGCCGGGGCCGACGAGAACGACAGCAGGGTCAGCATCGGCACCATCGTGGGCAGTATCAGCACGAGCATCGAGTGGCAGCGGCTCGACAACACCTTGGTGCCGAGCCGTGGCTTCAGGGTAGGCGTGGGCGCAGAACTGGCCCTGCCGCGTTTCTCCTTTGACTATGGCTCGGACTCTTTCATCAAGCTGAGTGGCCATTCACTCGCGGTGGTGCCGCTCTTGTCATGGCTGAGCTTGCGCCACAGCCTACGCTACGACCAAGGGTTCCCCCTCGCAGGCGCATCGCTTCTGCCCAGGGTCGAACGCTTCTTTTCCGGCGGCGACACCACGGTTCGCGGATACGATCTGGACCGCCTCCTGACCGAGACCATCTACGTGCCGAGCGCATTCGCTGTCCAGCACCAACCCGTGGGCGGCAATCTGCGCATCATCCAGAACATCGACCTGCAGTTTCCCATCGTGCGCCCCTGGTATGCGTCCGTGTTTCTCGACAGTGGCGTGGTGGCCTTTTCGTTCGATGGACTGGCAGCCTCGGATTTTCGCCACGGCCTTGGCGTTGCGCCCTTTGTCTTCAAGTTGCCGATTGGCGATCTGAGTCTGGCTGCGGCGATACCGCTCAACCCGAAGCCGGGCGACAGCTCATGGCGATTCCATGTGAACGTCGGCTTGATGTTCTGAGCGAGGCGTTCAGTTGATGGCAGGACAAGACCATACGGGAGCGTCGGCTATACTGGCCGCGATGGTGCTAGAGCGCTGGCCCTGTTCGCGGGGGCTCCTGCTGGAGCGAATGTAGATGTCGCGCCCGATTGCGCCCACACGGGTGGGATTGCTGTTGTTTGCGTCCGGGCTTTCCGCTCTGGTCTATCAGGTAGCGTGGCTACGGGAGTTCCGTCTGGTNNCTCGCTCTCTACGGCGCGCTGGAGTTGGGTGCTGCGCTGCTGGCGGCCCTGTCACCCCTGTTGCTATGGTTGGTACGTACGGTGTACGTGGAACTCGGGGGCAGCGCGCGGTTGGGACTTTTTACGGGCACCTCGCTTCGCATCGTCCTGGGCGCTTTCGTGCTCGGTGGCCCCACCTTGCTCATGGGAGGGGCCATGCCCGCCGCCGTGGCCGCGGTGGAAGTGGACGAAGACGTGGGCCGCCGCCGGCTGGCCGTGCTCTACGGACTGAACACGCTCGGCGCGGTGGTGGGCTGCTTGCTCGCGGATTTCATCCTGCTTGAGGCCTTCGGCACGCGCAGAACGTTGTGGAGTGCAACCGCGCTTGGTGCCTGCGCGGCGCTTTGTGCATTGGCCTGGTCGAGGCCCTCTCCGGCTGGTCACAGCGATCGGCCGGCTGACGCAGGTACGGACGCGCACGCCGTTGCGGCGCCAGGATTCGTCCTTTGCGCTGCTGGCGTTGTGGGTTTCGCATTCTTTCTCATGGAGCTGGTGTGGTACCGCATGCTCGGGCCGCTTCTCGGGGGGACCGTGTTCAGTTTTGGAATCATCCTGGCGCTGGCTCTGCTTGGCATCGGTGTCGGCAGCTCTTTTCACGGCGTTTTCGCATCCCGCAGCCGTTCGTCCGCGACCTTGCTGGGCTTCGCTGGCATTTGCCTAGCCGAGGCTGCTGCCATCGCGCTGCCCTTCGCGATCGGCGACGGGGTGGCTCTGCTCACGCTCTTTCTGCAACCTCTCGGCGGTGCTTTCGGGTTCTGGGGCCATGCCGCGGTTTGGTTGGTGGTGGCTGGCCTCGTGATCTTGCCCGCGGCCATCGCTTCCGGCATTCAGTTTCCCGTACTCATCGCTCTGCTCGGACGCGGTCGCGCTGGAGTGGGACGCCAGACCGGGATGGTCTATGCCGCGAACACCCTGGGAGCCATTGCCGGATCTCTTGCTGGTGGATTCGGCCTCATTCCTCTGTTGACCGCACCTGGCTGTTGGCAGCTCGTTGCCGGCATGCTCACGCTGCTGGGTCTTCTCTCATGTCTGCTTGGTTTTCGACGAAGCGAACCCGGTGCAACCCTGTCCAGAACCCTGCCGTGGCTGGTGGGAACCGCCGTCATCGCTGTCTTGCTTTGCGCGCGCGGGCCCACAGCGGTTTGGCGACACAGCCCCATCGCGGTGGGCCGCATTGACGCTGGTTCGCTGGCCAACCCAACCGCACGGCGAAACTGGGAGAACGGCGTGCGTCGCTCCATCGCCCATGACGAGGATGGAGTGGAGAGCAGCGTAGCCCTCGAACGCGCGACCGGTTACGCGTTCATTCTCAACGGCAAGACCGATGGACACGCCCGCATGGACGCCGGGACGCAGGTGATGGGGGGCCTGCTTGGCGCATTTTTGCATGGGCATCCACGACGGGCTTTCGTCATAGGCCTCGGCACCGGCAGCACCTCCGGCTGGCTGGCTGCCGTCCCCTCCATCGAGAGGGTAGACACGGTCGAGCTCGAGCCGGCCATCCTATCAATCGCGCGCGCCTGCGCCGCCGTGAACCACGATGCCATGGACAATCCCAAGCACCGGGTGATGATCGGCGACGCCCGTGAGACTTTGCTCAGCAGAGGCGAAGCCTACGACATCATTGCGTCTGAACCGTCGAATCCCTACCGCGCGGGAATCGCCAGTTTGTTCACGCGCGAATACTACNNGTGCAGGCCTACGCCATCGACGGACAATCCCTGCGCACGATCATGGCTACCTTGGCCCAGGTCTTCCCCTACGTGGAGACGTGGTTCATGGCTCCGTCGGATCTGCTTCTGGTCGCGACACGTGAGCCGCTGGCTCACGACATCGGCGTCTTGCGAGCACGCGCGGCGGAAGAACCCTTTCGCAGCGCCATGCTCGGGGCATGGAGCACGACCAGCTTGGAAGGCGTGCTCGCCCACCATGTGGCGCGGCCGTCCCTGGTGCGCGGTATTGCCGAGCTAGAGGGCCCTCGTATCAACACCGACGATCGCGCTCTCGTCGAGTTCGGCTTTGCGCGTGCTCTTGCCGGCACGCGTGCGATTCACGTGCGGGACGTGGCGACCCGGGCGCGCATACGCGATGAACATCGCCCCCTGCTCACGGGTGGAGATCTGGACTGGGCCCGGGTCGCGGACGAGAGGGTCGCGTTCGACGTGTCCCTCGGCCTGCCACCCTCTATCCCTGCCGACAGCACCAGTGATCAGCGCGCTCGCTATGCAGCGCTGAACGAGTGGATCTCCGGCCGGTATGCGGACGCGTTGGCCAGCTGGCGCCGTCAGACCTCCGAGCCCCGCAATCCCGTCGAGCTGATGGTGGTGGGCGTTGGCCTCGCCGAGGCCGGCGACGCGAAGGCCTTGCGCACGGCGGAACTCCTGCGCCCGCTGTGGCCAGCCGTCGCGCACGGGATCGTGGCACGGTACTTCTATCGCCGGGGAAGTCTCGAGGAGGCGAATCGTTTATTCGAGGCCAGTCTTGTCGCGTACCGCACCGATCCCTGGCCACCTCCGAACTTCATGCTGCGAACCCTCAACCTGGCTGCCGAAACTGCTCGGGGACGTCCGGCGGCGATTCACAGTCTGTTCAGTGTGCTCTCGCTTCCGTTTGCCGTG
>PMBY01000373.1 GCA_003153875.1 Myxococcales bacterium | reverse complement strand
GCCCGAGCCGCCTGTTCCGGGCGTGACGGCGGGCGGACTTGCCGCTTCGTATTCCATCCAATCCGGGTCAGCGGCTGTGTAGCCGAAACTCGTGAGGAATTGCGGAAGGATGATGGCCGCGTTGGTGATTCCCAGGGCTTCAATGGGAGCCTTGGACATGAGGGTTGAATTGAGAAGGATCTTGTTTGTCGCGAGGTAGTCCACGATGGGGGCGAAGGTCCCCATGACGAGACGATCTGTGCGATTGTCCCATTCCCCGCCAGGACCACTCTTGCCGTTGGACAGCAGCGCATCCACGATGCAGATTTGTTGGCGGACAGGATTGCCGCCCAGCACGGCGGAATGCTTGTTGATTTCGAAGAGGGCCAAGGGAGCCGGCGGAGGTGAGGCAGCACTGTTACCAACGTGCAGATTGTTCGAATGCTGTGCTTGCGTGCCGCTGGTGAAGGTGCCGAGATGGTTCTTCATGCACAGGGTACAGCTGCCGTAGTTGAAGTGGCCCCCGGTGCCATTGTGCGACTTGCACGCGGCGACATTCACCAGGATGTCGATGGCACCGCTGAGAAGGTCGGCGGCGACGGAGATACCTGTGGCATTGGTAAGGTTGGCCGCTGCGAAACCGCCCATGCCTGCCGCTCGGACGCTCGTCTTTGCTGCGCGAATCATCGTCGTACTAGTGAGGCTGATATGGGAGTCATAGTAAGTCGCCGCGTTGTCGCAGGCGTCATACAGGATGATGTTCGCCGGCTGGACCCCGAGCTTGATCAGTACATCGCAGATCGCCTTGAAGATGGCCCATTTGGGACGGTTAGTGGTGGAGCCACCAATCCCATTGGTCTTCATGGCCACTCTCGTTGCACTCCATGCCTTGCCCGACCGGAAGATCGTCTTCCAGGCCTCGTCCGCAGTGGTCTTCCTTGCGAGCTGCATCGCCAAATTATCAAGGTTCTTGGCGACCACAGCCGCATCGACCACAGCGTTGGTGGTCTCGAAGTCCGTGTTCGAGGGAGTGGCCGTGAGCATCTTCGGGTCGTGGCAGCAAACAACACGCCTGTTGTCGATGGCCGGATTGATCGCCATACCGTTGACCCACACCGACCCAGTCGTCTGTGCCGAAACCTTTTCGAATCGCAAAGCGCCCAGGCCCATCGCGCCTGCCGCGCCCACAGCGGCGGTTTTTAGAAAATCTCGGCGCTTGGGGTGTGAATTGTCAGACATTGTTGTGTCCCTTTTCAATTGGTTTTTGACTGGAGCACGGTGAGAAACTGCGCTGCCACTTGGTATGCAGAAGTCGAATCGTCGCCAAACCCGCTTACTGTCAACCTGATGAACATCGCGCCAAAATGGGCAATTGCAGTCTCGCTGGCCAATCCCGCATACCCACCTGCGACAGAAGCATCGAATCCCGGGATGGAATCGTTAGCAACCAAACGGCCCTTCTGATCGTTGAATATCGCAGTGGCACTTGCGTCCGTGCCGAAATACATGGCGTAGAACGTGGCTGTCTGCGGATAGGTGCCAGCTAGTTTTTCGTACACGGAAATCGTGCACCCTGCGTCCGTGTAGGTGGTGGAGCCGCCGTCCATGACGGACTCCAAGTCAGCAAGGGTACCTTCCTCAAGAACTTTGAAGTTCCCCGTGTCGTTCGGGTCCAATTGCCACCCAGGCAGGGTCGTCGGGGAAAACTTGTATTTCGCCCCAAGTTCCGTCGCGGTGGGTGGGCCGGAGTTGCTGCTTCCGCAAGCTGCGCCGCCGAGAAGCAGGAAGAAGGATGCGACGGTGAAACAGGTGCGGGCGGCTCGGATTTCCATGCAAATCTCCTTTGAACGTCAGTGGGTGGCGATGCAGGATGCCAGATTGGCCAAGTCGGTCTGGTCGCTAGGCTAACAGTTTTCTAGGGCAGTGGCCTGGGCCACAAGTATCGGCTCAAGGATTCGCAAGGCGTTGGCTGTTGATGATCCCGTATCGACCACGGGGCACATCTATGACAGAATGCGCGAGTCACGTCAGGCCACGTGCGGACACGGCTCTTACGGCGGTTTCCGGGTGCCGACGAAACTAAATCGAGCACAGGCAGAAGTCTACTCGATCACAATCTGTCCGGCATCACTTCACTTGTGGCAGATCACCAACGCAAGGCGCGAAGATGATGCGCCTCGGTCGATGGATCTTCTAGAAAGACGGCGCCAGCACGCCGTCCTCGTCCATAGCTCTACCGCTCTTGCCGCGGCGGGCTCCGCCGGACTTTCCCGTCGCTGGCTTCGCGCCAGACCTGGCTGTTCGCGGTGTGGGAATTGGGGCAGTGGATGCCGCAGCTTCGAGCGTCGCGTCCAGCAGACCTGACTCTTGTGGAACGACCGAACGTGACACGTCCTTGAAATTCGCCTTCTTGAAAACGACCGCCAAAGGAGACTGGCCACGAGGGACTTCGATCTCAAAGGGCGTCACTCCCAGCTGCTCTCCTGTGTCCTTGCGGGCAACCGCGGCGCCGAGCGGTTCAGACCGGAACTTGATGGACACTTTGGCTGGCGGCGCGGGGGCGGCCTGAGGTGGGGGAGGCACCGGCGCTGGCGCTGGGGTGCTCACCGCCTTTTGCACCGTCGCAGGCTGGCTGCTCGATCCCGAACGCACTACCAGGAACGCCGCCACACCCCCGGCCACCAGCGCGGCTGCCAGGATGCCGGCCAGCAATGCCCCGTGGGACTTGGGAATTGCCTCTTCACCTTCGACCGAGCCAGCCGACTCGCGGAAGGTTGACGGCATCGGCGCCGCGCTAGCGCCCAAGGTCGAGGCGCCGGCTATCACGACCCCGCTGCTGGCCTGGCCGTCAATCAGTCGCGAAGGCTCCGCGCCGTACCCGGCCAATGGGCCAGGCGTGGGCACGATTGAAGGCGCGGCCGCATAGCGCTCTGGATTCATCATCGCGACACGAAAGTCCTCCATGCCGTGGAATCGCTCGTCGCGGTTCTTGGCCAGGGCGCGGAGAAGGATCGCCTCGTGGGCAACTGAGATGCGGGGGTTGATGGCGCGCGGTGAAGGCACCGGCGCGGTAATGTGCTTGACGATGATCTCGCCATAACCTTCGCCACCGAAGGGCACCTTGCCTGTCATCATCTCGAACAGGATGACGCCCAAGGAATAGACGTCGGCCCGTTGGTCGATGTTGGGCCGGCCTTCGCACTGCTCGGGCGACATATAGTAGGGAGTGCCCATCACCGAGCCGGTACGTGTTTTGTGCGAAACCTTGTCGGCGCCCAGGGTCAGCTTGGCGAGGCCGAAGTCGAGCACCTTCACGAAATCGTTTGTGCCGCCCTTGTGGATGAGGAAGATGTTCTCGGGTTTGAGGTCGCGGTGAATTATGCCGTGCGCATGTGAGGCAGCCAAAGCGTCCGCGACCTGACCAGCGATGTCGAGCGCACGAGGGGGATCGATGGGCGCCTCGCGCCTCATGCGATCCGCCAGGGCCTCGCCCTGCAGGAACTCCATTATGAAGTAGAAGTCGCCGTCAGCGGTGGTTCCAAAATCGTGGATGTCGACGATATGCTCGTTGCCGATCTGGTTGACCGCTTTCGCCTCGGTCACGAAGCGAGACACCACCTCCGGATTGCGCGACAATTCAGGATGGATCGCCTTCATGGCGACTTTTCGCCCGATGACCGGATGCTCGGCCAGGTACACAACACCCATCCCGCCCTCGCCGAGCTTGGCTGTGATCATGTAGTTGCCGATCGTCTGACCGACCGCAATCAAAGGTGATGATGCAAGCGAAGCCACGCCAAAATTCCTAGACCAGCGTATCTCTAACCATCGGAAATTTCCAGAATTCCGTCAAGGGGCAGGGGTCTGGAGGCCGCCAAGTGCGATCATGCTTCTGACGACCTGTGGAAAAGGCCAGGGAGAAGGGCATTCAGCCAAAGAAAACTGACCGCCGCTCGAGCAGCAGGTCCGCGATCATACGGTCGACAACGCTGCGAACCTGTTCTGCTACTTCGAGCGTGTCGCGGTCAGGCTGCGACATGGGCGAGATCGCTTCTCCGATCTGGATGCTCCATTTGGCTGGCACCGGCAGCAAGCCGAGTGGCCCGAGAAGGGGGAACGTGGGTGTAATAGGAATATAGGGTAGTCCGAAGGGTCTGGCCAGCCGCGTCAGCTTGGCCACCACGGGATGGGCCTCTTCGGCACCCACGATGGCCACCGGGATGATTGGAACGTTGGCCGTGCGCGCCAGTCGGACGAAGCCGCCGCGCCCGAAGTTGGTCAAGCGGTAGCGCTCACGGTACGGCTTGCCCACGCCACGCAGGCCCTCGGGAAAGACGCCTACCAGGTGACCGCGTTGGCAGAGGTCGAGGGCGTTGCGCATCGACGCGCGTACGCCCCCGATGCGCGCCACCACCGGCCGCATCCATGGAGAGCGAACCGCGAAGGTGGCCACCAGCGGCCGCAAAGGTCTGTGCGCCGGATGCAGCGAGTGGCAAGCGTGGATGAGCATGGCCCCGTCGTAGGGCAAGCCGCCCGAGTGGTTGGCAACCAGAAGCGCGGCCCCGCTGGCAGGCACGTTTTCCAGACCGCGCAGGCGCACGCGGAAGTAACGCGACCACAGGAATTCGAGGGCAGGGGCCGTGCGTTCGAGAAAGCTGGGGTCGAAGCCGAAGTCGGGCAGGCTGGCTGGATCGGGCATGGCCTGGCGCAAGGCCTCGACGATGGCTTTGAGCGCGTCCTTGATCGCCGGGTCCATCATCGTTCGAGCGCAGACTGAGTTCTTACGATTCGATGAGAGTCCGCAGCCTTGAGCTCCAGCGTTGCACGACATCGCCCAAGGTCGCGTCCGCAGGCAGGGCAGCCCCGCCTTGCGCCATGTCGGGCCGACCACCGCCCCTGCCGCCTAGATCCTGCAACAGCAAGCCCACGACTTTCCCAGCATTCAGCTTGTCTTGCGCGCCCGGCGTGACCGCGCACACCATCGCGATCTTTCCCTCGGCCGCGCCCACCAGCACCAGCACGCCAGGATCCATGCGCGCTTTCAGCTTGTCCGCTGTCTCACGCAGGATCTTCGGATCGCCGACGCCCACGTCATGCACCAGCAACCAGTACTTGCCCGCCTGCTGCCGGTTGGCCAGGGGATCGCGCGAGCCACCTGAGGCAATCTGCGCTTTCAGCTTGCTGATATCCTTGTCGCGATCGCGCAGCTCAGTCTGCAGCTTCTCCAAGCGCGCGGCGACTTCAAAGGGACCGGCGCGCAGGATCCCGGCGGCCTCGGCCAGTTCGCTCTCCATCCTCCGCACCAGCGCGAGAGCGCCCAGGCCGGTCACGGCTTCCAGACGTCGCACGCCTTGAGCCACACCGCTCTCCTCCACGATTTTGATGAGCCCGATGTCGCCCGTCCGGTGCACATGCGTGCCGCCACAGAACTCCTTGGACTCGCCCATGGTCATGACCCGAACCGTGTCGCCATATTTTTCGCCAAAGAACGCGATGGCCCCGGCTTGCTTGGCTTGGGCTATGGGCAGCACATCGGTGGTGACCGGCAGATTGCGCAGCACGCGGGCGTTGGCCAGGTCTTCCACCTTTTGCTTCTCCTCCGGGGAAAGCGGCGCCAGGTGAGAGAAATCGAAACGCAGCCGATCCGGCGCTACCAGCGAGCCCTTTTGCGCCACGTGTTCGCCCAGCACCGCACGCAGGGCCCAGTGCAAGAGATGGGTGGCCGAGTGGTTGCGCCGGATGGCGTTGCGGCGTTCGACGTCCACCGCCAGCTCAAGAATCTGGCCCACCTGGATGCACCCTTTTTCGATCTCGCACAGGTGAACGGCGAGTGACGAGAGGGGCCGCTTGCTGTCGATCACCTTGAGCGCGCCTTGGGGTCCGGTCGCGGTCCCTGTGTCACCGACCTGACCGCCCTGCTCGCCGTAGAACGGAGTTTCACGGCAGATGACAGCCACCGGACATTGGCTCGGAGCCGCGACGCTGGGGACTTCCTTGCCCCCGGCCACAATGGCCACAATCTCGCTCTTGGCGCTCATTTCGTCGTAGCCGAGAAACTTCGTCGGGCCGACCCGGTCTAGGATGCTCTGGAACACGCCCTCCACGACCAATTCGCCCGAGCCAACGAATTCGGCGCGGCGGCGCTGTTCTTCCATACTCCTCTCGAATCCGGCTTCGTCGACGGTGAATTGATTGCCCCCGGCGATTACGCGGGTCAAGTCAAAGGGAAAGCCATAGGTGTCGTACAGACGAAACGCCACCGCGCCAGGGATCACGCGGTCTGTACGTTTGGCCATCTCGTCGTCGAGCATGCGCATGCCTCGGGTCAGCACGTCGCGGAAGCCGCTTTCTTCCTCGCGCGTGATGGCCTCGATAACGCCGCGGCGATCGCGCAGCTCGGGGTACACGTCTCCCATCATGTCGACGACCATGCATGCCAGCCTCGGGAATTGGCTGCCGCTACGGAGTCCGAGCAACCAACTATGGTAGATGGCGCGCCTCATGATCCGGCGCAGAACGTATTCGCGGCCGGTCTTTTCCGGAAACACACCGTCGGCAATGAGGAACGCGGCCGCGCGTGCGTGGTCCGCGATGGCGCGCATGGAAACCGCGACCGAGCCGGCGGCGTAGTCTTCCGGCTCAAAGGCTTTTCCAGTCAGCCTCTCGACTTCGCCGATCAGGGGCCGGAGGAGGTCGGTTTCGTAGTTGGATCGGAAGCCGCCCAGCACCGCGCACAGACGCTCCAGACCCATGCCTGTGTCGACGGAAGGCTTGGGCAGCGGCCGTCGTGTGCGATCAGGCAGTTGCTCGAACTGCATGAAGACCAGGTTCCAGATCTCGATCCAGCGGTCGCAGTCGCAGGCGGGCCCTAGACAGGCGCCGCCGGTGGCCACTTCAGGGCAGGGGACATCGTCGCCTTGGTGATAGTGGATCTCGCTGCACGGGCCGCAGGGGCCGACTTCGCCCATGGCCCAGAAGTTGTCTTTGTCGCCCAGGCCGAGGACCCGATCGTCGCCCACGCCGGCCACTTTCTTCCACAGGACGCGCGCTTCGTCGTCGCTGTGGTGGACGGTGTAGACCAGACGTTTGGGGTCGATGGCGTAGTCCGCGACCAGAAGCTGGTAGGCGAAGCTGATGGCATCGGCCTTGAAATAATCGCCAAAAGAGAAGTTGCCCAGCATCTCGAAAAATGTGTGGTGCCGGGCGGTGCGGCCGACGTTTTCCAGATCGTTGTGCTTGCCCCCGGCCCGTACGCATTTCTGCGAGCTGCAGGCCCGCGAGCGCGCCCGCTGCGTCTTGCCGGTGAAGATGTCCTTGAACTGGTTCATCCCCGCGTTGGCGAAGAGCAACGTCGGGTCGTTGGCCGGAACCAGCGATGAGCTAGACACTTCCTCGTGGCCGTGGGCCACGAAGGTGTCGAGAAACTTGCGGCGGACTTGTTGCGAGATCCAGGCTGACATGGGCCGGGGAGACTAGCCTGAGTCACGGCCTCCGTCGACTACCGACTTCGCCTGGCCGAAGGCGTCGCAGCGCCCAGAACGGAATCGCTATTCCTTGCCGAACCGATCCACGTTGAATTGCCCGGGCGCCCCGGTGCCTTCCCCGCCGGTGCCGGGCTGGTTCGTCATCGCGTTGAAGTCCTGGCTCACCTGCCCGCCTTTGCTGACCCCGCGGAAGAAGAGCGCGAAGTCGTCAGGGTTGGTAGACGCGGCCACGGCATCCTCGTAGGTCACGAAGCGGTTCTTGACCAGTTCAGTCAGCGATTGGTCGAAGCTGATCATGCCGTAGGGNNTCCACCGCCGGCACCATGCCCATGCCGTCAGCCCGAGTGACCAGCCGTTGTGAGACCACGCCCTTGATGACCGAGCAAAGTTGCAGACGGGCCTGGGCTTGCTGATGAGGCGGATAGATGGACACGATACGGTTTATGGTCTCGACGGCATCGACGGTATGCAGAGTCGAGAGCACCAGGTGCCCGGTCTCGGCGGCGGTCAGCGCGATCTCGGTTGTTTCTAGATCGCGCATCTCGCCCACTAGGATAACGTCCGGGTCCTGGCGCAACGATGCGCGCAGGGCCCGTGCGAACGAGATGGTGTCGAACCCCACTTCCCGCTGGTTGATGACACTGCGCCGGTCCTTGAATGCGTACTCGATGGGATCTTCGATGGTCACGATGTGGACGGCTCGGCTGGCGTTGATGTAGTCGACCATCGCCGCCAGGGTGGTGGACTTGCCGGAGCCGGTAATCCCAGTCACCAGAATCAGGCCGCGCTCTTCATCGGCCAGTTCCAAAACCTTGTGTGGCAGATTCAGGCGCTCGAAGGGCGGAACGTTGGGCGGGATGAGGCGCATGACCACACCCATGAATCCCCGCTGCTGCAGGATATTGACCCGGTAGCGGAAGCCGTCGGCCGTGGCATAGGCGAGGTCGACATCCCAGTTCTTGTCGAAGAGGTCACGCAGCCTCGCGTTCATCATGGTCTGGCCGAATTCCTCCACCGCTTCTTTGGTGAGAGGTGGCACGTTGGCCACCGTGCGGAGTTCGCCCTTGACACGAAAAATGGGTGGCAAACCCACCTTCAAATGGACATCGGAGGCGCCCAGCTGGCGGGCCGCCTGTAGCACCCTGTCGAGTACGCTCGCCATTGTTGTTGCCGATTGATGGACGCGTTGCGGGACACACCTGGCGGGATTCAGCCGCGTCCCCAGAGTACCATGCCGCACCCGATTTCGCGCTGTGGTGGCTCTTTTTGACCTTTGGCCGGGTCTAACTTAGGGTCATAGGGTGACTGTTCAGGAGGCCAAGACATCCTCGGCCCAGGAGGTGCTTGTTCTCGACGCAGAGTTCAATGTGCTCAAAGCCGTCGAGAGCGTACTGCTTGAGGCCGGCCTTACGGTCACCGCTCTGACCTCGCCGGAGCGTGCCTACGACCAAGTCCTCAACCGCTTCTTCTCCGTCGTGCTTTGCGATCTCGACACGCCATCGCTCGACGGGGCCATCGGCTTCATACGGTTTGTCCGCGACAAGTCACCCTTGACCGCAGTCATCGCCATGACTCGGCGGACCAGTTTCGACGTGGTGGCGCCGGCGTTCCGTGCGGGGGCGGCGGACGTGATGCCGGAGAACCGCGATTCCGTTCTCTCTCTGCGCGACCGGGTGGTGCGGGCTGCTCGTGACGTTCAGACCGCGCTGGGGCGCGATCATCTTCTGTCTGAGTTCGCCGACGTCAACGACGATCTGGTACGCAAGCTGATGGAGCTATCGGGGCGGGCCACTGAGCTGGAGGACAAGCTCCTGGCCAGCGACCGAGAATCGTCATCGTCGGCCAATCTGTTGGGCGCGCTTCAACTCTTGGTGGTTGATGACCAACCCGACTTGGTCGCAGAGCTAGAGAAGGCCTTGCCCGTGGACAAGGGCTGGCGGGTCCAGCATGCGCAGAGCGGGGGCGAGGCGCTCGATATTGCGACCCAGATTCCTCCGCACGTTGTTGTGGCCAAGGAGTCGCTACCCGATCTCACGGGCAGCATGGTGGTCAAGACCATCAAAGCGAGCGTGCCCAATTTGGTCGCTATGCTGGTAGTCCCCGCCACCGGCGGGAGGGAAGGTGAGGTCAAGATGGTCGACCAGAGTCGGCTGCACACCTTGATTCCGCGCTTCAAGAGCGCAGCCGATCTGGTGGCTCAGCTCTCTGAGGTGCGCGATGCCATGCAGAGGAAGGTGCGCGAGCGGCGGCATGTGAAGATCTTCCAGACTCAGTACCTGGAGATCCTGCAGCGTTGCCATCGTCTGCAGAAGCAGCTCGAGGCGCTCATGAACGAGAAGAAGTAGAGAAGACGGACGTCCTCGTCGATTGTCCGCTACTCGTCGACCACCGCGACATACGGCAGGCTGCGGTACTTCTGGTCCGCGTCCAGCCCGTAGCCCACCACGAAGCGATCGGGAATTTCGAAGCCCACGAAGTCGAGCGGTACGTCGACTCGACGCCGGGACGGCTTGCTGAGGAGCGTGCAGACGTGAAGGCTGGCGGGCCCCTGCGCCTGCAAAAGGTCGAGCAAGTAGCGCAAGGTGAGTCCCGTGTCCACGATGTCTTCCACCAGAAGGACGTGCTGGCCAGCCACGGGCAGGCTCAGATCGCTGGTGATCTGGACCACGCCCGACGTCTCAGTGGCAGCGCCATAGCTGCGCACACCCAGAAAGTCACAACGGACATCTCGCGGGATGGCCCGTACGAGGTCCGCCATGAACACGAACGCACCGCGCAGGACGCCGACCACGGTCAGGGCACCGTCCGGAAGACGGGCGGCGATTTCGCCGCCCAAGGCCGCCACGCGGACGGCAATGTCTTGGGCTGAGATCAACAGGCGTGGCTGCATAGCTGGCTTGCGGAGGCTATTATTATGCCTATCGACGGGTAGTGGGAACCGCGGCGAGGGATGAGTTGTCGATCAGGCAGGAAAGTCATGAACCCTTCAACGCTTTCGCGTCTCCTTGGGAATCTCGCCTGCGCAGCCATTCTTGCGGCAAGCCTGGGCGCTTGCGCGACATCTGGCGCTCATCCGCCGGCGGCCGGTGCCGAATCCGGTCCGGTGGTCAAGTACGACATGGAGCCCATCCGAATCGACGCCACCCACGGGCCTGCCGGAACGCAGATCGAGGCGTACGACGCGCCGGAGCTCTTCGAGCGGGCTGGGGTGGCGCTGTCCGACAAGCGATTCGATGCGGCGGCCAAACTCTATGCCAAGCTGCTCAAGGGCTTTCCGGATTCGGCCTACGCGCGGCCGTCGCTGTACAACCTGGGTCTGGCCCATATCGGCAGCAAGAACTGGGCAGAGGCCATCGACGCCTTCAAGGGCCTCATTGACAAGTACCCGACCCACGCCGATGCCAAGGACGCATCCTTTCAGTTGGGCGCGTGCTACGCAGAGCAGGCGAACTGGCCTGCATCGGCCGAGGTGTTCGCACGCATTCTGGATCGCTCCGATCTGTCAGCCGATGATCGCATCGAGGCCCTTGGGCGGCGGGGCTTTGCGCAGTTCAACCTGGGAGATCTCGACACAGCCGAGAAGACCTTCCGGGCCGTCCTCTCCTATCGCCAGAAGATCGAGAGTGAGGAACGTCTGGCGACCGATTTCTACCTGGCGTTCTCGCAGTACCATCTCGCGCAGATCTCGCACCGGCGTTTCCAGGCGGTCGAGTTGCGTCTGCCTGAGGCCCAGATGGACAAGGATCTCGACCAGAAAGCCAGCCTGCTCCTGCAAGCTCAGCGCGCGTACATTGAAACTATCAAGTACGGCAACCCGGCCTGGGCGTCCGCCGCTGGCTTCCAAGTCGGCTCACTCTACGAAGAACTCTACGATGCGTTCATGCGTGCTCCGGTGCCGGCGGAGCTTCGGGGGGAAGCGCGGGAGGTCTACCAAGAGGAATTGCACAAGAAAATCCGGGTGCTGATCGAGAAGTCCCTACGCTGGCAACGCGAGAACCTGCTCATGATCGAACGTCTGGGGGTCAACACGGACTGGGCCGAGAAGAGCAAGCTGGCCTACGCCAAGTTGCTCAAGCTGCTGGAGCCCAGGATCCCGGGTGCTCCCGCTGATACCGCGGCGCCCGAGACGCCACCCGCGGCGGTGCCTCCGCCCACGCCACCGGCCCCGCCGCATCGTGGAGATGTCCCGGATGCCACGCGACCTGTGGATTCCGACGTGGTGGGGCGACAGGTGCTGTAGGCCGAGACCGGTTCGGGCTGACGGTGCCGGGACCGGATCCGCGGCCGGCGCCGGCCACCGGCCACCGGCCATACGGCCCCGGACTCTCATACAACGCAGCGCTCTTGAGAACGGCCCGGATTCTGCTTGACACGCCTGCGATCCCGAAATATACGTTCGC
>PMBY01000295.1 GCA_003153875.1 Myxococcales bacterium | reverse complement strand
CCCGGCATCGATGGCTACCAGTTCCTTCGGGGGCGCGGCTGGTAGCAGGCTGTGCCTCGATTCCTGCCCTTGCGGTGACCGCTCTTGGAGCCCCCGAGGACTTGAAGCGCACGGCCGCGCCCGACGTCTTGTCGGGATGGACGACCGCCTGGCCGTTGAACCCGAGCGCGATGGGCACCGACGAGGGCACCGTGCCCGGCCAGGCCACGGCCGGGAACATCTGCTTGTACGCCTCCTGGCCGAGCGGCACGGGGTCTTGCTTGACGAAGTCGCTATCGCTGCCTGGGAACCGGAAGCCGTTGCGCCTGAACGCCTCGCCGAAGGGGGTCAGTTTCGGATAGATCGTGTGGCAGGTCAGGCAGCTTGTGCCGTACTTGCGCGCGAACACCGGGACGGCGGCCGCCGGCGGTGACCAGGCGAGCAGCACCGCCAGAACAACACAGCCGGCAATCCAGCCGACGGCGCGAGGGAAGCGAAGGGAGGTGTGGATCAGGGGCAGTGGTCGCTGGCTGGGCCGGATTTGCATGGTCCTCTCCTTTGTTCACCAAGTTCGCCGCCAATTCTCCAACCGGCTGCGGTCAACACAAGACCCGTGCCACCAGAAGGGCGTCGGAACGCGCGAGTTTCGTTGCACGGATGCGAGCTGGCGTTGCGAATTCGTAATCTCTACCACTCGGGCGAGACGGGATGGGGACATTACGCGCTCCACGCCGCTGAGCGCTTTCGCCAGGGTCTCGGGTTTGGCGAGGTCGGCCTGTACCACGCCGACCTTCGGGTCGAATAGCACCTTGGCGGAATCGCGTCGAGATCTTCTTCACCCCGCGCCTGGCCCTCGGGCTAGAAGGTGCCGTGTCTTCCGACGGAGGCTTCGGCGGTCTGCACTTTCGCTCCGCCATGGGCGATTGAGGAATCTGGGAAAGCATCGAGCAGCCGGCGGGCCAGGCCCGGCGCCTCGGCGGTTTCGTGTTTGACGAAGACGTAAGCCTCGTTCCAAGACTGCTCAGCGATGCGACTGGCCCAGGCGTCGAGCGTCGCCGGCGTGTAGTCTTCCCGGCGCAGGCGCAAGTAGCCCCATGAAGTGGTGGCCTGTAGCGGGGTCTCCAGCTTTTCAGCTTCGGCGATGCACAGTGCGGCCCCGGCAGCGCGCAGGCTGGCATAGACATCGTCACTGAACCACGAGGCGTGACGAAACTCGAAGGCCGGGCGAATTCCTTGCCCCACCTGTGCCAGTACGGCCAGGAACGCATCCAGGCGCTCCAGATCCTTGTGCAACCAGGGCGGCAACTGGAACAGCACCGGGCCCAGCTTGCTTCCCAGGGTCGCGGCCCCTTTGGCGAAACGCTCAACCGCGCTCTGCGCGTCGTGCAGTCGCAGCTCATGGGTGATGCGTCGGTTGCACTTGAGCGCGAAGATGAAATCAGCCGGCGTGGCGGCAGACCAGTGTTCGAGCAAGCTCGCGCTGGGCATGCGATAGAAGGTGTTGTTGATTTCCACCGTCGGAAGTTTCTGCGCGTAGAAGGCCAGCATGTCAGCGGCGGGAAGTTTCTCCGGGTAGAACGAGCCACGCCAGGGCGGGTAACTGAATCCGCTTGTTCCAACCCACACCCGCATCGCCGTCCTCCCTTCTAGCCCCGTGAGGCGTGTGCCTTGGGCCGCGCGCCGCGTGAAGGTGCGGCTCGGGCCGATTTCCGTTCAAGCTCGGACGCGCCCGTCGGCGCCGGCTGACCGCGCGCTGCCAGGCTGGCCTTGAGCGCTTCCATGAGATCGATAATCTGCGCGGGCTGCTCGGGCGCGGCCGACACGGACACCTCGTGGCCCGCCACCTTGCGTTCGATCTCGGCCTGCATGCGCTCGCGCACGTCGTTGCGATATGCCGCCGGATCGAAGCTGTCGGATGCGATCTGCTCCACCACCTGACTGGCCAGCTTCAGTTCGGCCTCACTCGCTTGACCCTCGGGGATCGGCACCTCGGCCAAGGGGCGTACCTCGTCGGCATATAGCAGTTGCTGCATGACCAGCCCGCTGGTCCCCGGCCGCGCGCCCGCAACCGGTCGCAACATCACCAGGTACAGCCGGTCGTGGGCAGCGTAGCGGGCGATGGCGGCACGCCCACTCTGGCGCATCACCTCGACCAGCAGACGGTAGGCTTTGTCACCACCTTTGTCGGGAGCCAGGTAGTAGGGACGATCGAAGTAGATCGGATCGACCTTGTCCGCGGGCACGAACTGCGCGATGGCAATGGCCTGGGTTGCCTTCTCCTCCAGAGCCTTGATCTCCTCGTTGGTGAAGGTCACGTACTGGTCCTTGGCGAACTCGTAGCCCTTGACCATCTCCTCGCGCGGCACCACCTGGCCGTCTTTGGCGCAAAGGTATTGCTGGTGCAGGCGCGAGCCGTCTTTGCTGTGTAACAAGTGAAACGCAATTCCAGCAGACGGCTGTGTCGCCGGATACAGCTTCACTGGGATCGACACCAACCCGAACGAGATGGTTGCACCCGCCATTGCCCGCGCCATGATTTAACCATAGCGCACGCTTGCAGCAACGCACGTGCAGCGTTTGCGCGAAAAGGTTGTCTTGCCTCTCCAGGATTATCGCGCCAAGCGGTCGCCAGGCCGAACCAATGAGCCGTTTGGCAGCGGCTCGGGGCCGGGCAGGTTGTTTGTCGTTCACAAACACGCCGCGCGCCGCTTGCACTACGACCTTCGCCTGGAAATGGAGGGCGTGCTGCGCTCGTGGGCCGTGCCCAAAGTGCCCAGCTTTGACCCCGCTGAAAAGCGTTTGGCCGTGCAAGTGGAAGACCACCCTATCGAGTACGGATCGTTCGAAGGCGTGATTCCTGCCGGCAACTACGGAGCTGGCCCGACAATCGTATGGGATCGCGGAACCTGGACGCCGCTTGACGATGTGGCACAGGGCCTGGTCAAGGGCAAGCTGCGTTTCACCTTTGCCGGCTACAAATTGCGCGGGGCCTGGTCACTGGTGCGTCTGGCGAAAAGTCAGAAGGACTGGTTGCTCATTAAGGAACGCGATGCCTACGTTGTCCGCGGGGGCGAAAGCAACTTGCCCGCGGCTTCGGTGCTGTCGGGCCTGACCATCGAGGAGCTGCGCGACGGCTCGCCCCGCTGGGCCGAGGTGCGCGCGCAGGTCGCGAAGCTGCCGCCCTCCCCTCTGCGGGCCGATCAGGTGCAGTTGATGCTGGCGGAGACACGGCCGCAGCCCTTTTCCGAGCCAGGCTGGTTGTTCGAGATCAAGTACGACGGCTTCCGCGCCCTGGCCGC
>PMBY01000335.1 GCA_003153875.1 Myxococcales bacterium | reverse complement strand
TGGTGAGGGCGCAGATCGCAGAGTAGGGGGACACGCTCGGGGTGCCGCAAAGGGCAAGAACGTCGAGCGTCGAAAAGCCCGTCCTCAGCGCACGCAACGAACGTTGAACGTTAGGGACACGTCGCTGATGTTCGTGTCGCCGCGGTCGGACCAGACGATCCACGCGCTGGACGGCGAACCAGCCGGAGACGAAGACCAGTAGGCGACATCCTGTGTCGCAGGGAAGGCTGTCGGATCTATAGATGGGTTCGCCCGCGAATAGTCGACGATGGTCTGTACCTCCTTGAGCGTCGGAAGGCGCCAGCCCGTGCCTCCGAGGCTCGCGCCCACGCCGGCGCAGTATGCCTTGCTGTCGGCCCAAGTATTCGTAGTCGACGAGACTGTCTGTTGCCAGGTGAGTTTGGTCTTGGTGTCGTAGACAGTTCCGCTGGCCGTCACATAGCGCCCGGCCGGGGCGCTGGTTTCGACCCACGCGGAGCGCACGCAACGAACATCGAACGCGTCGGACAAGCCGAACCAGTGGCCGGTGCCGCCGCCGTTGAAATTGACGACCCACGCGTTGGACGACGAACCGGCCAGCGGGGACGACGACCAGAAGACGTGTCCATATGTATAGGGGAAATACGTGCCATCTATGCTCGGATTGAACTGCCCGACGTCCACGATGGACACAAGCTCGATTGCCGACGGGAGGCGCCAGTCGCTGTTGCCGGCGAGGGTCAGCCTCGGGCAGTAGGCAGCCGCATCGGCCCAGGTGTACCCGAACGGGAAGATGTCGATCAACGGCACGGTCTGCTGCCACATGAGCCCCGTGACGTTGTCGGTGACCGTACCATCCCCATCGTCGGTGTAGCTCTGAAGATTCGGCGCCCCTGCAGTCACGTCTACTTGACTGTTTGGCATCGGCCACTCCGCCCAGGAAGCGACCGGTTCGCTCGCTCCGGTCGCGCCTCCGGTGCAGGTCGCACCTCCGGTGCCGTCGCTGCACCCGGCTGCGGCCGCGGGAACGACGAACATGGACAGCCACACGGCCAACTTCACGAGAAAAGCGGAACACGGACGACTGGACATGGTGCCTCCCGTTGCACAACCGACCACGCCGCGCACTCTACCTGGAAACAACCGTCAGGAAAACACGGCCACGGACACGGCCTTCTGCGGCTGGCGCGGGATTGCACTAATTGAGTACGCGAAACCGGTCCAAGCAGTCTGCCAGGATCTGCTGGCTCTCATTCTCGAATCCGTAGAAGCGCACGGCCATGCCGGAGACGGAATGGGTCAGGCCTTCCCTCGCGAAGTTCATGAAGTAGTGATTCTTGACTTCACCGAGCGCGACGATCTCGGCTGAATTGTCGGCGCTGAGAAACGAAACCCGCACATGCGCTCCCAGGGGGAGAGGCTCACTCATTTCGACAAAAATTCCGCCAGCCGAAACGTTGCGAGCCACGCAGTCCAGCTCGCCGAACAGGATCGACTCGACCCGAACCGGGAAGACCTTGTCGAAGCGCAGATGCTGGCGCTTCTCTTGGATGGGGGGGCAGGGTGCTCGGCCAGCAGAATCACTGTTTCTCATGCTGACACGATGCCATAACCCACAATGAAGTCAAAAAACCTACATGTGACCCTATGTGCACAAGTCTTGGACGCGACGTGCCCGGTGCTAAGCGTTGAAAAATCACGCGGTTTTTGATACGTTGATTCCCGGCGCGGATTCGCCGTCCAATGCTTTCCAGTGAACGGACGACACGCAACGATGTCGTACCAACCTCGGGTCAGGTCGAAGGCCTGGTGGTTGCGTCAGGCCGGCCATCCGCTCGGGGTCCGATCGAGTTCCTCAAATCCGAGGGCATCAACGTCCAAGTGGCGGGCAATGCGGACCTTGCCTTCGAGGAAGTGCTCCTGCACCGGCCGAATCTGGTGTTGATCGAAGCACATGTGACAGCGTCCGGGGGGGTCGATCTCTGTGCACGCCTCAAAGCCAACGCCCGCACGCATTTCGTGCCCGTCGTGTTGTGGAGCGACGACAAGAGCAGTGAGGCTCAAAACCTGAGCGCCGTGACCGCGGGCGCGGATGCGGTCTTTTCCGCGGCCACCAGCGTCGACGAACGGCGGGCGCGCCTGTGGGCTCTCTTGCGAACCCAGGTGCTGTACCGGCGCGAGGAGAAGAAGCGTATCGTTCAGGGCACCGCCATCCGGGAGCGACGGCGCTGGGTGGGTGGATTGATCCATGACCTGCAGAACTCCATTGGTGCCGTTCAGGCGAATTTCGAATTCTTGGCCCAGGAACTGGCGTCGGCCGGCCGCGTCTCTTCCAAGAGCGAGGTCGAAGAGTGTGTTCAGGACTGCCGCTCCCTGTTTCGTGATATGGCGCGCGGCCTGCGCACGGTCCTCGACTACGAACGATTCGAGTCAGACCGGGTCGCCCTGCGCGAAGAGCAGGTTTTCTTGGCCGATCTTGCCGAGAAAGCCAAGGCCGTCATCGAGTCCTCGACTGGCACCCACAACAAGACCATCACCGTCGAGGTAGCCGCCAACGTCCAGCCCGTGCAGGGAGACCCTGACTATCTCCAGGAGGCCCTCGCGAACTTGATTGACCACGTCTTGCGCCAGCCAGGCAACCGGCAGTGCCGCATCCAGATCTCATGTGCGGGTGGGCTCACCCATGCCCGTGTGGGCGGCGATCATGACCGCATTCCGACGGACCAGCACACACGGATCTTCGAGCCCTATTCTCAGGCAGGCAAGCATGTGGCTATCGGTCACGGTCTGGGGCTGGCTCTGGCGAAGTTGATAGTGGACGTGCACGGCGGGACCATCTGGATAGAGGACATCCCCCGAGGCGGATCGGCCTTCGTCATCGAGCTTCCTTCGAGCGGGCCGTCATCGAGGCTGCGCACGACAGGATGATTTCCCCGGCTTTTCGGCCCCGCCTGCCGACGGCAGTGATCGCCACGGTGTTCGCCGTGCTGGTCGCGACCCGACTTGGCTGGGCCGGCAAGGTCGACGATCTTTCCAAAGCACTTCTAGGCGATCCCAGCTTCAAGGTGCGGATACAGGCTGCGCTGCTCTTGGGAAAGCTGGGGGACAAGGCCGGCGGGGATGCGCTCATCAAGGCGCTGAACGACGAGGACAAGTCGGTGCGAGCTATGGCGGCGCAATCACTGGGCAAGCTGGGTGGTGCGCCAGCCACCGCGGCGCTGAAGGCGCTCCTGGGACGAGAGCACGATTCCTTTGTCACTGCCCAGACCAAGATCGCGCTTTCGGCGCTCGAAGATCAGGAGATCAAGGACCGAAAGATCTTTGTGACCATCGGCCCGTTTTCCGGGGGCGTGAAGCTTGCCGACGCGAGCATGCTTGCCTTGTTGCAGACCTCGCTCAAGCAATCGTTGCAGAAACTGCCCAAGCTAACCTTCACTTCTGACACGCCAGCCAAGGGTCGGGGTCACACCCCGCCGATCGGCTTTCTCGTGGATGGTAACGTGTCACGCTTGCAGGAGGTTTTCGGTATCGGGGAAACCAGCTGCGAGATCAAACTCATGATCGCGCGCTGGCCCTCCAAGAGCATCATCCTTTGGACCAGCGCTGGGGCCGCCGTGCAGGCGGGCAGGCGGGACAGCGACAAACTGAACGCGCGGCGTGACTGCATCGAAGCAACTGCAGGCCAACTGGGTGACAGCCTTCTTGAATTCTTCCGTTCTCAAGGTGGTTAGCCGGGATCCGGGAGGAGAGACGAGTATGACCAAGCAAAACGAAAAATCTGACAGGGCGACATACGCGGGCAAGCGGAAGCTGCGCAACTACCTCCTCGACGTGGGACTGCAGCTCCGCTACACGGCCTTCATCATGGCGGTGGCCGTGCTCCTCACCGGGGTTCTTGGCTACAAGGTCTATCAGGCCACCCAGGTATCGTCCCGCATCGTCATGATGACCGTCCAGGCCGATCCGGTTGCCGGCGCCGAGCTGTGGGCCCAGTTCCGGGCCAACGATCGCATCGTCCTCTACGGCATGGCCGGCTTCGGCGTGGTCCTTATCCTCTCAATAGCCGTCGCAGGAATCTGGTTGACCCACAAAGTGGCAGGGCCGCTCCACAACATCGCCACCACCTGCGCACGCATTCGCGACGAACACCTGCCGCCCGTGCTGCGCCAACTCCGCCGCGGGGACGAGCTGCGCTCCTTTCACGCCCATTTCGCCGAAATGTATGCGGCCTTGCGCACCCGCACGGTCGCCGACATCGCAACCCTTGACAAGGCCATCGCGGCCATCGAAGCCCAGCCCACGCG
>PMBY01000492.1 GCA_003153875.1 Myxococcales bacterium | reverse complement strand
TCTCGCCGCTGGCCGATGTCACAGTCGGCGATACCTCGACGCTGCCCAAGCCCGAGAAAACCCGCGCCGAAACCATCGCCAAGATCAAGGCCATGACCCCGGCCGAGCGCTTTGCCTTCTGGCAAAAGGCATTCGAGCCGTGCACCCACTGCTACGCCTGCCGCGAGGTTTGTCCGCTGTGCAACTGCACGGTGTGCGTGACCGACCAGAATGCCCCGCGCTGGATCGAGCAGACCGCCAAGCCGTCGTCCAATCTGATGTGGCACATGATTCGCGCNNGAGGGCGTGCCCATGCACCTGCTCGATCTGTGCTTGGCGGAAGATGTCGAGGAACTGTTCGATTTCGAGACGGGGCTAAAGCAGGGCGGCAAGTGGCCCTTCCTGATGTTCGACCCCCAGGATCCTGATAGCTGGCTGGGAGGACCCCACCGTGGCTGATGGCATGAAGATCTCGCGCGACGCGCTTCAGGAGGCGCTGTGCAAGCGGGGCCCGCTTTGGGCGCCCAACGACGCCGGCCGCTGGGTCACAGTCGAGGCGCTGCCCGAACTGGGCCCCATCCGGCCGAAGCGACCGGTCAAGGATTTGTTCACGCCGCCCCGGCGCGAGATTGCGCGTTGGAAGGCCGGCGCAGGACCGGCCGAGATCGAGGCGGCCAAGCCGGACGAGACACCGGGTAGCGTGTTCGGGGTGCGTCCCTGCGACGCCCGCGCTCTGCTGCTTCTCGACCGTGCGTTCTTGCAGGCGCCGTATGTGGATCCGCACTACAAAGCCAGACGCGAAAGCCTTCTGCTAGTCGGCGTCGCGTGCCAGCCAGGTTCCACCTGCTATTGCGGCGTGTTCGGCTTTGGTCCCGACGACAAGGACGCGGTCGATGTCATGCTGACGCCGCAAGCGGANNCTGCCCGACCCCAAAGCGCTGTACGCAAACTTCGACCACCCCATCTGGCGCGAGCTTGGCATTTCCTGCATGAACTGCGGGGTGTGTACGCAGTACTGCCCGACCTGCCAGTGTTTCACCGTCGACGACGAGTCATTCAAGGGCGAGATCCAGCGTCTACGAATTGTCGACAACTGCCAGCGCTCGGACTTCACCCGCATGGCGGGCGGCCACAACCCGCGCCAGGTGGCGGCCAGTCGTCTGCGCCAGCGCATGTTGCACAAGTTCTCCTACATTCCCACGCAGAACCCGGGCTTGGTTGGCTGCACCGGCTGCGGCCGTTGCGTAGACCTGTGCCCGCTCGACCGAAACCTGTTCGCCGACGTGTTCGAAATCATGAAGCGCATCAACCAGGAGGCCGAACGTGTTGCGTGATCCCTTGCTGCCGCTGGCCGCGCGAATCAGCGAGCGCATCGACGAGACTGCAGACACGGTGACCTTCCACTTCGAGCTGCTCGACGAGGCCGAGCGCAAGGCCTTCCGCTATCTGCCTGGCCAGTTCGGCGAGATCTCGTCCTTTGGCGAGGGCGAATCCACCTTTGTCATCGCAGGCGATCCCGCCAAACCGGAACGGCTGACCGTCACCACCAAGCGAGTCGGCGCTCACACCGAGGCCCTGCACCATCTGTACGCGGGCGCCGTCATCGGGTTCCGCGGCCCTTACGGCAAGGCCTTCCCCGTCGCTGACTGGAAAGGCAAGGACATCGTCATCGCGGGCGGCGGCATCGGCCTGGCGCCGCTTCGGCCCATCATCTGCCATGTGCTCAATCAGCGCGCTGACTACGGCAAGTTGACCATCGTGTACGGCGCGCGCAGCCCTGCCGATCTGATGTACGCGGCAGATCGCGAGATCTGGGCCAAGGCGTTCAACACCGAGTTGGTGGTGACCGTGGACAAAGGCGACGCCAACTGGAAGGGCCGCGAGGGTTTCGTGCCCGCGGTGCTGCGTGCGACCGCGCCCAAAGCCGAGAACGCGGTGGCCATCACCTGCGGCCCGCCCATCATGATCAAGTTGACTCTGCCGGTGTTCAAAGAGCTGGGCTTTCCCGCCGAGCGCATCTTCACCACCCTGGAAATGAAGATGAAGTGCGGCCTGGGCCAGTGCGGCCGCTGCAACATCGGGCCGTTCTACGTGTGCAAGGACGGGCCGGTCTTCTCGGTCGCGCAGCTACAGCAACTGCCTCAGGAATTCTAGAGTTCCAGGCTGAGCGTGAACTGGTTCGCGTCGTCGGTCATGTACTGGTCGAGATAGGGCGAGTAGGTCTGCACGCGAATCTGTTTCTGGCTGTAGTCGAATTGCAGAACCCGCAGAAAGCCGCTGCCGCCGGAATCGTCCAACCATTGGTAGTCGGACAACATCTGGTGCACGCGTGAGCCGTCTGGCCGAAGGCTGGTCAGTCGCGCAGCCCCGTTGTCGTGACCACAGAACACCAGGCGCACGTTCGGGTTGGGTACGATGAGCTTCTGCCAGATCTGCTCTCCGTCGTTGCTGCCCTCTTTGGTGGTGTAATAGTACGACTGCGGGATGAAAGCCTGAAAACTCGGTTGATTTGGATCCAATCCCGACTTCGCCACGTCGTAGCGGGTTCCGTCTCCGTAGAGGTACGCGTGGGTCACGATGATCGCCGGCTTGGTCGGGAAAGCCTTGAGCACCCCATCGGCCCAGGTGATAACCGCATCGCGCGGCCCGAATTCCAGACCCAGCACCAGCCACTGCTGTGGTCCGATGTCGACCAAGGTGTAGTTGTTCTCGATCTGGCCTGCGGTCATGGTGTTGGTGATCCACCGCATGGTCGTGGGCGCAAAATAGTTGTCAATCAATCCCACGCGGTTGGCATTGCTGTCGTGGTTGCCGGGGACAAGAACATAGGGAACCAGTCCGTCCATAGGTCGCAACGACGAGCTGGCGGCCATCCACTGAGCTGGGTCGTTGGCCCCGTCGACGATGTCGCCCACGTGAAGCGCCACTGCGATGTTGCGCGCAGATTTCTGCTCGACGATCCAGCGCGTCTGGGCTGCGAAGATCTCGGGGTGGCTGGATGAGTAGTACTGCGTGTCGGGCAGCACCACGACTGTGAAGGCGATCCCAGGCTCAGCAGCGCCAGCCTCACCAGCGCCGGTCCCAGCATCGTCAGCGTCGGTCCCAGCATCGTCAGCGTCGGTGCCGGCATCGGCCCCGTCAGGCACAAGGGCAGCATCGGGGGTGTGTCGCGTGACGAACCCCGCATCAGACCCGCTTTCCCGAGACCGGAGCCAGGAATCGTCGTCGCCGCCATCGAGAATGTTGCACCCTGCCCCAAAAGGCAAAAGCAGGGCCGCTGCTATCCAGGCCAGATTTCTGAACGAGGGACGAACCATGGCGGCGATTATGCATACCGCAGTGACGGATGAAAGTCCGATTTTCTCGCTATCAGAACCCCGACAGGTAAGGCAGCTTCTTGGCCAACGCCACAATGGCTTCGCGATTGGCCAGCAGCTCGCCGGTCGTGTCCCAGCGGCCGTCGAGGAACTGCTGGCGCACGCCTTCCGGGATGCGCAGCGGGAAGCGGAGCGGGCCGACGCTGACGACCTTGTCTTTCAAGTCGACGGTGACTGCCACGGTCGGATCCGCCGTGACTGTCTTCTGCAACGCCTCGACCGACGCCGCGTCTGCCACCACGCAGGGCACGCCCAGCGAGACGCAGTTGCCGAAGAAGATCTCGGCAAAGCTCTCACCGACGATCGCGCGAATGCCCTTGTGCCAGCGAGCGAGCGCCTGAGGCGCGTGCTCGCGCGATGAGCCGCAACCGAAGTTCTTGTTCACCAGCAATACCGTAGCGTCGCGAAATTTTCCATCGTCGAACGGATGCACGCGGCCCTGCTGCTTGAGCTGAACCCGGTCGTCTTCGAAGGCGTGGTCGCCCAGACCCTCGAAAGTGACCGTACGCAGGTAGCGCGCAGGGATGATGCGATCGGTGTCGATGTCGTTGCCGTGCAGAACGATGCCTTGTCCCTTGATCACGATGCGCTTCGAATCGTCCATGACAAATCTCCTCGCACTTAGCCGTGGATGCCGAACACTTGGCGCGCGTCCGCCACTTCGCCAGCGATGGCCGCTGCGGCCACCATGATTGGGCTCATGAGCAGGGTGCGCCCGGTGGGGCTGCCTTGCCGGCCCTTGAAATTGCGGTTCGATGACGAAGCGCTCAGCTCGCTGCCTTTCAGCTTGTCAGGGTTCATGGCCAGGCACATCGAACAACCGGCCTCCCGAAATTGGAAGCCCGCGGCGGTGAAGATCTTGTCCCAGCCGCGCGCCACGAGATCGCGCTTGACCTGCATCGATCCGGGAACCACCAGGGCCTGCACGTGCGGCGCCACTTTGTGCTTGCCGTCCTTGAGCACCTCGACCACCGCCTCGAAATCGGAGAGACGCCCGTTGGTGCACGAGCCAATGAAGGCCACGTCGATCTTCTGGCCCTTGATGGGCTGTCCCGGCCTCATCGCCATGTACTTGTAGGCCTCCTCAGCGCTCTCGCGCTCGTCGGCAGGAAATGCCTCGGGCGAGGGGATTTTCCCGTTCACCGCGACCGACTGCCCCGGCGTGATGCCCCAGGTGACCATGGGCTCGATGTCCTCGGCGCGGACCTTCACCACTTCGTGGTAGTGCGCATCGGCGTCGCTCTTCACGCTGTCCCAGTAGGCGCGTGCGCGGTCCCAGGTTTCGAGCTTGGGCGCGTAGGTGCGGCCTTTGAGATAGTCGTAGGTGACCGCGTCGGGGTTGATGTAGCCGCAGCGGGCGCCGCCCTCGATGCTCATGTTACAGACGGTCATGCGCTCGTCCATGGTCATGCGCGTGATGGTGTCGCCGGCGTATTCGTAGGCGAAGCCNNACCTTGAGCTTGTCCATGGACAGGGTCTGCGTGGCCAGCACGTCGCGCACCTGTGACGTCCCGATGCCAAAGGCGATGGCGCCAAACGCGCCGTGGGTGGCGGTGTGGGAATCGCCGCAACAGATGGTCATGCCAGGCTGGGTGAGTCCGTTCTCCGGGCCCACCACGTGCACGATGCCCTGCTCTCCGTTCTCGGGCGCGAAGTAACGGATGCCGTGCTTCTTCACGCTGGTTTCCAGGGCGCGCAGCATGCCCTCGGCCAGCGCATCCTGGTAGGGACGCAGCTGGCTGTTGGTGGGGATGATGTGATCCACCGTGGCAAAGGTGCGCTCGGGGAACAGCACCTTGAGCTTGCGCTCCTCCAGCATGCTGAAAGCCTGCGGCGAGGTCACCTCGTGGATCAGGTGCAGCCCCATGAACAGCTGATACTGCCCCGAGGGCAGGCGGCCCACGGTGTGGCTGTCGAAGACCTTTTCGTACAGTGTCTTTCCCATTTTCATTACGTCCCTTCTTTGACCGATTCCGCGTAGTGCGTAAGACGTTGCGCCAGGCGGGTTCCGAAGTTGGTGAAGGCGTCCAGATCGCCGCTGTCGAATGCGTTCCACACCGCACGAATGGCGGCCTCCCGTTCGCGGCGCAAGCCCTCGATGCAGCGCTTTCCCTTGCTGGTCAACTGGTATCGGCGCTGCCGACCGTCACGCGCACCCAGGCGCACCGAAACCAGATCCTTGCCCAGAAGCTGGCGCAGGATCTTTGAAACCGCAGCCGCCGAGCTCTCGCGCTGCTTGGCAAACAGGCTGGGCATGAAGTGCTCGCTGGAGACTTCCTCCAGCACCGCCCACTGCTGGTCGCTGAGATCCACCGAGCGGGCCAGCTGCTGGCGACGCTCGGTGAACANNCTTGACATTGGTAGATAGTGAACCATGGTTAACCAAAGCGCAAGGTCTTTCTGGCTTCACTATCTGCTGTGCCCCTGGCCTGGCCTGTGGTGAAATCCGCGCATGAGCAAGAAGGTCCTGTTTATCGGTGGTTCGGGCAACATCTCGACCGCCTGCTCGCGCCTGGCCGCGGAGCGCGACATCGAGCTGGTGCATTTCAACCGGGGCCAGCGTCGGGTCGAGTTGCCCTCGCGCGTGCGCACCATCCACGGCGACATCAACGACCGCCGTGCCATGGCACAGGCGCTGGCCTCTGAAGCCTTCGACGTGGTAGTCAACTGGCTCGTGTTCGACCCGGCTCAGGCGGCCGCCGATGTGGAGATGTTCGCCGGTAAGGTCCAGCAATACGTCTTCATCAGCACGGCCACGGTCTACCAGAAACCGCCGCGAAACTACGTTGTCACCGAAGAAACGCCGCTGGAAAACCCGTTCTGGGAATACTCGCAGAAGAAGATCGCCACCGAGCGCTTCCTGACCGAGGCGCACCAGCGCCACGGATTCCCGGTGACCATTGTGCGGCCTTCGTTTACCTATGGCGACACCTGGATTCCCACGGCTTTCGGCATCGACTTCACTTCCGTGCATCGCATGCGCAAGGGGCTGCCCCTGCCACTTCACGGCGACGGCACCTCTTTGTGGGTGATGACCCATGCCAGTGACTTTGCCAAGGGCTTGATCGGCCTGCTGGGCCGGCGCGACGCCGTGGGCGAGGCCTTTCACATCACCTCCGACGAAGTGCTGTCCTGGAATCAGGTCTATGAATGCATCGCCGCCGCGGCCGGCGTTGAGGCGAAACTGGTCCACATCCCCTCGGACTTCATCGCCCAGGTGGATCCTGCCATCGGCGCCGGGCTGCACGGCGACAAAGCGCACTCGCTGGTTTTCGACAACTCCAAGATCAAGCGCTTCGTGCCCGAGTTCCGCTGCACGGTTTCGTTGGCCGAGGGCATGCGCCGGACTATCGCCTGGCTCGACGCTCATCCTGGGGAACAACACCTCGACAGCAATGCCACCGTCGAAAAGATTCTCGCGGCCTGGAATACGACGCACTAAGCAGCGGCCTACCGATTGTCATGCTCTCCTCGCGCACCCCGCAAGGCGCACGCGACCGCGCCCTCGCCACCAACGGCAACGTCTTTCTGCGCAAGAGCCGCCGCAGCCCAGTACAACTGGCGCAAGGCGTCACCGGACCTCAGCAGCAAGCGAACCACAAGTATTGCAGGTTGATGGCTCAATAAAAAGGGTGCATTTTGTGATACGGCCCTAATCCGAATTGCCAGGCAGCTGCCCCTTCATCTATCAGGGAGTGTTCATATGCAAAGCACAGGTTCTATCGTCCGCATTCTACCGGCAGCGATGCTGTTCACAGTCGCCTGCTCGATCAGCGGCAACAACGCCGATCACACGGGTGGGAGTCCCAGCGGTGGTGCAACAACTCCCGGCGGCACGTCGGGCGGCGGAGGCACGTCCCTGGGCACCGGTGGAATCGCTTTCGGCGGTTCGACGGTAGCACCGACCGGCGGCACGTCGGCTGTTGGAGGCACGTCATCGGGCACCGGTGTAGTCGCTTCTGGCGGTGCGACGGTAACGCCGACCGGCGGAACTCTCGGCGGCATCCCGAGCAGCGGAGGCAAGTCATCGAGCACCGGTGGAATCGGTTCCGGCGGTGCGACGGGACCAGCGACCGGCGGAACTCTCGGTGGCTCAGGCGGAGTCGGCACAGGTGGAAAGACCTCAAGCAGTTCCGGAGCGGGACTGACCTTGCAACAAGCCTGCACGGCGATATGCGCGTCGACGTCTGGTATGTGCACACCTGTTGCTGACTGTCAGGCCGCTTGCGTGGCAGAAGCCGATGCGACGGTCAGCGCCGTGACAAAGTGCAACGTGCAATACACCGCCATGGCCCAATGCGAAGCCAAGCTGGGCGGCAACCAGTGGACCTGTTCCTCGGATGAGGACGTCCCGATCCCTGTCGACGGCCAATGCACAGACACGGTCTGTGCGTGGGCATGCTGTGCGACCGATCTGGTGGTGCCGTCCGACATCTGGGGTCGGTGCTTGGATACTTGCAACCCGGTGGGGACCGGCGGAACGTCAGGCACGGGAGGAACTTCTGCGGTGGGTGGCAGCGTCGCGACCGGTGGGGCGGGCGGCAAAGGTGGCGCGGGTGGCACGACCGGGACAGCCCGGAGCGGCGGCACCACGAGCAGCGGCGGTACCACGAGCAGCGGCGGCACCACAGGCGCTGCCGGAGCAGGCGGTGCCCCTCCAGCAAGCACAGGGATCCCGGCAGGATATCCCGCGCCCACCGCGGACAATGCCGCCAAGTGCACGACGGTAGCCATGACCGGCGGCTTCTGTCCTGGCGGCGGCAAGGGCCCCACCTGTTTGCAGTGCCTGTTCGG
>PMBY01000263.1 GCA_003153875.1 Myxococcales bacterium | reverse complement strand
GTGCGCGGGCGGCGTGGGCCTTCACCAACGTGGAACGCGCGCCCGCGCACATCCTCGCGTCCCCGCCCTTCTCCTCGGCCGCGGCGAGGACGCGATTCGCAAGATCGATCGCGTGCTCGAGCTGACGACGATGGCGATCGCGCCCGCCAGGCAGGTGCAGCGTGGCCGCCTGAGCGAGTTCGTCGGCGAGGATGACCGCGGCCGCGCGCTCGAAGGGGTGCGCGTCGAGAAACGCCGCGAGGTCAGGCATCGTCGTCACGGGATTTCTCCTTTGTTGGCTGCCCAAGGCATCGGTGAGTGTCCCTGTCGCTGGTCACCATAGAGGATTGCCCCCTGGGTATAGGGACAGTTTGGGCGTGTAGGTTGATGTAGTTCACAGGAATGGGGATGGCCAGGTCGGGCTTGAACGACAGGAGAATTTCTTCGGCCTCATTCTGCGTTCCCGCGCTGTGCACCTCGTGACCGTCCTGCTTCAGGATCATGGTCACCTGCTCCACGATGTCCGGATCGTCGTCCACCACCAGTATCTTCTTTGCGTTCGCCATAGTTATTTCCTTCCAGCCTTCGCGTGGACTTGATTCAGACCAACACGTCTCGCTTGTGATAGTGCGTGTGCAGCAGCTTGTGGCTCATTTCGCCGAGCGGGGCACCCAGGAACTCTTTGTACAGACGGGCCACATCTTCGTTCTTGTGGCTGACCCGCACGGTTTCGTCGCGATCGATTTGATAGAGCGCCTGCATGCGCGCCTTGATGGCATTCTGGTCGCCATTCAACGGTTGCCCACCGCCAGCGATGCACCCACCCGGGCAGGTCATGACCTCGATGAAATGGATGTCCTTGCGGCCGGCCCGTATCGATTCCAGCAGGCGCGCCGCGTTCTTCAGACTGCTGGCTACGGCCACGCCGACCTCGAGATCGCCGATCTTGATTTTGGCCTCTTTGCCGCGCATTTCCTGAACCTCGGTGCCAAGGGCGAGGGCCGCCGCAATTTCTAGCTGGGCTCAACCGCGACGACCTGCTGCTGGACGAGGTGCAGGCCTTCTTCGATGCCATCTGGCGCGGCCAGCCCTGCTCCGGCTGCAAGCTGCGCGACGAGTGCCCGCAGCCGCTCGGGTGACTGGAACGCCGGCGGTCGCGGTCGGCTCACCAGCGCTGCGCACTCACGTTCCGCAGGGACAGCAGTAGAACGCGACGCCGCCTGGGGTATACATGCCTTGCCCACATCCGGCGGGAAGGGCGATCGACGGCGGCGGGGCCAAGGGACCTACTCCACCGTAGCCCAGGCCGTACTGGTTCGCCGAACACAGGTTGGTGCAGTTGTCTGCTGCCGAGCCCGAGCAGCCCGTGGCGTCGTTGCTGACACAGATTGCAGTGACCCCGCCCCCCGTGCACTGGAACAACCCTCGCGCGGCAGTATACCCGACTGGCGCGACGTCCGTGGAATTCAGACTTGCCAGCATCGGACAGGCAGGGGGCGAGGTGTCTGCCCCACCAGAGTCTTTGGCCACGCCAGCATCAGGAGCCGGCCCGCAGAGGGGACAGCCGCAGGGATCGGGGTTCGGCCGGCTCCCGCCAACACACATTATCTGGGGGCACATGACCGGTGGACAGATCGGTCGAGCGTCTGCACCGCCGGCATCTTTCGCCACGCCTGCATCAGGAATCGGCCCGCACATGGGACAGCCGCAGGGATCGGGATTCGGCACGTATCCGCCAAGGCAGGCTATCGCGGGGCACGCGATGAGTGGACAGATCCGTCGGGCGTCTGCACCGTAAGCGTCTTTCGCCACGCCCGCATCAGGAGTCGGCCCGCACATGGGACAGCCGCAGGGATCTGGATTCGGCACGAACCCGCCCACGCAAGCCAGCATGGGGCAACTGACGGGCGGACAGATCGGCGGCCCGTCTTTCTTCCCACCGTCCGTTGCCGTTCCACCGTCCGCAGCGCACACGGGACAGCCGCAGGGATCTGGATTCGTTATGTATCCGCCCGGGCAGATCGGCATGGCGCAAGGAAGGGCCAGGCAGATACGGCCGTCCGGGCCGCCAGCGTCTTTCGCCACGCCGGCATCAGGAGGCGGCGCGCAGATGCCGCAGCCGCAGGGACCTGTACTCGGCAGGTACCCATACATGCACGCGATCGCGGGGCACGCGATCGGCGGACACCCTGTCGTGCCGCCGGTGGCTGGCGTGCCGCCAGTTATCGTCATGCCACCGGATCCGCCAGCCGCGACTCCGCCTGTGCCGATCGCGCCGGCCGTTCTGCCACCGACGACGCTGCCTGCCTGGCCGCCCTTTGCCCCTTTTCCACCGCCAGCACCACCTATAGGCGGGTTCAGACCTGACCGGTCGCTACAAGCCAGTCCCATCAAGCCAACTACGAAAAAGGTTGCGACGCCCGCAGACATCTTGCGCATTGGATCCTCCGTGTGGTCAACGACAGCAATCTGCGTGCCGACTTTCGCGCTGCAGTTGGTGGGCCGATTCCCTCGCAACGACGTGGATTCGGATGCACTGCAGACTCAGAATTCTGAGAGGCATAGGATGCAAAGGTCAAGACAGCATGGCGGGCACAGCAGCGACCGTCCGCCAGCGAGGCGAGTTCCCAAAGGGGGGCTGTCCCATCTACCCGAACCGAGTAGATTCATCCTCGTCGTCTCCCCCGCGCTCGCGAATGCCCGCGTTACGCTCCTTGTGCGCGCAGGGTTGTGTGTCTTGCTCGCGGCCAGCTCCTGCGCGCGCAAGCCAAGCCCGCCCCCGCCCGCTGGCCCGATCTTCGCCGCCCGCCACGCCCGGCGAGCGAGGCAGTGGCTGCGCGGCGCTGCCCACGCGACTGTGAAATCCTCGGCTACGTCGCCGCGCGATTGAGCAGCCCGTTCACGTCGTTGCGCAGGACTTCGGCGCGAATGGGCTTGTCCACAAGCAGGTCGGCCTTGAGCCACGACTGCTGCACGGCCGAGTCCGCCGCAAAAGACAAGCCGGTCGCGGCCTTGACTGCGGTGACCATCATCACCGGAGTATCCGGGTACAGCTTCTTGATGCGATGGCAGAGCACGAACCCGGTGTCCTTCTCCTCCATCATGAGGTCCAGGATGGCCAGGTCGGGCTTGAACGACAGGAGAATTTCTTCGGCCTCATTCTGCGTTCCCGCGCTGTGCACCTCGTGACCGTCCTGCTTCAGGATCATGGTCACCTGCTCCACGATGTCCGGATCGTCGTCCACCACCAGTATCTTCTTTGCATTCGCCATAGTTGTTTCCTTCCAGCCTTCGCGTGGACGCAATTCAGACCAACACGTCTCGCTTGTGATAGTGCGTGTGCAGTAGCTTGTGGCTCATTTCGCCCAGCGG
>PMBY01000024.1:2713-3861 GCA_003153875.1 Myxococcales bacterium | reverse complement strand
CATGATCGTAGAAGACGCCGGGGCTGCGGTGCAGCTGGCTCACCAGCACGCGCTCGGTGCCGTTGATGATGAAGGTTCCGTTGTCGGTCATGAGCGGGATTTCGCCGAAGAACACCTCCTGCTCCTTGACGTCGCGAATCGACTGGGAGCCGGTCTCTTCGTTGGTGTCCCACACGACCAGACGCACCGTCACCTTGATGGGTGCGGCGAAGGTCATGCCCCGCTGGCGACACTCGTCCACGTCGTACTTGGGCTTGTCCAGCGTGTAGCTGACAAACTCGATAGACGAGGTTTCCGAGAAGTCCTTGATGGGAAAGACGCTCTTGAACACGCCTTGCAACCCGACATCTTCCCGCTGTTCCGCGGGGATATCCTTCTGCAGAAACTTCTCGTAACTCTGCTTCTGGATGTCGATGAGGTTGGGGATATCGATGATCTTCGCGATCTTCGCGAAGCTCTTGCGTGCTCGGAAATTATTCTGGATCTGGGACGCCATGCGTTCTCCCCTGTCCGTTCGTCAATCGCGGACTCTGCGCAGTCGAATACCCGGAGGCGCCCATGCACCCCCGGTAACCAAATGCTTTTGCTTGCCGACCGATGGTCGACCGTAGATTGTCAACTGCCGTCGTGCCTACTTGATTTCGACCTTCGCACCGGCCTCTTCGAGCTTCTTCTTCATGGTGTCGGCGTCGGCCTTTGACACGCCTTCTTTGACGTTCTTGGGGGCGCCGTCCACGAGATCCTTGGCCTCTTTGAGACCGAGCTGAGTCAGCTCGCGTACCACTTTGATGACCTCGATCTTCTTTGCGCCCACCTCCTTGAGGATGACGGTGAACTCGGTCTGCTCAGCAGCAGGCGCGGCAGCTGCAGCACCAGCCGGAGCGCCCGAGGCAGCAACCGCCACGGGAGCCGCCTTGACGCCCCACTTGTCCTCGAGCTCCTTGGTCAGAGCAGCCAAGTCCATGACGGACATCTTGGACAGAAAGTCAACTACTTGCTCCTTGCTCACATCGGCCATTTCCGAATCTCCTTGTTCGTTTTCAAATCGTTCTTCTCGAAACTCTGGCCACGACAGTCGCGGCAAACTACTTCTTCTCAGTCTCCTTCAACGCTTCCTCGCGCGCTGAAAGCAGATACGCGAAATTCTG
>PMBY01000024.1:0-2669 GCA_003153875.1 Myxococcales bacterium | reverse complement strand
CCCTTGGCCACCTTGGTCGCCACTTTGGCCGGCGCCGATGGATCCTCGAACGAATAGGCGATGGCGGTGGGTCCGGCCAACAAGGGCTCAAGCACCTCCATGGGCGTTCCCTTGGCGGCCTGGCCCAAGAGCGTATTCTTGACCACCCGGTATTCACAACCGGCGGCGCGGAATTCCCGCCGCAACTTGGTGTCGCTCTCGACCGACAAGCCGCGAAAATCCGCCAGGATCAGGCTCTGCGCACGCGCGAGCTTGTCCTTGAGGGTGCTGATATTTTCTTTCTTCTCTGTGGTATTCACGACGGGTCTCCTCGCGACTTACTTGGCAGCGAATTCGGCGACCAGCGGGGCGACATCCACCTTGATGCCCGGGCCCATCGTCGTGGACAGCGTGACCGACTTCATNNAGCGTCTCGACCATGACGCGGGCATTGTCCAGCAGCTTCTCGCCGCCAAAAGACGCCTTGCCGATGCGGGCGTGCACGATGCCGGCCTTCTCGACGCGGAACTCGACACGACCGGCCTTGAGCTCGCGCACCGCCTTGGCCACGTCCGCCGTCACCGTGCCCACCTTGGGGTTGGGCATGAGGCCTTTGGGGCCGAGCACGCGGCCCAGGCGCCCCACCAGTCCCATCATGTCGGGGGTCGCGACCATGGAGTCGAAGTCCGTCCAGCCTTCCTTCTGAATCTTCTCGACCAGATCTTCGGCCCCAACGAAATCGGCGCCCGCGTCCTGGGCTTCTTTCGCCTTGTCGCCCTTGGCCACCACCGCGACCTTGAGGGTCTTGCCGGTTCCGTGGGGGAGAACAATAGCGCCGCGAACCATCTGATCCGCGTGCTTTGGATCGACCCCCAAGCGTACCGCAATGTCCACGCTCTCGTCGAACTTCGCCACCTTGGTCTCCGGCAACAGCTTGCAGGCGTCGGCCAGCGGGTAGCGTTTCGTGCGGTCCACCTTGGACGCCGCTTTGGTGTATTTCTTTCCGTTCTTGGGCATGCTTTTCTGCTTTCGGCTTGTTTCAGCCTTCCACCTCTACGCCCATGGCGCGTGCGGTACCGGCAATGGTCCGCATGGCAGCCTCGACGTCGGTGGTGTTGAGATCCGGAAGCTTGGTTGTGGCGATCTCCCGGAGTTGTTTCTTGGAAAGTTTGGCGACCTTCACCTTGTTGGGTTCCTTGGAACCCGAGCCTGGCTTCTTCTGCGTGGCCAATCCCACCGCCTTCTTGATGAGGATGGCGGCCGGTGGCGTCTTGGTGATGAAGGCGAACGACCGATCCGAGAACACCGTGATCAACACGGGAATGGTCACGTCGTCCTTGGCCTGCGCCTGCGTCCGGGCGTTGAACTGCTTGCAGAAGTCCATGATGTTCACGCCGTGCTGGCCNNGCCGGATTGGCCTTGCCCGCGGGAATCTGCAGCTTGATGTAACCAGTGACTTTCTTCATGGGTCTGCCCTAACCACTCAGACCTTCTCGACCTGAGCAAAATCTAGTTCGACCGGGGTGGCCCGACCGAAGATGGAGAGGTTCACGCGCAACTTCTGCTTCTCCGCCTTCACCTCGACCACCACACCGGTGAAGTTCGCAAAGGGTCCCTCGATAACCCGTACGTTGTCGCTTTCCTTGAAGCTCTCGCGCGGGCGCGGGCGCGAAGCGCCCTCGGTCATGGCGGTATTGATGTTCTGAATCTCGGTTTCCTTGACCGGCTGAGGATTCATCCCGCCCAGGAATCCCGTGATGCGCGGCGTGTTCTTGACCAGATGAAAAGTCTCCTGGTCGAGGTCCATCTGCACGAACATGTAGCCGGGGAAGAACTTCCGCGTGGTGGAACGCTTCTGGCCTTTCACCAGTTCCACCACGGTGTCGGTGGGGATCAGCACCTCGCCGAACTTCGCCACCAACCCGGCCTGTCGTACCCGGTCGAGCAACGACAGACGAGCTTTGTTCTCGTGTCCCGAGTATGTGTGCACAACGTACCATTTCATCGCCATGGGTTAGATCCCGCGGTCCGTCACTTGAGAATCTTCCCTGCCAGGAACGACCAGATAGCGTCGAATGTCGACAGGATGACCGTCGAGATGAAGACGGTGACAATCACGACGATGGTCGCGTAGTAGGTTTCTTTGCGGGTGGGCCATGCGACCTTCTCCAACTCCCGAGTCACATCCACGGCGACCGCGTAGACGCGTTCATTGCGATACGCGACCAGGCCAGCCACCACGGCCACCGCCAGGCCCACAGCCTGCAGCAGCGGCTCATTCGGCTTGGCAAAGTAGCTCCAGACCCAGTCACCGGTCTTGAAAAGCAGGAACGCGGCCAGGAGGATTCCCACCGCGAACGTCAGATGTATGTATTTGTTGGGGCCCATGGCTGGCCGCTACGCTCCTAGTTCCAGACTGTGGACAGCAGCAGGGCAGGCGGGACTCGAACCCACAACACGCGGTTTTGGAGACCGCTGCTCTACCATTGGAGCTACTGCCCTCCACAAGAAACTCGTCACTTCGTCTCCTTGTGCTCCGTGTGCTTCCTGCATCGACCGCAGTACTTCGATAACTTCAGCTTCTCCGCGTTGGCGCGCTTGTTCTTGGTCGTGGAGTAGTTGCGCTCGCGGCAGACTGCACATTCTAGTGTGATGATGACTCGGGCGGATGCTGCCACGGGATTTCTCCT
>PMBY01000265.1 GCA_003153875.1 Myxococcales bacterium | reverse complement strand
ACCACGGACAAGGGCGTGCAGCAGTTTGGCCCGCCCCAGGACCACACCTACGAAGCCACCCTGGTCGGCATGGAATCCGAGGTGCGCGCCGCGCTCGACGCCAAGCTGGGGGCAGGTGCGGTAACCAGCATCCCGCAGGTGTCTTCGGTGGGCGCCAAAGCGGGCAAGGAACTCCAGCTCGACGGAATCCGGGCGCTGATGGGGGCCATCCTGCTCATCGTGGTCTACGTCGCCTTCCGCTTCGATTTCCGCTACGGCCCCGGAACCATCGTGGCCCTCTTGCACGATGCCATCATCACGGTGGGGGCCTTCGCAGTTACCTACAAGGAATTCTCGCTCACCACCCTGGCGGCGATCTTGACCATCATCGGCTACTCGATGAGCGACACCATCGTGGTGTTTGACCGTATCCGCGAGAACGCCAGCCGCTATCGCGATCGTGCCTTTGACCGCGTGGTCAATCACGCCATCAATGAAACCCTGTCGCGTACCATCCTGACCAGCTGCACGGTGTTCTTCGTGACCCTGGCCATGAACGTCTTCGGCACCGGCGTGATCCGCGATTTCGCTTTTGCCATGAATGTGGGCGTGATCGTGGGCACGTATTCGTCGATCTTCATCGCCAGCCCCATCCTGATCTGGCTCAACGAGAAGTACGTGGCGGTGCAGAAGCGGCAGGCGGCGCGGCCGACTCGCCGGCCGGTTCGGCGTGACGAAGAAGAGCCGGTCGAGACCTGATAGGACCGGGCGATGCCCGCCGGCAGGTCGCAGTCATGACCCTCACCTGGCGAGTTCGTCCCACTGACGACGCCGTTGTGGCGCGTCTGCGCGACGAACTGCACCTGCGTCGCTTGACGGCCACGGTGCTGGCGGCGCGGGGGCTGGACGATCCCGCGGCGGCGGCCCGCTTCCTGACGCCCAAGCTGGCGGATCTGCGGCCGCCTGATGGGATCGCGGATCTGGACCGTGCGTTGGACCGGCTGGTGCCGGCCGTGACCGCGGGAGAACGCATCGGGGTGTTTGGAGACTACGACGTCGACGGGGTGACCACCGCGGCCGTGCTTACTACCATGTTGCGCGCCTTCGGGGCGCAAGTGGTCGCGCGGGTGGCGCACCGTTCGTCGGGCTACGGCCTGTCGCCGGGTGATGTCACGCAGTTTCTCGAGCAGGGCTGTACCCTGGTGGTGACCGGCGACTGCGGCACCAGCGATGGGGAGGCCATCGTGCTCTGTCGCGCGCGCGGCGTGGACGTCATCGTCATCGACCACCACCACGTGCCCTCGGGGCCGTCAGCCGCCTCGGCGCTGCTCAACCCTCATCGCAGCGACGACAAGTTTCCCTTCAAGGGTCTGGCCTCGTGCGGAGTGGCGTTCTATCTGGCGGCGGCCTTGCGCACCCGCCTGCGCGGCCAAGGCCACCCGGCGGCCGATCGCTTCGATCCCCGCGAGGCGCTGGACCTGGTGGCATTGGGCACGGTCGCGGACATGGTCCCGCTGATCGAGGAGAACCGCATTCTGGCGTCCCTCGGCCTGCGCGATCTGGCGGCGTTCCGGCGTCCCGGGCTGCGCGCCCTCGCCGAGATTGCCGGGGTCGACACCGGATCCGTGATCACCTCTGATGTGAGCTTCCGTCTGGCGCCACGCCTGAACGCGGCCGGACGGCTCGGCGATGCGCAGGTGGCCCTGGATTTGTTGCTGGCCTCTGATGCGGCCGAGGCTTCTCGGCTGGCGGGCGAGCTCGACGATATGAATCGCCACCGCCAGAGAATCCAGGAACAGATGTGGGCCGAGGCGCTGCGCGCCGCAGAGGCATTCCCCAACGACGCGGCCCTGGTTCTCGGCGCCGAGGGCTGGCACCAGGGCGTGGTCGGCATCGTGGCGGCCAAGTTGGTCGACAAATTCAAGAAGCCGGTGGTGGTGGTCGGTTTCAAGGACGGCAGCGGTCGGGGCTCTGCGCGCACCACCGGCGGGCTCGATCTCTACCAATCGCTGGCGGCGTGCCAGGAACATCTCACCGTTTTCGGCGGGCACGCAGCAGCGGCCGGCTTGGGATTGTCGGCCGCGCAGATGGAGGCCTTTCGGGCCAAGTTCGTGGCCCAGGCCCAGAGTCATTTCGACGGCCACATGCAGGATCCGGTGCTCGAGGTGGACGCAGTAGCGGACTTGGCTGATCTCGATCTGGTCCAGGCCGAGGAGTTGGAGCGGCTGGCCCCCTTTGGCATGGGCAACAACGAGCCGCTCTTGGTCCTGCCCGACGTGGTGGCACGCTCGACCCGCGTGGTGGGTGGGTCGCACCTGCAGATCACATTGTCGCGTGGCGCGGCCGTGAGCCAAGGGATAGCCTTTGGCATGGCGGATCGCGATCCGGGTCAGGGGGCGCACCTCGACGTCATCGGCACGGCCGAGGTCGACACTTTTCGGGGCAACCGGCGGCCGCGTTTGCGGGTCAAGCAACTCTTGCGGAGGACATCGTGAGCGAGCATCACAACCATGACGCCGACGAAGAACCGCGTGCGGGTTTCTGGGCAACCCTGCCGCGCGGAACGGTCACTCGGGTCTTGCTGCTGCTGGCGCTTCTGGTCGTGGTCGTGACTCTTCAGCGCAAGGCCGGCGCCATCGCGGGCTGCATGAACCAGTCTTTCATGGCGCCCCAGCCGCGCGCCCTGGGGACGTCCCGGGGCGACGCCTCCGTGCGTGGTCCCATCCACGTGCAAGTGCAGGTTCCGGAAGCAGCCCCGCGATGACCTCGGTTGGTTCACCCTTGGTTTGGGGCCTGTTCGCCCTGATCGTGGTCGTGGCACTGGCCATTGACCTCGGCGTGTTCAACCGCGAGGCACGTCCCGTGCGCATGCGCGACGCCGCCATCTGGGTCGTGGTCTGGTGCTCGCTGGGGATGGCCTTCAATCTTTTCGTGCTGCGACGGTTTGGTGTGCAAAAGGGGCTGGAGTTTCTGCAAGGCTGGCTGCTGGAACTGGCGCTCTCCGCGGACAACGTGTTCGTGTTTCTGGTCATTCTGTCGTATTTCAAGGTCAGTCGGGACGTGCAGCACAAAGTCCTGTTCTGGGGCATCGTGGGCGCGGTGATTTTCCGCGGGGCTTTCATCGGCGCGGGGGCCGTGACCATTCACGCGTTTCATTGGGTGCTGTATGTGCTGGGCGCTTTCCTGGTGTTCACGGCGATCAAGATCCTGGCCCAGGAAGAAAAGCCGGTCGATCCCTCGCGCAACCTGGTTTTGCGCTTGTTTCGCCGTCTGGTGCCCATAACGCCAGACTATGCGGGCGCGCGCTTTTTCGCGCGACACCAAGGCCGCCTGATGGCCACGCCTCTTCTGGCGGTGGTGGTCGTGGTGGAGGCGGCGGACGTGATGTTCGCCGTGGATTCCATTCCGGCCATCTTCGGCGTGACCACCGATGTCTTCATCGTGTTCACATCGAACATTTTCGCCGTGCTGGGTCTGCGCTCGCTCTTTTTCCTGGTTGCGGGTCTGGCGCAGAGGCTGGTCTATTTGAAGTACGCCATCTCGGCCATCTTGGCCTTCATTGGCATCAAGATCGTGGTCCAGCCGTTTTTCGCAATACCCGTCGCTGTTTCGCTGGGGGTGGTGGCAGGTCTGCTCGCCCTCGCGACGGCGGTATCGCTGCTCTTCGGCCCGAAGCGGGGGTGAGCGGCACGCGGCGAGCGGCTGGCGTGAGCGGTAGCGTGAGCGAGTTCGGGTCGCGTTTCGCGTCCCGCCCACGAACTCGCTCACGCCCACGCCCACGCGACCCGCGATCCGCAGACCGGCATTCTAACTATCCGCGCGCAGAAGCGAGCGCACGCCCAGCACCACGTCCAGCTTGCGGATGTCGGCCACCGCTTTCTGCATGGCGGACTCGCGGACTTCGTGGGTCAGGATGACCAGCTCGGCTTCCTTGCCAGTGGCTTCCTTTTGCTTGACGCCCGCGATGCTGACCTCGCATTCGCCGAAGATCTGGGCGATGGTCGCCAGCACGCCGGGCCGGTCTTTCACCTCGAGCCGCAGGTAGAACTTGCTCACCACCTCGCCCATGGGGACCACGTGCTTTTTGCGCGCGCCGAAGTTCATGCGCCCGCTCACACCGCCCTGGGGATGGTGCATGGCCAGGTCGATGATGTCGCCCAGGATAGCCGAGGCAGTCGGCAGCGCGCCCGCGCCGCGGCCGTAGAACATGACGTCGCCCACGTAGTTGCCCCGCGCGAACACGGCGTTGAAGGAATCGCTGACCGCGGCCAGCGGGTGGTCGCGCCGGATCATCATGGGGTGCACGCGCAGCTCGACGCTCTTCTCGTCGTGTTCGATGCCGATGGCGAGGAGTTTGATGACGTAGCCGTATTCCTTGGCCAGCTCGATGTCACGCGCGGTGACACCGCGGATGCCCTCGGTGAAGATCTCGCGGTAGTCGACCGCGGTGTTGAAGGCCAGGGCGGCCAGGATGGCCAGCTTGTAAGTGGCGTCGTGGCCGTCCACGTCGGCGGTGGGATCCGCCTCGGCATAGCCCAGCTCTTGCGCTTCTCGCAGCACGGCTGCGAACTCGGCCCCCTCGCGATGCATCTTGGTCAGGATGAAGTTGGTAGTGCCGTTGACGATGCCATACAGGCGTTCGAAGCGGTTGACGGCCAGCGACTGGCCCAAAGCATTGATGACAGGAATGCCTCCGCACGACGACGCCTCGAAGTGCAGAGTCACGTTGTGTTTTCGCGCCAGTGCAAGCAGCTCAGGCCCTTTCTTGGCGATTAGTTCCTTGTTGGCAGTGACCACGTGCTTGCCCGCGGTCAGCGCCGCCTCCACAAGGGAGTAGGCCGCCTTGACCCCGCCGATGACCTCGACCACCACGCGGATCGCAGGGTCGTCCAGGATTTCTTGCGCGTTTTCGGTGAGCCGCTCGGCTGCCAGACCGGTGGACTTGCGCTTGGCTGGGTCGATGTCCGCCGCTTTGCATAGCTCGACCGCCACGCCGGTCTTGCGGCGCAGGTTCTCCGCCTCCTCGACGAGGAGCTTCACGACACCGCCCCCTACGGTGCCACAACCGATGACCCCCACTCCAAACTTGCCGGTCGCCATGACTGATTCTCCTGAGTTGTTTCCGTACTTTGATGTTTGTCTGTTTCGGGGCGACGCCCGCGGCTAACACCTAGCGCCCTTTCCGTCGGAGTTCAACGTGTCTGCCAATGTCCTGGAATTCGGCGTGGGCGGGGAACGGTGCGGTGTGGGTGACAGGGACGGTGGCGGTGACGGTGACAGTGACAGTGACAGAGACAGTGGCGGTGGGCCCGGGCCTTTGGCGGCCCGGGCCAGGACGGAGTCAGGGATGGGTCAGGCGCCAGAGAATCGCGAGGATGGAATCGAGCAGGGCCAGGGCGGGTGTGACGGTGGCTTGGTTCACGTCACCCCAAGCCATGGCAACGGCCAGATGTGAGCGGACTTCTCCGGCGGAGCCGGCGGCGATCCGGTAGTGGTGAAGTCGATCCTGGCCCGCGCGCCGAGCGCCTTCAGCGATGTTACCTGGCACCGACGAGCCGGCGCGTTTGAGCTGCAGGGCCAGATCCCGGTCGTGAAGGCGAATTCGCTCGACCGCCGGCCGGAGCGCGCTGACCATCTGCAGAGCCATTTCGTAGACTTCAAAGCGTTTCATCAGGACCTCCTTTGTCGTGGCCTCAAGCAGGCCGCCGTGCGCGTGTGACGGTCCCCTGTCCCGGCGCAAGGACGAAACGACAAGGTCAGCGCGAAACCATCGCGGCCGGTGGCGACTCCCCGAAGAGCGCCCGACGCGCGCTAGCGTGCGCAAGTACAGGACGGACTCATCGTGCCGTCGCAACACTGGACGCGCCCGAGGCTGCAGCCACAGACGCCGTCGTGGTAGGAGCAACAGCCGCTACGGTGGCTGGGTACCGCTGCCAGCGGCTCCGCCAAATCTCGGTCGACCGTAACGGCAGTCGGTTCGACCATCGCTCGGTGTCGATTTCCGACCGCGAATCCGACAGCCGTGAGCGCCACCGCCAGAAAGACTGCGCGGTACTTGGACGACCTTCTTAGTGCCTTGGCTCCTCTCCAACTACTTCGTCAGTGGTTTCGACCCGGGCTTGCCTGTGAACGGATTGGCGTTCCCCTTTGTCGAGTAGTTGTCAAGCTTCGACTTATTCGGCGTGCTTCTGGAGTGGGGAGCCACGTACTTGCCTCTCTTGGTGATCGCGCCACGTACGCGAACGGAGGCGCCATCGGCCGGTAACGCCGCGAAGTACGCTGCGGCTCCAAGCAGCAGCGAAAACGCAACAGGCAATGCCTTCTTCATCCCACCTCCCGTGTGTGTGAGTCTTAGGGTATCACGCCGCGCCCTTTCCCGTCCCGCTTGCTAGAGCGCCCCCTTCGAATGCACAATGACTCGATGGAAATCGCGCGCCCCGCCGGCTCACCACGCGGCTATGCCAGGACAGAGGGGCACGTTCGTGCCTGAGTGCCCACAGCCTCTCTTCCACCGTCCACCCGGTCGCATGCGGATGGTACTAGGAGTAGCGTTTCTAGCGTGCTGCCTATCGCCCGTGGCGTGCGACGAAATTGTCAACGCGATTTTCCCAGCGTCACAGGAACGCCTTGAGAAGTCTCAGGCGGAGGTTGCTGCCCTGAAGGCCCAGATCGAAAAACGCAACCAAGCGGAGGAAAAGCGCAAGGACGCCGAAGGGAGGCGGGCGCTCGATCTCAGTATCTGCCTCGGGGAGGCAGACGCTGCCTACTGGGCATACGTAAAGCTGAACGGCGGCAGAATCACAAAGCACGAGAAGGATGGAGACACCGTTTGGCGCGCGCGGACGGCGGTATGGGATTCAGCCTTGAGAGAGAAGAACGCTGCCGTGGAAACATGCCGCCTTCTGTACGGGCGACAATGACCGGATGGTCGCGACGGCTGGGGGGCACCCACGAAGGAGTCCACAACTTCGGAGCAGCACGGCACTCTGCGCATCCACAACCCGCTTCCAGATTGCGAGCCTCGTGGCGGAGGCAACCCTGGGAACGGATGGCCGGAGGCGGGAGCAGCAGCCCAGATGCCAGAACCGGTGGACTGACTCGTCGGGGCCACCGAGCGAGGCTCTCCGGCAACGGCGTGCCGAGGACTGGTGGCAGGAAACCGTAGGTGGGCGGCCGTGAAATCCTCAACTATCGAATCGGAAGACCAACTTGCGTCTGGGCGCTTTCGAGCCAGAGCCGAGTTCCGCACGAATGCGATTCCTCTGATCGTCTGTTAGCCCAAATGAGGCATCGTACGGCTTCACTTTAACCTCCCGATCCGCAGGCTCTCCTCGGGGAGATCCGGCCGGACGAATTGTCACAGTGGCCTCACGGGCCTCTCTCTCGGCCGCCTTCCCGGCAAAATCGCAGATGGACGTGAAGGCTTCGTCGGCCGAGTCGAACCCGAGGTCCGAGTGCAGTTTCTTCGTGGTGGCCCTTGCGGAGAAGCCGACATGTCCCCATCGAGGGAGGCGCGGTTCGAGAGGCTTCGACATCTGTCTAGATGTACGCACCGTTCCGACCTCGTCAAGTGACAGCGGCGCCGCCGGCCGCGATGGTTTCGCGCTGACCTTGTCGTTTCGTCCTTGCGCCGGGACAGGGGACCGTCATCGCTGCGCGACGGCCTGCTTGAGGCCGCGACAAAGGAGGTCCTGATGAAACGCTTCGAGGTCTACGAAATGGCTCTGCAGATGGTCAGCGCGCTCCGGCCAGCGGTCGAGCGAATCCGCCTCCACGACAGGGATCTGGCCCAACAGCTCAAACGCGCCGGCTCATCGGTGCCGGGCAACATCGCTGAAGGCGCCCGACGCGCGGGCCAGGATCGACTTCATCACTACCGAATCGCCGCCGGCTCTGCCGGGGAAGTCCGCTCCCACCTTGCCGTGGCCATGGCTTGGGGTAACGTGGACCAAGCCACCGTCACGCCCGCACTGTCCCTGCTCGATTCCATCCTCGCGATTCTCTGGCGCCTGACCCATCCCTGATTCCGCTCTGGCCCGGGCCGCCAAAGGCCCGGGCCCACCGCCACGGTCACCGTCGCTGTCACCGCTACCGCTACCGTCCCTGTCACCCACACCGCTCCCCGATTAGTCGCACGCAATGCGGCGTTTCTGCCGGCGATTGCGTGCAAAACTCTGTCGTG
>PMBY01000208.1:866-10251 GCA_003153875.1 Myxococcales bacterium | reverse complement strand
ATCGTCCCGGCGCCGAGCGTGCCGGAAGCGGCCACGGGAACCGCCTGGCCGTCGGGAACCACCAGGACCGAGCGCGCCACCGCGTCCGCAACCGTCGCGCCGGTGCCCTTCACGGTCATGGTCTGGCGGCCTACCTTGTCCACGCGCACCGGGAAGCGCACGCCGGTCACCTGGCCGGGGCCGAGATCGATGTCGATGCCAGTTCCGCCGAGCGGAGTGAACCAGTCAGCCGTCTGCATCTCGACCCGCACCGTCTGCGCCGTGTCGAGGTAGTTGTAGACCGCGACCGGGAAGCTCACCTCGTCGCCCCTGGTCAGGGTGGCGGGAAAATCGATGTCGACGAAGAACTCCTGGAATACGCGGATTGCGCCTTCGCCGCCGCCCATCTTGCCGCCCATGGTGTGCGCCAACGAGGAGACCCGCCACTGGGTGATACTGTCGGCCATGTCGATGGAAATGCTGGCCTTGCCATCCGACCCGGTGATGAGCTGTGGGTTCACGTAGAGAGTCTCGGGAAAATCCTTGCGCACGCGCGGCTCATCGCCGCCGGACGTGCCGCCAGTCGGGACAGCCGCGCTGTTGCCCCCGGCGGCGGTCATGGCGCCCCCGGCGGGCGTGACGCCCCCGACGCCGGGGAAGCCTCCACCGTTGTCGAACTCTGGCGGCGAGAACGCTGGCGGCAGCGCGGCGCTGGCGTCCGCGGCAAAGGCCATCCCGCCATCGGCGGCGTGGGGTCCGTAGCCCATTCCGAGGTCGCTCTTGGTCGCCGCGGGCAGATCAAGTTCGGTGATCGCGAAGCTGATGGAGCCGTCGTCGTCGGTATCCGGTTTCTCGTCCGGCCCGCTGGTCAATAGTGTAACCACCTCCATGTACTGCGCCTGGCTGCGATAGGGGTTGCCCCAGAAATCGAAAACCCGGCCTGTCAGCCGCCGGGAAACCTCGGCTTGCAGAAGGGAATAGAACGCGTCGTTCTTCGCCGAACAGTAGTAGGTGGACGGATCGCAGCCAGCCTGCTTGAGCGCGTCGATGGCGGCAACCGTTGCCTGGCTGACAATCGGGAGCAAGCGCTGTTTGGCCACCAGGTAGTAGGGCTGCAGTTGAGTCTTCACCTCGGGGCTGAGCGCCGCCCAGCTCCCCCGCCGCATGCCCGTGATGCCACCGTCGCCCAGGGAGGCGAACACCGCGGCGGCTCGGTTCTGGGCCGCGCTGGCCGTGGCCGGGTCGGACGCCGCGGTCTCGTTGTACAGAAGGCTCTCGAGATCGACGACAGGCGGGCGGATCTCGTAGCTCGGCTGCGCGAACTGCTCCTCTAGCTCGAAGTAGGTGCGCAGCAGTCCCGGACGGGCATCCACCAACGCGAACACCGCCTCGTCAACCACTTGCACGCCGAGAGCGGCCACCGCGGGCGCTCCGGTTTCATCCTTGATCGAAAAGGTGATCTGGGCCGGCATGCCTGGCTGGTACTGCGCCTTGTCCGTGGACATCTCCACCGACAGGGCGCCCTGGCCGCGCACGAAGATGGTGCGGCCGGTGCGCACGATGTTGCCGTCGGCGCCGACGATGTAGGCATCGATGCGATTCGTGCCCACGTGGCTGGTGTCGAGCGTGGCGTTGAAGCTGGCCGCCCCGTCCGCCACATCCAGTGTGCGCATGTCGACGGTCTGACCATTGTTCGACCAGTCGATGTAGACAGTGTTCTCGTCCTTCGAGGTGATGACCTCCACGGCCACGGTGTCACCGACGCTGTAGACGGCCTTGTCCGTGCGCACGAGTAGGGGTGCCGTGCCGCCCTGGTCCTTGAGCGAGAAGGTCTCGCTGACAGACGCGCCGTCCTTGCCTGTGATCTTCACCGTCACTGCCGTCGGGCTGCTCGCAGCCGGGTTCCAGGTGAACGAGAAATGCCCGAAGGCATCGCTGCGTCCACTGCTCGCCATCGCAGTGCCCGCGGCGCTGACCTCGACCGCTGCATCCGCCGTCGGGCTGCCCAGCGGATCGGTCACGAACACGTCGATATGGTTGTCGAGCCCGGGCACGATGGCCGTCCCCTCGGGCACCAGGGCGATGCGCAGGGTCTTGCTGGCAACTGTCACGGTCTGCTCCTGCACCACCTGCTGTCCAGCGGTGTCCGTGACCTGAACCCGCAGGTCGATCGCGGCGTTGCTATCGTTGATGGGCAGGCCAACCAGCTGCGCGGGCAGCTGCACTGAGTAGGCATAGCGCCCCTGGGCGTCGGTCTTGCCGATCACCTTCTGAAACACGGACAGGCCGATGTCCATCGTGGCCGCTTCGATCTGGACATCCGCCCCTGCCACCGCCTTGCCGAAGAAGTAGTTGGCGTCGACGGCTCCGGAGGCCAACGCGCCCGGCGTGTACCAGGGCTTGTCCGTAGTCACCTGCACCTTGAACTTGGGCAGGGAGTAGCGGGAGACCTCGACGGTCTTCTCGGATACGTCGGCGCCCACCGTCACGCGCACCTTGAAGCTGCCCAGGTTCAGCACGTCGCCGAGCTTGAACTGCGTGGCGGCCAGGCCGTAGCCGTCGCTGGTCAGCGTGCGCTTGAGTATCTTGTTCGCCTTGCCGTCCTCGATCTCGAACAGCACCGGCTGGCCAGACAGCGGCTTCTTGCTCAGGTTCTCGAGCGCGAGCGCGCGCAGGTGGATGGTCTGGCCGGGCTGGTAGATCGGCTTGTCCGTGGTGAGCAGAACGCGGTTGCCCGGCAGCTTCACGGTTGCCGAATCCGACACGTTCACGCTGGTGCCCTGCATGGTCGCCCGCGCCTCGACGGTGACGGCGCCCTCGACGTCAAGCACGACGTCGAACTCGGCGTCGCCCTTGTCGCCGGTGGTCCCGTCCTTGGTCAAAACCACAACGTCGCCCTGGCGCACGACCAGTTGCACCGGCTCGCCCGAGCGAACCTGGTTGGTCACCGGATTCTGGGTGCGCACGCGGTAGCTGGCCTGCCGCCCGCGAGTCACGGTGGTCGGGCCCTCGATCCTGACCTCGTAGTTGCCGATCGCGGTCAGCAGGCTGCGCGTGACCTGCAGATCCGTCACCTCCGGACTGGTGATGAACACGTTGTATTTGACCCAGTCGGCCTGGCTGGCGACGTCGGTGATGGCCTGGAAGTCGACGGGCAGCGTGCTGCTGGTGCCCGGGCCGATCTGGAAAGGAACCTTCTGGGTCTCGGCGGTCGTTGCACCGTCAACGCTGACGATCGCAACCGTGAGCGAACCCGATGATTCTTCGGCGCCGGTGTTCGACACTGGAATCTGCAGGCGCATGACCCCTGCTGTCACCTGCCCGGTGATGCCAGCCTCGTCGACCACCAATCGCACGGTTTTCGGTTGGTCCGGCGTGCCCACCGGTTTGCCGGGTGGCGGTCCCTTGGGATCTGCAGCGCATCCGGCCATTCCGCCGCAGGCCGTGATGAGAAACAAAGCCGAAAATGCGATCGATCGATGGCTGCGAGTCGCGATCCTCTGGGTGAACGTCATGGTCTCTCCTTGCTTGGCGCTGCCACGGTTGGCTCTGACCAGGAAGCTGCGGTCAGGCCGGTCCCGGAGTCTGCAACGGACGTGCCACAGCACCATAGGCCAGGTTTCGTCGAGTCCCTGGCCATTCGCGCTGGCGGCGGGGAAGGTGAGCGCGACCGGATCGCGACAGCACTGTCAGGGGGGCATAGGAAATTCGCGGTGACGCTGGCTCGGGGGCGCGAAGAGGTCGGTGTGCTGCCCCGGAACGGTGACGACCGAGATCTCGCCGGAGAGGTAGCGGGCCCAGCCGTACTTCGGGTCGTCCATCTTCGTGGCCACCGACCAGCTGCTCTTCGAGCTCTGTTCGGGCCGCGACACTGAAAATCTGCGCGACCGAGAAACTCCATCACGCCGTCAGGGAAGTAGCACGCAAGGTCCCCGGTCTTGTACATGCGCTCGCCGGCCCTGAACGGATCGGGAAACCGCCAACCAGGATTCGCAGATGTCCGTAATGAAATCAGTTCTGCACTGACATCTCGCTGCCTCGATGTCTTCAATGGTGTTCCTCAAGCTGGCACACTCGTACAACCATACTACTGCTGGCCTGCTCCCACGGATCCCACGGACTACAGGATGACGTCGCAAACCTGGTACATTCACGGTCGAATCAAGGGCTTGGGCAACTACTGCTTGAATACGGTAAGCTCGTCGCCAACCAACGGCACAGCGGCGGAGCTGCAGTCTTGTTCGAGTAGCACAGTTTGGGATTTCTATCCCTACATCGGGCAATAGGGCGCGCGAAGGGGTGGGCGGCGATCCGAGCGTTGCCGCCCACCTCATCCTGGTTGGCGATTTCTTCAGAATCCGGTCAGGACGAGTTCAGTCGCGACGATCAAGGCTGGCGACAGGGTATTGCTGGCGCTGGCCATGATGACGCCGACGCTGGGAAGCTGGGCCAGCCGGCTGCGGAGCGAGGCGGAAGCTACTTCCGCTGCCGACACCTCGACGGTCTCGGCGTTTGCATCGCGCGGACGAATCATGGCTTCGGCATGGCACGCGTCGATCATCAGGTGCACCGTGCGGCCGGGCAGCGCGGGCAGCACCTCGTTGTAGAGCATGTCCTGCGACAGCGCGCCGTCAGCCAGGGTCAGATTGGCGCGGCCGTCATCGTCTAGCCAGCCGTGGCCGCTGTAGAAGAACCACACCGCCACCTCGTCACCGGCGCGCGTAGCGTGTTCGATGTCAGCGCCCAATTCGGCCAGGGCACGGCGGAGCTCGGCCAGGGATGGTGGCCGGGCTGCGGCGCTTGATGGATAGCGGGCTTGTGTCGCGCGATCAGAAAGGGCCAGAACCACCGACCGACGCGCCACCGTGCGGGCCAGCTCGTGCACCGCCAGGGCGTCGTCGTCCGCAAAGCTCAGCACGCCGACGCCCGCGGCGCGCGGCCCGGGGGGAAGCCCGTTGTAGCCGATGGCCAGAGAAAACAGCGCCGTGGCGGCGTAGGCCTTGGGCGAGGTCAGCCCAAGTGTCACAACCAGCAGGGCTGCGCGTCTCATGGCGAGGTGACAGTGAGAAGAGCCTGTCCCTTTGCCAGCGTCGCCCTTGCGGTATTCGCCTTCACGCTTGCGGTCTCGCGTCCTGCTTCGGCAAGCGACACCAACACCGTCGTTACGGTAACAGAACTCGTCGTGTACGCCGATAGTCACCACGATGTGCATTTCAGCGCCACTGTCTGTAACGACACCGCAGTCGGAAACAAGGACTGGGCTCACACCACCGCCACATCGACTCCGTCGTTGAACGCCGATGGGCTCAAGGAGATGCTCACCGTTCTCACGGCCGCGAAACTCGCGGGACGCTCACTGAAAATCGTTACAAACGGCCCGTCTGGCAACATGTGTCTCTTGGGCGGTGTGAGCCTGCTATAGACAACGATGTCGGCACCCACCCCGATACTCTCGGCGGGATGCTGGCCACGTCTAGCCAAGGACTTTGGGCTGGGCATGGAGTTCTTACTGCGAAGTGGTTCCTAGGCGGGCAACGAACTGCCATCAAGAGCGTGTCCCCGCTGTGCGGGCCCTTGCGGGAAACGCAGCCAACGTTATCGGGGTTGGATTGGACGGCTACAATGGGTTTAGGTACGATCTGCCGGGTGCCAAGATAGGCGCGTCTCTGGGTGCCGGGGCGTTGATTACAGTGGTAGTGGTTGGCGGACCCGTTGCTGCTGGAGTTGGGCTGTTGTGTGGGTTGGCTGGCCTCTACGCAAATGCAAGTGTCCCCCTGATCTCGCGCTAAGGCGCGGCGCGGTGACATTCCTGGGCGTGGCCTCAACGCTGGCCGAGCGGGTTCCCCGCGGCCACAGCGCCCTGGCTGACCAACTTCGCCGGGCCGCGCTCTCGGTGCCGCTCAACATCGCCGAAGGCAGCGGCAAAGGCACGATGGAGGATCGCGAAGCACGGCGGTTCTACGCCATTGCTCGCGGTTCAGCCTTCAATCAAATGGGAACCCTGAGAGGGTTCCCAAACCCTCCCACGATGGGCTCAGGCGGGCAAAGCCCGCCTTCCCCCACGCGAATGCGCCGCCATCGTCGATGCTTTGCAGGCCCTGCAATTCGTGCTCGGCGACGAAGTGACCCGCAGAGTGGAAGGTCTACGAAAACAGGGACAACGAGACGGTCCTCTTTGCCGAGGTCGATTTCCAGTCTGGCCAGTGGCCCAAACAGGCCGCACCCATGCGCACCATCGTGCTCAGGATCGAACGAAAGCAGGCCGACATGTTTGCCGAGCAGGGGGGCATCAAGTATCTCGGCATCGTCAGCAACGACTTTGGCGAGGATGCCATTGCGCTCGTCCGATGGCACTACCGGAAGGCTGGGTGCATTGAGGTCGTGCACGATGTGGTCAAGAACGAATTGGGCGGCGGTGTGTTGCCCTGTGCGGCCTTCGGCGCCAACGCCGCCTGGTTCAGGCTGTGCCTTGTGACCTACAACCTGCTGTCGGCGATGAAGGTGCTGGCGCTGCCGCCGCCCTTCGAAGATGCCCGGCCCAAACGATTGCGCTTCGCCGTCTTCAATCTGCCGGCCCGCTTGGTATGGCACGCGCGCAGGCTGCTGGCCCGTGTCGGCCGGAGTCTTCTAGAACGCGCCGATTTGCTCGTCGGGCGGACGCGACTGCGCGCCGCCTGGGCAGGGTAGCCGCGCACTTCGTCCCGTCGAGCGGCCCCCACGGTGGCCTACGCCCTTGGTCTGCCTGCCGACGGCAGCCATCTGATTTCCCCGGCTGGGCGTGTTCAGAATGTCCGGCCACGGCCAAGACCACGTCTACGACCACCCTTCATTGGCCGGCTGGGGGAGCGGCTTCGCCTTGGGCTACAGCCTTCCGCCAGGCGCTCCGCGGCGGCGCTGCGCTTGCCGCGGGATTACGGTGTCCCTTGAGCCTGGAAGAGAAATGCTGCACATTCTAAAGATGGCCGCGTTCACATTGAGCGACCTAGCTGTCTCTCTGAGGGGCGAGGATTCCGTTGATGAAGGGGGCGAAGTCTTTCTTATGTACTCCTCTCCCAAATCCTACCGCCCTGGGACGGGCGCGACTTGCGATCTTGCTGTCTTCGCGGCCAGGTGGAGGTATCCGCGAGCAACATGTCGGCTCTGACGAACACCCGCCGCCTCCTCCTCCATACACAGAACATTGACGATCGCCAACGGTTGGTCGCACAAGTTGTGGACGGTCGCTCCGCCGACACGCTCCTTTGCCTTTTTGTAGAGAAACACCACCGCCCCCACTCCCAGGTCCAAGCTCCTGATGAGCGGTGAACCGCGCAGCTCTGCCACCAAGCGAGGCTGGCGTTCAGCGACTAAGTCTTCGGCAGACGGGCCAAGATCCGAAGTGCTGGCCGCGTCGAGTTCGCCGTCGATCCGAAGGGTGGCCGCTCTGCTCTTTGAGAACTTCATCTGTCTTGCTCCTCGGCTTCAGAATTTAAGTTGGTTTTGCAGAATGTCGTAGAAGCCTGCATGGACTAGTCAGCAATGAACGTGCCGGCCGAAAGCCTGCCGAGATCGGCCCGCACGTTTTTTGCGCATTCCCCGTGTCTTTGCCAAGGATGCGTCACGTGAAGTCGCAGCCGGGGTAACGACTTGCCTCAATCCGTGCCAAGAGACGGACGTAATCCTGTCACCCCGTTGCACGGCATCCTTCTGTGCAGTTTATTGTGACCCGTTCATTGCGCTGTACGGCGCAGGGCTACTGTCTGGGCCAAGGCATCAACTGACGCACATTCGGCACCCTCGGGTGGCGTTGGCTGACAGTTGCTTCTTATCTCTGGGTAACGTCCGTTACCCAGAGGTGACGTCCGCCAGGGCGGCTACACCCACGGCCACCGTCGGTCGCCAAGGCCTTGCGCGCGGCTTCGAAGCGATCCCCGTTCGGGTAGGGATCCTCGACTTTGACAGAGTGGACCTCGTGGTTTTCCGCCCACCATTTGCCCTTCCCCTGGATAGGCTTGATCGGGACTGGCGGCGATTTCCTGTCCTGAACCTCACTGAGTGCAGATGGGAGTTTTCGCGTCGAAGCAGGTCGGGTCGATAGGAAAAGCGAAGGGGTCTCTTGAGCGCCGTTGGAGGAATCGGAGGATGCGTTTGCTCGCGCCGGCTGCCGGCGCGAATAGACTGGGCCCGCTGATGCGGCTTGTGCGCGTGCCGTACCCTCCACATTGGAGGGTTATCGGCAACGGGCTCCTTGCAGGTGCGTGCCGCTTCCGCAGGCCCGCCCTTTCACGCGTCCGGGAGCAACTTGCGCAATTGACCCGGACGTGCACCAACGGATTCTATTGGGAGGGCTGTCGCAGATCTTCGGGGCGGGCTGCGCTGGGGCGCGTGTGGCGCGCGATGTGTGACGAGAGCGCTTGCGCTATCAGGCGCTGGCTCTCGGGCGCGAAGAGGTCGGTGTGCTGCCCCGGAACGATGACGACCGAGATCTCGCCGGAGACGTAGCGGGCCCAGCCGTACTTCGGGTCGTCCATCTTCGTGGCCACCCATTGGTACGGCTGCGCCGCGCGCACCAGCAAAAGGTCACAGGGCAAGCGCGCGCCTGTCGCATATCGATTGCTCGCCCGCACGTGATGGACCCAGAGCTTCTTCATGCGATCGCTCATGTTGGGATCCGCTAACGGGATCACGGGCGCGAGCTTTTCCTGTTGGCCGAGCAAGGCGTAGGCGCGCTCCTGCAGGTGCCGCGCGCGATCGCNNTAACCCGGGGCGAAGCCGTCGAAGGACACAAGCAGTGGCACCTCACGTCCGTGCCCGATGAGCCGGCGCGCGAGCTCGAACGCCGGCAGTGCGCCGAAGCTGAATCCGCCGACCACGAGCGGGCCGGTCGGAGCCGTCTCGGACAGCTCTTCCTCGTACACCTCTGCGATTTGCTCAATACTGTGCGCCGTCGGCTCGCTGGTATCTTCCGCGCCGAGCGCCATGAACGTGAAGACCGGCTGATCGTCGCCGAGAAGTTTCGGGAAATTCTGATAGGTGAAGGTGTAACCGCCGACGCCGCCCACGAGCACCAGTGGCGGCTTCGAGCCGCTCGCATGCAGCGCAAGAAGGTGGCGCGATGGGCGCTCGGGTGAATTCTGATTGGCGATGGTGGACGCGAACGCAGCGATGGTCGGCTGCTCGATCACGCGTGAGAGCGGGACGCGGATCCCGAGCCGGCTCTTGAGGGCGGTTACCAGCATGACGGCCAGGAGCGAGTGTCCGCCGAGCGCGAAAAAATCGTCGGTCACGCTGATCGGCTTTCGCTCGAGCAGCTCCTCCCAAATCGCGACCAGCTGCTCTTCCAGCTCTGTTCGGGCCGCGACGACGTCTTTTGCGGCCACGCGTGCCGTCGGGCTCGGCAACGCCTGGCGGTCGATCTTACCGTTCG
>PMBY01000208.1:0-824 GCA_003153875.1 Myxococcales bacterium | reverse complement strand
GCACCTTCGTGATAGCGCACTCGACCTCGCCGAGCTCGACGCGGAATCCCCGGACCTTTACCTGAAAATCCGCGCGACCGAGAAACTCCATCACGCCGTCAGGGAAGTAGCGCGCAAGGTCCCCGGTCTTGTACATGCGCTCGCCGGCCCTGAACGGATCGGCGAGAAATCGATCCGCGTTGAGCTCCGGTCGATTCAGGTATCCTTGTGCGAGGCACGCTCCGGCGATGTAGAGGTCACCCGCGATGCCGACGGGGGCCGGACGCAGGCGCCGATCGAGCACGTAGTAGCGCGCGTTCTGAATCGGGCGCCCGTAGGGTATGGAAACCCAGCTCGGATCGAGGTCGCGGATGGCCTGATGATTCGACCAGATGGCGGCCTCGGTCGCGCCTCCCAGGCTCTCGACCGAGACGCGGGGGAAGGTTCGCTTCAGGATCGGCGGCAACGTGATTGGGATCCAATCGCCGGAGAGCATCACCAAGCGTAGGGAAGATGCCGGCGCGTGCTCCGGCAGAAACGGGACGAGGCGGGTCAGCGCCGCAGGCGCCGAATTCCAGACAGTGATCCCTGCGTCGCACAGCTTTCGCGCGAGCTTGATCGGGTCGGCGAGCAGCGCCGAGGACGCGATTTCGATCGACGCCCCGGCGCCTAGCGCGCCGAACACGTCGTACGCCGAGAGATCGAAGCTCGGGGAATTGACGAACAGCAGGCGATCGGCGTGCGTCACCTGGAAGGTACGGTTCACCCAGTCGAGCGTGTTGACGACCGCGCGATGCGAGAGCACGACGCCCTTGGGCTGGCCCGTGCTCCCCGACGTGTAGATG
>PMBY01000242.1 GCA_003153875.1 Myxococcales bacterium | reverse complement strand
GGACGCGGTCAAGAAGCGCCTGGCGGTTCTGGAGGACAGCTTGGACCGCGTGGACGAGGAGCAGAATGCGGTGCAGAGGGAACTTGACCAGACCAACGAGAGAATCGGATTGCTGCACAGGGAGTTCCAGAAGCAGACCCCGGTTGCCAATGGCCAGCCCACAGCGCAACCCACTGTGGGCGCGGCCGCGGTGGCCTCGCTGCCAGGCTCTTCCGCGCCGGCTGCAAACCCTGTGTCCCCTGCAACGACTGCGACGGCGCCAGTAGCGGTCGGCGTCCCCCAGCGGAGTTCGTATGCCCTGATCATCGGAATCGAGCGCTACCGCGATCTGCCTGCGGCACCCGGAGCGAGGATCGATGCCGAGCACTACCAGGCCGTCGTGGCGCGGACGCTGGGGATTCCCCAGGCCCACGTCCGCGTCGCTGTTGACGATCACGCCACCAAGGCCGACATTGAACGGAATCTGGAGTGGATCGAAAAGAACGTGACCGCGGGATCGCGGGTGTACTTCTTCTACAGCGGCCACGGCGCGCCCGACCCATCCAGCGGCACGCCCTATCTGGTCCCCTATGATGCCGATGCCAAAGCCATCAAGGATTCGGCCCTGCCGCTGGCGACGGTGTTGGGGTCCCTTGAGCACAGCAAGGCCAACGAGGTCCTGGCCTTCGTGGATTCCTGCTTTTCGGGCCAGGGCGGCCGTTCGGTGCTGCCGCCCGGGATCAGGCCCTTGGTCATGGCCAAGGCTGTGCCCAGGTCGAACAAGGTCGTCCTGTTCTCCGCTGCCAGCGGCAACGAGATCTCGGGGCCGGCACCGGGCAACCAGGGCGGCCTGTTCTCGTACTACGTGTTCCAGGCCCTGGGCCAGGGCGCAGCCGACATGGACGGTGACGGCCAGATTACGGCCGGCGAGTTGCAGAAGTGGCTCAAGCCGCGTGTGGCCCGAGCCGCGAAGCAAGACGGCCGCGACCAGAACCCCGAGGTGCAGGCGGGCAAGAACGTTCCACCCCTCGACGAGCTGCCCGTTCTCTGGGGTCTGGGTGAGCGATAGGCCATGCGTCTCGTAGCGTCTTGCGGTTTTCTTCTCGTCGCGGCTGGGGCATGTGGAAGCGCCAGCCTGCCCAGCTCGTCGCCCGTGCCCAGCGCGGCCGGGATTCCGGTGTGCAGCCTTGCGGACGACCAATCCTTCCGTCGCAATAGCCAGGACGACGATTGGGCCTTTGGCGCGGGCGAGGCGGCGACTACGCAAGCGGCCTATGACATGGCCATCGACGAAGCCATGCGATCGATCGAGGTCAAGATCAGATCCGAAACCTCGGTGGCCGGAAACGAAACCGTCGTTGCTGGGGTCAGCACTCAGTCGTCGACCAAGGCGGAGCACGAGGTTCACGTGCTGGTGGAGCAACGCCGCGCCGGGTGCTCGCGTGAGAACACCTGCCAGACGGCAGGCGGTCAGGTGCGCGTGCGCTCGCGCTGCTCGCGCTACTCGGTGATGGAGCAAAATCTGCGCAAAGCATCCGAGAAACTGGCGGCCACCCTGCCCGCGCAAGCCACCATCATGGTCCTGCCCCCCACTGACGACGGCGATCACTTCACCCACCTCGGCTACGAGGCGCAGGGAGTGTTGCAACGGCGCTTGCAGCGACCGCTGCTTGCGCCCACACAGAAGCTGGTCGTGCTACCCCAGTGGACGCCGGCCGATTCGCTGAGACTGTGGCGACAGCACGGGGTCACTCACTTCGTGAGTGGTTCCACGTCGTCGCCCTCCGGCCGCAACGTGGAGTTTCGCCTGTATCTGCAAGACGCGGCCACTGAAGAGGTGCTCCCGCAATCCCTGTCCCAGTTCGAGATCGCGCTCGAACCCCACGAGCGCGACAAGCTGGAACGCAAAGGCGATCTGTTTCCGCAAAAGGCGGCCATGAACCTGGTCGGCACCGCGGGCAACAAGGGTGGCGTCGAGCTGCGGCTGTCCGCCACACAACTGCGCGAGGGCGAGAACGTCGAGATCAGTCTGCGCCTGGCCGAGCCGGCCTATGTCTATCTCTTCGACATCTACGAAAACGGCAAGGCATCACTGTTGATCCCCGGCCCGGCCACGCCCAACAACCACCTGGACGCGGGCCGCTGGTACACTTTCCCCGACGACAACTGGAGGAAGGAAGGTTATGTCCTCAAGGCCTGTCCCATTCCGGGTGACAAGATCAACCGCGAGCGCATCAAGGTTCTGGCTACGAGCAAGCCGCTCGACCTTCCGCTCGACCGCTACACCCTGCGCGACCTGGCTGACATGCGCGAAGGGCCCAAGGGCCAGATCGCGGAGATCAACCAGCGCATCGACGAGCTCCAGCGCGTTGGCGCCGGCATCGCCACCGCCGTGGCTGCCTACGACATCACCGCGGTAGCCGACCCGCACACCGGATGTCCGAAGCAGTAGCGACCGCTCGAGGCGCAATCGATTCGAGCCCGCAGCCGGAGCGCCTATTTCACCAAACCATCGACGATGACCCAATCTCCAGGGCGCCCGCTGGTGAGGGACAGCTGAGGGTTCTGCGATCGGTTCTCCTGCCGCGCGTCCTCGGACACGGTCCGGTCCACGAACATCTGCAGCTCGTTGAGAGTGATGGTGCGGTCCCCATCGCGATCGGCGAGCCCTGACAGTCCTCGCAGCAGGTGATAAGTGAACAGTCCATGGCGGGCGCCTCCGCGCGCAGGCCCGGTCACCTCCGAGCCTTGTGCTGCCCCATAGACGGCCATGGTCCCTCCCTGGGGTATAGTGGCCTTGACCGGCACCAGCGGACGCAATCCTGCCGGCAGCACCGAGCGTGGACCACTGCCTGAGAAGCAGGAATCGAGGAATGCAATCACCCGTTGCTCCGGCAGCTTGGCGAGCTCCGAGTAGACGACAGAGAGCTGGAGCGCCTTGGTACGAAGGTACGCGGGATCTCCGTCGTAGGGGATGAGGTAACTCGTGCCGGTGGTCGGGTCGGGTGCACCGTGCCCTGAGAAGAAGAAGTAAGTGGTGCCACCTTGGGACACGACACGCGGAAGCCACTCCAGCAGAGCGGCCTCGATGTCTGTCTTGGTCGCCTCTTCGCCGACTAGCAGCCGAATGTTCTTCTCCGGCACGCCCAGCGTCCGAGTTAGGAAGGCGGCGAAGACACGAGCGTCGTTTTCTGCGAAAGCCGCGGCCGGGATCTCCGCGCCACGATACCGCTCCACTCCCACGACGATGGCGTGAGCGTTGTCTTGGCGCATTTTGGTGATGGGAGCCTGGTCCACAGGGTCGACCTGAGTGGTGGCCGCAGGGGGCTGCGCTTGCGCCGAGGCGATCCGGGCCTTAGCAGAAGAGGGATCAAGGGCAACGAGTGCCGCTCCGAGTGAGGTCCGCAGCTCGGCTGAGAGTTTGTTCTGGAAGTCGGTGGCGTACACACGCATCAGCTTCTCACCACCGACCTGCCGATCATGGGCCTCCCAGAACGGACCGCTCCAGTTTGAATCGGGGCCGAAATGGCCACTCAGGCCAAGCTCGCTGAGCTGCCCTTCCGTGCGCGCATTGAGCATCACCAGCCGGGCCTCGAAATCTCCCTCAAGGTGGCCGTATCCGGTCGGCAAACCGATGAGGCAAAACAATGTCATCGGATTGATGAAAGCGACGGGGCTGGGACCGTCGGTCATGAAGAAGCGCTTGATGTCGCCGCCCAAAACTACGTCGGCGGCTGGAGGAATCCGATCCCGGGCGTACTTTCCCTGAACGCGCTCCACTTTGGCGAAATAGCCGCTGCCACTCAGCACGTCCCGGGCTGAATCAGCAAGCGCGCTGCCCAAGTTGTCGTAGGCGAAGCCGGAGCCGTTGCTTCCCTGAGTGAGGTCCTGGAAATCGAACACCGCCACACGGAGCGCCGTGCGCGGTTTCGCCATGATCGAGTTCGATGGCGGGATATACTGCAGGGTGGTTGTGCAGCCCGAAACAAGGAGCATGACCGAAAGTGATCCGACAAACGAACTGGTCGAACGCATGGTGGCAGGCCTCCAGTATCGCTCCACCATATCACGATCCGGATTTCCGACGGAGATGACCTACCCAGCGACCCACGAGGAATGTGACTTGGCCAGCAAGACGGCGCCCAGCGAATCGCCGGCCCGCCACCCGGGATCTTCTCAACTCGGGCTATCTAGTGCGACGGATCACGTCGCACGATCAGCGCGTGCACCCGCCGATCGCGCAGGTAGAGGCCGCCCCAGATCAGAACCGCGAAGTAGATTGGGAACAAGATGTGGCTCATGAGCGGATCGCCCACGCGCACGTGGGTCGCGACGGCGCCGCCCAGATAGCCGGTGAGCAGTACCGCGCCTAGCACCGCGGTCCGCGGGATCAGGTAGACGACCACGCACACCAGCAGGATCAGCCCGATGGGAAGCATCGTGCTGGGCGGATATCCGATCTGCGCAGCGGCCTTCATCACTGCCTCTACCCGAAGCAGCTTGGTGCCGCTGTCGAACAACAGGAACAGCACCGCCACGCCACTCATGAGCCGCCCGGCCCACAGCCGCTTCTTCGAGATCGTGCCCGCTTGACCTTCCATGGTGATTCCTCCCTGGGTTGGATGCCCGACAACCCCAGAGCGCCTCAAACTGGAAGGTTCCTACGGCAGTCCTGGCGTGCGCATGGGCACCTCGTACACGGCGTGCAGCGTGGTAACGTAGAGCGTGCGGCGATCGGCACCGCCAAAGGTGCAATTGGAAGGCGGCGCCGGGAAGGCGATGCGGCCGGCGAAGTGACCGGCGTCGTCGAAGACCACGATGGCTCTCACCTCGGTGCTGTTGTTGGCCACGTAGAGCCGTCCGCGATCGTCGACGCAAAGACCGTCGGGCACGTGCAAGCGGGCCTGCGGATCGTCTGGGGCGAGGCCGAACGGTTCGGGGTTGCCCACGGTGCCGTTCGGCGCCACTGGCAGTCGCCAGAGACGATCTTGGGTGTCGCTGCCAACGTAGAGCGTATTGCCATCAGGAGAAAGCACGACCCCGTTGGGCATGTCGGCCCGGAACGCTACTGACAAGACCCCGTCGGGCGCAAGGCGATACACGGCCGTGGCTGCGTGGGCGCCAGGGCGGGCGCCCCAGGTCGTGTCGCTGAAGTAGATATTCCCGTCGCTCCGAATTGTGAGGTCGTTGGGCGCATTGAGCGACTGGCCGTCGGGCGTGCGTTCGGCAAGCACCTGGCGCTCGGTGCGCGAGATGCGCGCCAGGGCGCCGTTCCAACGTTCGCATGCCACCAGGCGCCCCTGGGCATCGACACCCAGTCCATTGGTGCTGGTCGGCGAACCTGGATAGGGGACCGTCGTGAATGCGCGCGTGCGCGGATCGAAGCGATAGATCTTGGCAGCCGGGCCATTCTGCTCGACCACGTCGGAAAAGATCAGGACACCGTCGCTTGACACCCAGAAAGGCCCTTCCAGCGAGACAAAAACAATGTCGCTGGGTATGGCGCGCGCCGGGCCCGCGGCGAGCGATGCTTGGGTTGCTTTCATCTCTGCGGGTGGACCAGAAGGGACAGTGGTTGCGCAGGTGACAAGCGTGAGAACGGCAACCGCGAAGACCGACGCGCGAACGCCGGCAGTGAACGAGATGGTGTGCACCCCTCGCATGATGTGCAGCGCCGAGAGGTCGCTTTCCGGGAAATATACCTGCGTCTTAGTATCGCCGATTGCCGTCTACCGCGATCTTTGTCGCGGGGTCTACGATTGGCCGGACGCAGAGGCGCGCTCGTCGAGCAACTGCTGATACATCTTCTTGGTGGTCTCGGCGATCGCGGCCCAGGAGAAATGCTCCTCCACTCGTTTGCGGCCGGCCAGGCCCAGCCGCCGCGCCCAGTCCCGATCGCGAAGAACGCGGTTGATGGCCTCGGCCAGGGCGAGCGGGTCAGCCGGCGGAACCAGCAGCCCGGTAATTTCCGGAACCACGACCTCTTTGATGCCGCCCACGGCGCTGGCCACCACCGGCCGCTCACAGGCCATGGCTTCCAGGTTGATGATGCCGAATGGCTCGTACACCGAGGGGCAGGCAAACAGCGCGGCGTTGCTGTACAGCTCGATGTACTGCTCCTCGCGCAGCAAGGTGTTGATCCACACACAGCGCGGCTGCTCCGCAATTTTGGCTGCGATCTCTTCCTCGACTGCCTGCGTGTCCGGCGCGCTGGTGCAACACACCAGGCGCGCGCCCGGGGTCACATGCTTCATAGCCTCGATAAGGTGCACCATCCCCTTCTGCCGCGTGGTGCGCCCGACGAACAGGATGTAGTCGCCCTCAATGCCATAGGCCTTGCAGGTGGCGCGGCTCTCGACCCGTTTCCACGCGCCCAGCTCGATGCCGTTGTGGATCACCACCACCCGACGCGGATCCACGTTGAACAACTCCAGGATCTCCCGGCGCGCGTCGTTCGAGACAGCCACGACTCGATCGGCATTCTCCAGCGCCACCTTTTCCATCCACGAGGTCAGGTGATAGGAGCGGCCCAGTTGTTCTTCCTTCCAGGGCCGCAGCGGCTCCAGGCTGTGTACTGTGGCCACATAGGGGACGTTGTAGAGAACCTTGGCCATGTAGCCTGAAAACGCGCCATACCAGGTGTGCGAGTGGACCACGTCGGCATCGATGTGATCGCGAATCTGCGACAGATTGACCGAGAACGTCCCCAGCGTGCTGTTGAAGAGCTTGTCCTCGCCTTCCCACATGCGCGGCCAGGCCTGATACCCGCGCACCCGCAATCGGCCATCGGTCATGTCCTGATCGCCTATGCAGCGCACCTCCACGTCCATGCTGTGGGCCAGCTCGCGCGCGAGATTCTTGAGGTGCACGCCGGCGCCTCCGTACACGTGGGGAGGGAACTCGCGCGCCATGAAAGTCACCTTCATGGCCGCACCGGCTTGCCCGTGGCCGCGGGCCACACGCTCTTTCCCGAAGGCACCTCTAGCCCGATGTCGTCGGGCGTGGCCTCGACGTGGATCAGGCAGTTCTTGCCCACGCGCGCGCGCGCCAGCAGGCGTACGTTCATGGCCAGCACGCTGGCCCCGCAAGAGAGCGAGGTCGGTCTCTCTTCACTCGCCACCGACTCCCCGACTCCCACCTGGCAGCCCGCCGCGAACACCACCCGCTTGTCCGCGATGGCAGCGAACACCTGTGCATCCGCCTCCACCACCACGTCGTTCCACAGCACCGAACCTTTCACCACCGCCCGCGGCCCCACCCGCACACCTGGGGACAGCACGCTGTTCTCCACCGTCCCTTCGATCACACAGCCCGCCGAGACCAGCGAGTTGACGATGCGGGCCCCGGGCAGACAGCGGGCCGGCGGCGGCGGCGACGCGCGGCCGGCCATGAGGTTGGACTGGACGTCCCAGGCCGCAATGTCCACCGCCGGCGCCGCTCCCAGCACGTCCTGGTGGAAGGCGTAGTACTCGTCCAGCGTGCGCGAGTACGACCATGTGCCTCGGAAAATGAACCCGTACGCCCGACGCCGGGAGATCATCCGGCGCAGGACCTCGTGGATTTGGAACGTGACGGTCTGGTCTTCCCCACTCACCGCCCGGCGCAACTCCTCGACCAGCACTTCCTTCTTGAACACGTAGACCGACATGGACGCCAGGTTGGTGCGAGGAAACTCCGGCTTCTCAATAAAATTGATGATCTGCCCGGTGGCATTCAGCTCGCCGATGCCGAACCGGCCGGCATCCGCATCGCGCGGAGCGAACACCATGGTGAGATCGGCGTCGCGCTCGTGGTGAAAACTGAGCAGGGGCCCGTAGTCCATGGAGTACACGTGGTCGGCTGACACCACGACCACATCGGACGCGTCGGCGCGCTCCACGAAATCGAGATTCTGATAAAGGGCATCGGCCGGCCCACGATACCACTCGCTGACCGAGAGCTTGAGATAGGGAGGCAAGAAGCGAACACCGCGACTGGCGCCCACCAGGTCCCAGGCCATGCCCGTGCCCACGTGATCCATGAGCGACGCCGGCCGATACTGCGCCAAGATGCCCACCTGACCGATCCCGGCGCGGGCCAGGTTGGTCAGGGCAAAATCGATGCAACGATAGATGCCGCCAAAGATCACGGCCGACTTGGGACGCCGCTCGGTCAGGACCGACAGATCCTCGCCGCGCCCACCTGCAAAAACCATGGCTATCGCTTTGCGCATCGTGGTCTCCTGCATCTGCGCGCAGCCTTCCCGGAAGCACCAATCGAGGATGCAACAGGGCGGCGCATGCCCCTTCAACGTACCGTATCAGGGCGAGGAACGGACGATCTTTTCGCTCGCTGATTCGGAGCTGAGAAACGCACCCCGACGTACAGATCCTATGAAGCTCCACCCGTCACCTGCACATATAATGGAAGCTCCCCTGAATGGTGCTGTTCCTTGACGCAGAAGCATCGATTCTCATGTATTTTTTTCGCCGGCCGGGTGAACGCAAACTCGGCCGAGACGGCACTGCTCCATGAGCGCGGACTGGCGTCTGGCTCTTCACGACAACAGGAGATATCGGAATGAAAGACATGACCAAGCATAGCTACTCCGCCGCTGGTCTTGCCGCCGCGGGACTGTTCGCCTTTGCCGCGTGTTCGCTGGCGCCGGGCCAACCCAATCTTGGTGGCAGCACGCAAGGTGGAAGCAGTATCTCAGGCGGAGGACAGGGGGGAGCCCTGCTCGGGGGCCAGGGTGGCACTCCAGAGAGCAACGCCGGCAGCCCCACAGCCGGAAACCCCACGGCCGGCGACACCGGCGCGGGTGCCAATCCCACCGGTGGCAACCCCGTCGGCGGTGACCTTGTAGGCGGCACTCTTGCTGGCGGCATCCCCACGGGCGGCACTCTTGTCGGTGGCATTCCCACAGGCGGCACCCTGGCCGGCGGAACGCCCACAGGCGGCACTCTGGTTGGCGGAACGCCCACAGGCGGCACCCGTACAGGCGGCGCCCTTCCGGGCGGCAGCCTCGCGGGCGGCGCAAAAACCGGTGGAACAACCACCGGCGGCAGCCTCGCCGGCGGCAGCCTCGCCGGCGGCGCAAAGACCGGTGGAACAACCACCGGTGGCAGCGCCGCTGCCGGCAGCATCGTTGTCTCGACAGTGAGCTGTACTACATACACGCCCCCGTCCGCGGCCACCTACAAGATCCCAACACCCATGACACCCGTGGACGCGCAGGCCACACAGCTGGTCAGCCAGATGGCGACGACCGACAAGATCAACATCCTGTCCGGCGACCACACTACCAATCCATACGCCACCGCCGGCGTGGCATTCCGTTCGCTCGGTGTCGCCAGCCTGAACATCCCCAACTACCCCATGCGCGACGGACCGCGCGGCATGCGCAACATCATGCCCGGCGATGTCGCCACTGCCTTTGCCGTCGCCGAGGCGCGCGCGGCTTCGTTCGATCTCGAGCTCGAATACCAAGTGGGCAATCTCCAGGGCAGGGAGATGCGCGCAGCCAAGAACGAACTTGCGCTCGCGCCGGTGATCAACACGCTCCGGCACCCGCGCTGGGCCCGTGCGCAGGAGACCTACGGCGAAGATCCTGTGCTGCTCGGTGAGATGGGCGCTGCCTACGTGCGTGGGATGCAGCAACCAGGCGGGTGCGCCGCGTGCCCCAAGCACTATGTCTTGAACGACACGGACAACAACCGCATGCAGGCCAATCCCAACGTCGACATGCAGACCCTGCATGAGAACTACAGCCGGCCGTTCGAGATCACCGTCAAGAAGGGGGATCCGGCGTGCATCATGGTTGCCTACAACCTGGTCAACGGCACCCACTGCACGGAAAACAAGGCCATTTTGGGCGATATCCTGCGCACCCAGTGGGGTTGGGGTGGGTTCCTGGTGTCGGACTGGAGTGCGGCCCAGGCAGGCCATGGCGCTGCCTCGATGAACGCAGGGCTCGACCTCGAGATGCCGGTCCCCTCGGCCTTCACTACCCTCAACGGCGATCTGACCGCAGGCAACCTCACCTCCGCCAGGCTCACCGAGGCCGCCACCCTGGTCATGAACGCGCGCACGAAGTTCAAGACCCTCGATGCCACGTACATGGCGAGCACAGCGACCTTCAGCCTAGCCGGCGCGCAAGAAGCGGTGGACCTTGCCAAGAGAACCGCGTTGGAGGGCGCAGTCCTGCTGAAAAACGATGGCATCTTGCCGCTTGGCACTCTCGCGACGACTATCGGCAGCGGTACGCCCAAGGTCACGACCATCGCAATCGTCGGCCCGGACAACAACCTGCCGGTCGCACCGACCGCCGCCCAAAACGTTCTGAAGAACTTCGTCTCGGGCCTGGGCGACCGAGGCAGCAGCCAGGTCGTTGCTCCCCATGCCGTGTCGTACGCCCAAGGACTTCAAAACCGTGGTGGCGTCACCATCAAGCAAAGCACCGACTCTTCTGCGGCCAACGGGGCAGATGTGGTCATCATCCCGGTTTCGATGGCGCACGAGGATGAGGGCGAGAGCTACGGGGGCGGCGCCGACCGCCAGAACATGAACTTGACCTCGATCCATCCCATCCACTGGACGCAGAAGCCAGCGGCCTTCATCCAGAGCGTTGCTGCCATCAACCCGAACGTCATCGTGCTGCTCAACGTGGGTAGCGCGGTCATCGTCGAGGACTGGATGGCCAGCGCCAAGGCCATCATCCAGACCTTCTACCCTGGACAAGAAGGTGGAACCGCCCTGGCCGCGCTCCTGTTTGGCGACAGCAATTTCTCGGGCAAGCTCCCCTTCACCGTTGGCCAGAATGAATCCGATTACCCGCAGTTTCAGAACAGCGGCTCTGCAGCCGCCACCATCGACTACTACCACGGCTATCGCCTGTTCGAAAAGAACGCGAAGCCGGTTCGCTACTGGTTTGGCTATGGCATGAGCTACACGACCTACAGCTACAGCAACCTGCAGGTGCTCTGTTCTGGCTCGACGATCCCGTCAACCGGCGCCCTGAACGTTCAGGTCACGGTCACGAACACCGGCAAGGTAGCCGGCGACGAAGTCGTTGAACTCTACATCGGCTATCCGAACAGCAAGGCCGCCAAGCGGCCTGTCAAGGAGCTCAAGACCTTCAAGCGGGTTACCCTTGCTGCTGGCGCGAGCCAGAACGTCCAGCTCTCCATCCCCGCGAGCGACACGGCCTATTGGGATACGACCAACAACAAATGGACGGTCGAGTCGGTGGCGCACACGGTTCTGGTCGGGCCGAGCGCCGATCCAACTAAGCTCTTGTCGGCAACCTTCACCATCCAGTAGAAGAGGCCGATTCGTTGTTCACCAAGGCGCTGAACGAGGATATCGCCATGCAAAGATCGACTGGTCGGTTGTTCGTTGCTGTGTGCCTGTTTGCCGGGGTCGGGCTCTTCGCGCCCGCTGTCCTGGCCCAGGGCGAAGAGGACTCCGCAGCACCCGCGGCAGGCGAAGCCGCTCCCGTGCGGGCGACTCCTCCGGACCAGTGGACTTCAACAGTTCCTCCGAGCCAGTGGCCTTCATCAGAGCAAGTCGCGGTGCCAGCGGCCTCGTCACCTCCCCCCGTATCCAAGCCCGCCGCCAGAACCGGACCGCCTGCCGAAGCCGGCACTCCCGGTTGGATGTTGTCGCGGCCGGGGCCGGTCATGTCGGGGCTCGACTGGCACGGCAACCTCGAACTGGATGATGGCTATGTCCAGTACTCGGGGGACGCGTCAAGCTTTCGGACGCTAAAGGTCTACGATTCGCGTGGCCGCTTTGTCCTCGGTCCGATGCTCACCCACGATCTAGGCCACGAATTCCTGGGCCACAAATTCTTCCTGCGCCTCACCGGGCAAGTCGTGGCCTGGGTTCGCGAAAGCGCTGGCTCCTACTACCAAATCAATGCCGATGACGTCTATGTCCAGGTCGGCCAGCAGGGACTCTGGGACTTCATGGCAGGTCGGTTTCTCACCTGGCGTGTCTTCCGCAAGGGTCTTGGCTTCGACCTGTACACCCTCGAGGATACCGGGGCGCGCACCAGCAACAACTTTACCGACGGGAGCTGGCTACCGCACATGTACGAGGTCAACAACATCTTCATGCGAGACCCAGCGATAACGCCCGCAGGCCGAGCCGCACTTCACTTGTATCCGACCTCGTGGTCGGGGATCGAGCTCGTCGGATCCTACGGCCACCTGGACAGCAGCCAGAACGTCCTCGGTGGCCGATTAGCCTTCGGAATCCAGCCGAAGGATATTTTTCTGCTTGAGCACTTCAGTTTGCTTGCCGGAGCGGAATATCAAGCCGTGTCGCCAGACTATCAGTTGACTCTGTCCGATGGCCAAACTCCGTGCGCCAAGTGCAACAGCAAGAGAACATACGGAGCTGGCGGTAGCGCGGGCTTCGCCTGGCAACCGATCGATCTCGCCTTCAGCTTCGCGTATGGCAAGCAACATAACTACTTCGATCAGACAGACGAGCTTGACTCGCCCAACAGGACGTTTAGCTTGGGCGGCTATCTGCAAGTTGACGCTGGTTCGCTCTTCATGCCCCGCTCGCTCATTGTAGGTGGTGCGTTCTTCCGAACCGAATGCCGCGGAATACGATGCACAACTACTGCCAACAACGCGGAAGAGTTCGACCGTCACGATCAGCTCGCGGCCTACGTTGCCTACCCTCTCGGCTTCAACAACGCGGTCGTGAAGCTGGTCCTTTCCGAAGCCACCGGATACCAGGAACTGCTTAGTCCAGGGAATACAACGAAACTCAATGCAACCATGTATTCGGCGCGCCTGCGCTTCGCCTACTACTACTGAGCGTTTCCTTTCGACAGCACACAGCTACGCGTTCTCGGCGGGCCGCACCAGCAAACTGGCCACAGCTTCGAAGGCTGACCCGGGGATCTCGTCGCCCGGCTCCACCTCGCGCAGCGCCTGAGCCAAGGCAGCGTCGGTCCACAGCGGCACCCCAGCTTGGCGTGCCACGTCTCTGATCATGCCGGCGACCAGCCGCTCGCCCCTGGCGACAATCACGGGAGCATCTGCCTGGTCGGGATCATAGCCAATCGCCACGGCCACACGGTCACCATCGACGACTACCAGCTTGGCCCGGCGCACGTCCTCGATGATCTGCTGCTCCAATATCTCGCGATGCAAACGCTGGCGCTCGACCTTGTGCAGGGGATCTCCCTCGCGCTCCTTCTGCTCGCGCTTGACCTCTTCCCGGCTCATGCGCAGCGACCTCGCGTGGCGAAGGCGCTGCCACAGAAAGTCGGCCACTCCCAACACGACTGCGGCTGCCGCCAGACGCAGGCCCAGCCTGGCACCAAGAACACCAAACAGCGCGAGTGCCGAACCCGCTGGTCTGCCCGCCAAGTGCGCCACATCCGAGAAGGCTGGGGCCAGCGTCCACCAAGCCAGCAGGGCCACTACCACGGCCTTGAACAAGTTCTTGGTGATCTCGCCGAGCGCGGCTGTCCCAAGCAGCCGGCGGGCTGACGGCATCGCGCGCGTGAAATCGAACCTGAGCGGATATGCGGAGAACAAACCGCGCGTCTGGGCAATCCCAACAACAAGCGCGGCCACCACCGCGATCGCGAGCGGCCAGAGCAATGCGTCCCGGGCTGCGTGCAAGGCGGCCCAGCCGGCCGACGACAGGCTGGGGTTTGAGGTGGCATCGTCAAGAGCCATTCGCAAGTACGCGACGAGACCCCCGATCCAGGCGCGTCCGCCAAGTACCAGAGCCGCGCAAAGGGCGAGCCCAGTCGCACCGGACAGTAGATCGCGGCTCACGGCGATCGAGCCGCGCCGGCGCGCCTCAGCCAGGCGCTGCGCTGTCGGTTGCTCGGTCTTGGCAGCGGCGGTGGGTTCAGCCATTGGGCAACTGTCAGCGCCCGAGCTGCGCCGCCCTTTCCAGCAAGACCAAGAAGCCGCGGAACCCCACGGTCAATGCCGAATCCAGCGTGGCCAGCCCAGCCAGCACCGCGCCCACGCCAAGCAGGGCCTTGGCCGGCATGCCCACGAAATACAGCGGGATCTGCGGAAGCGCACGACCCAAAGCACCCAGAGCCAAGTCAGCCAGAAGCAGAGCAACCAAGGCCGGAGCCGCCAACCCGATAGCGGCCTCGATCAACTTGGCCGAAGCCACGATGACCAGGAAGGCCGCTGCCCGCAGGCTGGCCGGGCTTGAGGCTGTCGGCCCGAGCGGCACCGCTTCGTAGCTGCGAGCCAGGGCCGTGGCAAGGATGCCAGCGCCACCTGCCTCCAGAAACACCACCACGGACAGAAGTAGCAATAGCTCGCCCAGCGGGCTGCTACGACTGCCCTGGTCGGGCGCGATCACCTCGGCCAGGTTCGCCCCACGCAAAGTGTCTGTCAGCCAGCCCGCCGCCTCCACCGCACGAAACATACACGCCGCCACAAACCCCATGACCAGCCCCACCCCGCACTCGCGCAGCGCGAGCAACACCCAAAGGACCGGTCCTCCCGAGGGCACCCGGCCCGCGATCAGCGGAAAGCACAAGGCTGAAAGCGCAAAGCCCAAAGCCAGCCTCACCCGTGCCGGCAGGCTCGGGCCTCCAAAGGCCGGAATCAACCAGACGAACGGCACTGTGCGCGCGCTGCCCAGGGCGAAGACAACCAGGGCTGGTTCGAGATCGGGCCACATGGCGGCGATCAGTGGATGGTCGGGATGGCCAGCAGCAGCGCCTGGGTGAAGCGCAGCACCTGGGCGCCGAGAAGCGGCCCCATGGCGATCAAAACCAGCGTCACTGCCAGCAACTTTGGCACGAACACCAGCGTCTGCTCGTGCACCTGAGTCGCGGCTTGCAGGATGCCCACGATCAACCCGACCGCCAGGCTGGCCAGCAGCGGTGGCGCCGACACCAAGATCACGAGCAGCAACCCCTCGCGCACCGCCCGCAGGATCAATTCGCTGCCCAGAACGCTAAACATAGGATTCCACCAAGCCACGCAACAAGAGCTGCCAGCCGTCAGCCAGAACGAAGAGCAGCAACTTGAAAGGCAGCGACACGGTGGTGGGCGAGAGCATGTGCATGCCCAGGGCCAAGAGCAGATTGGCAATCACCATGTCGACCACCAGGAAGGGAACGAAGAGCAGAAACCCGATCTCGAACGCACGACGCAGTTCAGACGTCAGAAACGCGGGCAGCACCACCAAGAAGTCGCGGTCGGAAAGCCCGACACGTTCCTCGGCCGTGCGCATGCGCAGGGCCAGGCTGTGAAAGACGCTCCGATCCCGCGCGCTGGCGTTCTTGAGCAAGAACTCGCGCAATGGCTCCTTGGCTTTTGCGGTGGCCGCGACCAATGCCTCTGCAGTCTGCCCGCTCAGCACATCCGCACCGGCGCCTTGATTGAGCAACGGCTCGACCGAATGAAACATGCGCAGGCCCGTGGGGGCCATCACAAACAAGGTGAGGATGAGCGCCACGCCGGTGACCACCTGGGCAGGCGGGATCTGCGGCGTACCAAGGGCGCTCTTGAGCACCGAAAGCACCACCGCGATCTTCACGAAGCTTGTCATGAGCAACAGAACGAAGGGCAGCAGGGAAAGTGCCCCAATCACAACCAGCAGCACGAGCGGCCGCGAGGCCAGTCCCGTATCGCTCGCCACCGCTGTCCCGAGCAGCATCGCGTTCACGGCTTCGACCTCCCCCGGAAGCGGGACAACACCTCAGCGAATCGCAAACCGGTCTGGGCAGGCGCCCCGACGCCCGCTTCGCTCGTCACGGCCGCCGGATCGATTTCGGCCAGCAACGACATCGGCCCGTCTCCTACCCCGACGAGAAAACAGCGGCCGGCCACCTGCAAGAGATAGACGGCACGCCGAGGTTCGAGCGGGCAGCGAGCCAGGATTCGCACCGGACCTTCACTGCGACCAGCGCCTCGCCGCGAAAACCAGCGCAGGGCCACGTAGGCCAGTAGGCAGACGAGGGCCAGGGACACAAGCGACAACGCAAAGGAACTCCCAAGGCCAGGCAAGTCAGTCGCTGACGCACCCATGGCGTCGTGTTACCGCTACCCGCGTTGCGCTGTCAACCAGGGAGTTGGCTCGCCCACATGGGCGAGCAGGCTTCCCGGCCAGCGCCGCCCGGCCAGCGTGAGCGGTAGCGGTAGCGTGAGCGGAACGCGGCCTGCGTTGGGCGACAAGACGTGAGCGTCCCGCGGAACCCTCTTCGCCTTTCGCGTACCGCCCATGAACTCGCTCTCGCTCACGCCCTCGCGAGCTGCGACCCGCGAGCCGGCCTCCCCCGGGGCCGGCCCTACTCGCCGCCGCCCTTGCGTCCGCGCGGAGCCCGCCGGGTCGTGGCCCCTGACGGCTTGGCAGAGCGGGCCGCTGACTCCTTCTTGACCCCGCCCTTGGGCGCCGCCGCCTTGGGTGCGGCTTTCTTGGGCCGACCGGCGGCCTCTTTGGCTTTGCCCTTTTCAGCTGGCTCCTTCTTAGGTGTGGGCTTGGCCTTCCCCTTTTCCTGGGTTGGCTTGGGTTCAGGCTTGCTTGCCTCACCCTCGCCCGGAATGAGTTCCAGCAGCGACATGGGCGCCGCATCCCCAGGACGCGGCCCCAATTTCATGATTCTGGTGTAGCCCCCATGCCTGGTCAGGTAGCGCGGTCCGATTTCCTCGAACAGCTTGAGCACGGCCTGCCGGTCACGAATCGCCCGCAAGGCCATGCGCATCGCATGCACCACACGCGCCCTTTCCTCATCGGTGCGCTTCTCGGGCTTCTTGGTCAGCACAGCGCCCAGGCGCCGCGCCCAGGTGATGGCCCGCTCAGCGAGTCGGCGCACCTCCTTGGCCTTGGTTTCCGTGGTCCGGATGCGCTCGTAGGTCAATAGGGCCGCCACAAGGTTGGAAAACAAAGCCTTGCGGTGGGCCGGAGTCCGAGAAAGGTGCAGTCCTGCTCTCTTATGTCGCATGTTCGCCTAGCAGCTGGTGAAGTTGGCTGGTGGGGGCGGTCTTGTCGATCAGGCCTTCTTGGGCGGACCGTCTCCCGGCCAGCCTTCCAGTTTCATGCCCAATGACAAACCCATGCTGGCCAAGATCTCTTTGATCTCCTTGAGCGACTTGCGCCCAAAGTTCTTGGTCTTCAGCATTTCTGATTCGGTTCGCTGCACCAACTCGCCGATGCAGCGGATATTCGCATTCTGTAGACAGTTGGCCGAACGCACGGACAGTTCCAGATCGTCCACTGACTTCCACAGGTTCTCGTTGAGCTTCTGCTGCTCCTCGGAGACCGTGGCCTCGGGCGCCGGCTCGGCGCCTTCCTGGAAGTTGATGAAGATGGTCAGTTGGTCCTTGAAGATCTTGGCGGCAAAGGCAACCGCGTCCTCGGGCTTGACCGTGCCGTTGGTCCACACTTCCAGCGTCAGACGATCGTAGTCAGTCTGCTGTCCCACGCGCGCGTTGGTAACGGCGAAGTTCACCTTGCGGATGGGCGAGAACAACGAATCGATAGGGACGGTCCCCACGCCCATGGTCGGCGTCTTGTTGCGCTCGGCCGGCACATAGCCACGGCCCGTGGCGATCTCGATCTCCATGCGCACCTTGGCGCCCTTGGAGCAGGTCATGATGAGCCGGTCGGGGTTGAGAATCTCGATGCCCTCCGGGCACTGGATGTCCCGCGCCGTCACCTTGCCCGCGCCGTCCTTGTCCAGTCGCAGGGTGCGCGGCTTGCCATCCAACGACCGGATGATGACCTCTTTCAGGTTGAGCACGATGTCGGTGACGTCTTCAGCCACCTCGGGCAGCGAGGTGAACTCATGCACAGCGCCTTCAATCTTGATGGCCGTGATGGCGGCGCCCTGTAGGGACGAGAGCAGCACCCGCCGAAGCCCGTTGCCGATGGTGGTGCCGAAGCCCCGTTCCAACGGCTCGCAGGTGAACTTCCCGTAGGTATCGGTCAGCGACTCTGTATCCACGTCCAAGTTGCGCGGGCGGATCAGATCGCGCCAATTCTTCGCAACAAACGCCGGCTGAGACGCCGCCACAGTGGGTGAACTCACGGTCGACATTCTGTTCTCCTATCTGAAATCCTGGTGGGCGGGTGATCTACTTCGAGTAGAGCTCGACGACGAGCTGCTCGCGAATGGCCATGGTCAAGTCCTCGCGCGCGGGCAGCGTGGCGAGCTTGCCTTGAAAACTGTCCTTGTCCAGTTGCAGCCACTTGGGCACGCCCCGGCGTTCGACAGCCCCCAGGTTCTCCAGTATGCGGGTCACCTTGCGGGACTTCTCCTTGACCGCAACGCTGTCGTTGGCGGAACAAAGGAACGAGGGCACGTTGACCTTCTTGCCATTGACTACGAAATGTCCGTGGCGGACGAGCTGGCGCGCCTCCGCGTGATCAGAGGCAAAGCCCAGGCGGTACACCACGTTGTCAAGACGGCGTTCGAGCAGTTGCAGCAGGTTCTCACCCGCCACGCCCTTCATGCGCGTGGCCTTGTGGTAGTAGCCACGGAACTGCCGCTCAGCCAAACCGTACATGCGCTTGAGTTTCTGCTTCTCGCGCAACTGGGAGCCGTAGTTCGAGATCTTCCTGCGGCGGGCCTGGCCATGCTGCCCGGGCGCATAGGCGCGCCTCTCGTAGCCACACTTGTCGGTATAGCAACGGTCGCCTTTCAAGAACAGCTTCACGTCCTCACGGCGACAGAGGCGACAAACGGGACCGGAATACTTCGCCATCTCTGAGTTACCTTCCTCGTGCGTTCTGGAACTTAGAAAATAATTGCATCACACCCGGCGTCGCTTGGGCGGCCGGCAACCATTGTGGGGAATCGGGGTCAGGTCGCGGATGAGATTGATCTTGAAGCCGGTGGCGGCCAATGCGCGCAGCGCCGACTCGCGCCCCGAACCGGGACCCTTGATGAAGACGTTGATGGACTTCATCCCGTGCTCCATGGCCTTGTGGGCGGCATCCTCGGCAGCCAGCTGGGCCGCGAAGGGCGTCGACTTGCGCGAGCCCTTGAATCCTTTCACGCCCGACGACGACCACGACACCACGTTCCCGGACACATCGGTGATGGTCACGATGGTGTTGTTGAACGACGCCGTGATGTGCGCGATGCCGCTCTGGATGCTCTTCTTGGCCTTCTTGGCCTTGGTCTTTGGCTTGGCTACTACTGGTTGGTCAGTCGACATGTTCCGTCCGTCTCATCTCTCTCGTGAGGTTGCGGCCGACGTCTCCTCTCGCGAAGACGACCGACCGATTCGCTGCAGCTAGGCTCCCGTACCCTCCGTCTTGCGCTTGATCATCTGTCCCTTGCGCGGTCCCTTGCGGGTGCGAGCGTTGGTCTTGGTCCGCTGGCCGTGAACCGGCAGACTGCGTCGGTGACGCAACCCGCGGTAGCAGCCCAAATCCATCAGGCGCTTGATGTTCATCGAGATCTCACGCTGCAGATCGCCCTCGATCTTCAGGCCCATCTGCTCGATGACTTCACGGATACGGCGACTTTCGTTGTCGTCCAACGTATCACTGCGCTTGTCGAGCGACACACCGGATGCCTTCAGGATCTCGCGTGCCTTGGTCCTCCCGATGCCGTTGATATACGTCAGCGCATACTCCATGCGCTTGTTTCGGGGAAGATCGATGCCTGCTACACGAGCCATGCGGTTTCCTTTCCTGCTCTCATTCGGGCTAGCCNNTGCCGCTGCTTGTGGCGCGCATTTTCACAAATGACGCGCACAACCCCGCGGCGGCGGATTATTTTGCACTTGTCGCAGATCTTCTTCACTGATGCTCTGACCTTCATGGACCTTGCCCCGTTTCACGCCCGTGACAAAACCATCGGGCCGTTCTCGGTGATTGCCACCGAGTGCTCAAAATGGGCCGAAAGGCTACCATCTTTGGTAACCGCAGTCCACCCATCGTCCTCGATTACCACGTCGTCGCCCCCCTGATTCACCATGGGCTCAACCGCAAGAACCATCCCAGCCATCAGGCGGGGGCCCTTGCCGGCTTCGCCGTAGTTGGGAACCTGGGGCGGCTCGTGCATGTGCCGCCCTATACCATGCCCCGCGAACTGCCGTACGACGGAAAATCCGCGTGCCTCGACATGACTCTGGACCGCCCAGCTCACGTCTCCCAGGCGCCGCCCGACCACGCACTGTGCTATCGCCTTGTCCAGCGATTGCCGGGTCGCCTCGACCAGGGCATGCGCTTGCGGCGAGATCGGTCCTATCTCGAGCGTCCTGGCTGAGTCACCACACCATCCGTCCTTGAAGGCGCCAAAGTCCAAAGAAAGGATGTCGCCGTCCTTGAGNNCACAGGACCGCGGGATAGCCCCGGTAGCCCAAGAACGCCGACTCAGCCTTGAGGTGTTTGAGCTGCTTCACCGCAAGCTGATCGAGTTCCCACGTGCTCACGCCGGGCTTAGCCGCCGCGGCCAGAACATCCAGAACCTCAGCCACCACCAGGTTCGCCTCGCGCAGCTTGGCGATCTGGGCTGCCGACTTGAGCTGGATGCCCTTCACGTCCACCTCGCCCATTTCACCTCGCCGACAGGACGAGCGCTGGATGCGCAAAGGGTGGTCATGAACGTGAGTCCTGACAAGCCGCAAGCTCAGCCGCCTACCGGAGCCGTCACGCGTCCGCCACGTCCGCGGATGCGCGGTCCTTTGGGCCCGGTGAAGCCCTCGTAGTTGCGCGTAATGAGGTGGGACTCGATTTGCTGAACCGTATCCAGCGCGACACCGACTACGATCATGAGGCCCGTGCCGCCGAAGTAGAACGGAACGCCCATGTTGGTGGTCAGCAGTGTGGGCAGGACGCAGATGGCGGACACGTAAACGGCGCCGCCCGCTGTAATGCGTGTCAGAACCTTGTCGATGTACTGGGCCGTGGCCTTGCCCGGACGGATGCCCGGAACGAACCCTCCGTACTTGCGCATGTTGTCTGCCACGTCCACTGGATTGAAGGTGACGGCCGTGTAGAAGTAGCAGAAGAACACAATCAGGCCGATGTAGAGCACGTTGTAGCGCCAGTCGCCCGGGTGCAATGCGTCGGAGAACGCCTTGGCGAAGGGGTTGTCCCAGAACGAAGCGACCTGCTGCGGGAACATCAAGATCGACGACGCAAAGATGGGCGGGATCACGCCCGACGTGTTGACCTTGAGCGGAAGGTGGGTCGACTGTCCGCCAAACATCTTCCGTCCCACCACCCGTTTGGCGTATTGGACCGGAATGCGGCGCTGGCCGCGCTCGAAAAAGATGATGACGGCCACCACCACCACCACGATGAGCCCCATTAGGGCCAGGGAGAACGCGGTGATGTTGCCATCCTTGGCGCGCAGCCAAAGGCGAGTCAAGGCATCGGGAATATCGGTGACAATGCCGGCGAAAATGATAAGCGAGATGCCATTGCCGATGCCGCGCTCAGTGATCTGTTCGCCCAGCCACATGATGAAGGCTGTGCCCGTGGTGAGCGACAGCATGGTGAGCAGGTAGAAGTGCCAGTTGGGGTCAGGCACCACCTCGCCCAGATGGCCGTAGGCGGAGTTGTTCGACACCAGCCAGCGCGCGATGAAGAAGGACTGGATGAAAGACAGAATGATACAACCGTAGCGTGTGTACTGGTTGATTTTCCGCCGCCCCATCTCGCCTTCCTTCTGAATCTGCTCGAGCTTGGGGATGACGACAGTCAGAAGCTGCAGAATGATGGACGAGCTGACGTAGGGCATGATGCCCAGGGCGAAGATCGACATCTTCTCCAAGGCACCGCCCGAGAACATGTTGAACAAGCCCAGGAAGCTGCCCGAGGCCTGGTTGACAATCTTGGCCATCACGCTCGCGTTCACGCCCGGGGTGGTCACCACCACACCGATGCGATGAATCGCCAGAAGCGCAATCGTGTAGAAAATGCGCCTCCGCAGCTCGGGGATCTTCCCCATATTTTGAAAGCCAGAGGCCATTTAGTTCTCCCTGGAAATCAACTTCATCCGTTCCTCATCGACGCTTCAGCCCTCGACGACTTCGGCGCGTCCACCCTTCTTCTCGATCTTGTCCTTGGCGCTGGCCGAAAACGCGTTGGCCTTCACCACGAACTTCTTGCTCAACTCTCCCGAGCCCAGCACCTTGACCCAGCGGCAGCGCCGCGGAATCAGACCCACCCCGTGCAGCTCCGTGATGGTCACCGTACCCTCCTCGAATCGTTCTTCGAGGTCACGCAGATTCACCGCGAAGGTTTTCACCGCAAAAATGTTCTTGAAGCCCCGCTTGGGCAGCCGGCGCTGCATGGGCATCTGACCGCCCTCGAAACCGAGGCGCGCACCATGGTGACCGGTGCGGGCCTTCTGACCCTTGACGCCCTTGCCTGACTGTTCGCCCGTCCCCGAGCCCGGACCGCGGCCGATGCGTTTCCGATTGCGGCGTGAGCCGCGCGGTCCCTTCAAACTGTGTAGCGTGGTACCCATTGTCCAGGTTCCTTTCGGCTGTCGCTCGCGATCTACTCCGCAACCTCCACCTTCACCAGGTGGGCGACGGAACGGATCATCCCGCGCACGGCCGGATTGTCCGGCAAGACCGCGCTGCGCCCCATCTTGCGCAAGCCCAGTTGCCAGATGGTCAGTTTCTGTGGCTCGGGGCGGTTGATGCCGCTCCGGATCAAGGTGACTTTCAGCTTCTTGGCCATGGCCTACCCTGCTGAGGTGATGTCTTCCAAGCGCATTCCCCGGAGCGCGGCGACGTTGGCAGCGCTGCTCAACTGCTTGAGGGCATCAATGGTGGCGTGGATGACGTTGTGGGGATTCGAGGTTCCAATGCACTTGGTGAGAATGTCCTGTATCCCCGCCACCTCAAGTACGGGTCGAACCGCGCCACCCGCGATCACGCCGGTGCCGGGGCTGGCGGGCCGCAAGAGAACGGTGCCCGCGCCAAACGTCCCTTTGACTTCGTGGGGGATGGTGGTGCCTGCCAGGGGAATCTTGAATAGACTCTTCTTCGCCTGTTCGGTTCCCTTGCGAATCGCTTCGGGAACTTCATTGGCTTTGCCCAAGCCCGCGCCTACGTACCCCCGCTGATCGCCGACCACCACCAGCGCAGAGAACGAGAACCGCCGGCCGCCTTTGACGACCTTGGCGACGCGGTTGATGAAGACGACGCTGTCGACCAGCTCGCCAACTTCTTCGTAGTTAATCGCCATTCTTGCTCCTAGATGAACCTAATCTTTCCCCTTGCACTGCCACCCTAGAACTTCAACCCCGCCTCGCGCGCGCCGGTGGCGATCGACGAGACGCGACCGTGGTAGCGATAGCCGGCACGGTCGAAGACGACCTGTTTGATGCCCTTCTCCAGGCACTTCTTTGCCACCAAGGAACCCACCTGCTTGGCCCGTTCCCTCTTCTTGCCCTTGGGCGGATCGGCCGGTGGGTTCTTCTTGACCACCAGGTCGGAGAAAGCCACCAGAGTTTTGCCCGCCAAGTCGTCCACCACCTGAGCGTAAATATGCTTGGCGCTGCGGTAGACCACCAGACGAGGCCGTTCCGGAGTTCCCGAAATCCGCTTGCGCAGCGAGCGCTGCCGGCGCGTGCGACTTTCGATCTTGTTGTTGCGTGCCATGAGTCCTCTTCTTCGCTCTTCTCTTGAAAGTGGTTCTGGAGGCTAGCCCCCGCCTGCCGCGGCGCCGGTTGCGGCAGCCTTGCCAACCTTGCGCTTGATGACNNTCCTCCACGTACTTGACGCCCTTGCCCTTGTAGGGCTCGGGAGGCCGCAGCTCGCGCACCTTGGCCGCAATCTGGCCAAGCAGATCCTTGTCAGCGGAGGTCAAGGTGAGGCGGTTCTTTTCCACCTTGGCACTGACGATCTTGGGCAGCTTGAAGACGATGGGGTGCGCGTAGCCCAGCGCGAACGTCACTGTGTCGCCCGCCACCTCGGCACGATAGCCGACGCCGTTGATCTCGAGCTCGCGCGTCCAGCCCTCAGTCACGCCCTTGACCATGTTGGCGAGGTGCGCGCGCACCAGGCCGTGNNTCCAGCTTGATGCTGATGCCGGCCGGGAGGAGTTTGGCCAATTCACCTTTGGGCCCCTTGACCGAGAACTGGCCAGCCTTCTGGCTGAGGGTCACGCCCTTGGGTACCGGAATGACTTTGCGACCGATGCGCGACATCTACCAGACCTCACAAAGCAATTCGCCCCCGACCCCGGCCTTGCGGGCCGTCCGATCAGTCATGAGGCCGTGGGAAGTGGACAGGATGGCAATGCCCAGCCCGGATCGGATCTTGGGAATCCGATCGCACCCGACGTACACGCGCTGCCCAGGACGCGAGCGCCGACGCAGGCCGGTGATGGCGTTGGTTCCCGGCTGCGGCCAGCGCAGGCGAACCACGATCTCGGCCTGTCCGTTGAAGTTGTCGCGGACGTCAAAGCCAGCGATGTAGCCCTCGTCCTTAAGCAACTCGGCCAGGCGCACCCTGAGAGTGGACGAGGGAGACATCACGTCGCCTTGTCGCGCCATGATGGCGTTACGAATCCGGGTAAGGAAATCAGCAATGGGATCGGTCATGGGCACCTACCAGCTCGACTTGACAACACCGGGAACATCGCCGCGCAGGGCGAGCTGCCGGAAACAAATACGACACAGTTCGAATTTGCGATAGTAGGCGCGCGAACGGCCGCACTGCTTGCAGCGATTCTTGTGCCGAACCGCAAACTTGGGGGTTGGGGGAAACATGTCGACGGTCTTCGCCATTTTTCGCTAGCTCCTAAACGGCATCCCGAGGTGGCGCAGCAGCGCGCGGCCTTGCTCATCCGTGCGCGCCGTGGTGGTGATCGTGATGTTCATACCTTTGGACTTCTCCACGCGCTCGAAGCTCGCCTCGGGGAAGATGTTCCCTTCGCGAATCCCGAGCGTGTAATTGCCTCGGCCGTCAAACCCCTTGGGCGAAACGCCCTTGAAGTCGCGCACGCGTGGAAGCGCGAAGCTGACCAGGCGATCGAAAAACTCGTACATGTTATCGCGCCGCAACGTCACCATGGCGCCGATCTTCTGGTTGCCCTTGAGCTTGAAGGCCGCGATGGCTTTCTTGGACTTGGTGACGATGGGCTTCTGGCCGGTAATGAGCGCCAAGTCTGCGACGCCCGAGTCGAGGATCTTGGGGTTGGTGACGGCCTCACCCAGACCCATGTTCACCGTGATCTTGACCATGCGGGGGGCCTGCATCACGTTGACCAGGCCCAACTCGGCCATCAAGCGCGTGCGCAGCTCGCTCTCGAAAAGCTTGCGCAGGCGTGACGGTTGACTTCGCTTGACACGCTCGGCGGCAAGCTCAGCCTTGGCGGCGCCAGCGGCCCCGCCCTTGCCTCCTTTCGCCTTGCCTGCCGCGCGCGCAGCCTTCTTGGCCGCAGCTTCCGCTTCTTGCTCAGGTGTCAGCACGGGCTTGCCACCCTTGGGCGGCTTGTCCGCTTCTGCCTTCTCAGGTTTGTCGTTCTGCTCAGCCATCGGTGTTTTCCTTCTGCCCCTGGTGCCTATGCCGACTCAATCGCCGACCCGCACTTCACACACACGCGCCGCTTCTTCTGGCCCTCTTTGATGTCGGCCCGGCAACGCCGGCCGGCGCCACACTTCCCGCACCACAGCGCCACATTCGAGGCTTCCAGTGTGCCTTCCTTTTCCAAAATGCCGCCACGTGGATTGCGCTGGGTGGGCTTGGTGTGACGCTTGACCATGGCGATTCGCTCGACCACGACGCGCCCCGTGGCGGAAAGGATACGCAGCACGCGACCGCGCTTGCCCTTGTCCTTGCCGGTAATCACGACCACGGTGTCGCCTTTGCGAACGTGCATCACAGCACCTCCGGGGCCAATGAGATGATCTTCATGAATCGCTTGGCGCGCAGTTCGCGGGCAACCGGCCCAAAGATGCGGGTTCCCACCGGCTCGTTGTCCTTGTCGACCANNATGTAGGAACCATCCGGACGCGACACCTCCTTCTTGGTGCGCACGATGACCGCCCGGGCTATTTCGCCCTTCTTCACCTTGGCGTTCGGAATGGCTTCCTTGATTGTCACGATGATCACGTCACCCAAGGAAGCGTACTTGCGTT
>PMBY01000007.1 GCA_003153875.1 Myxococcales bacterium | reverse complement strand
GTTCAAGAGATGCAAAGCGAAGGCGGTGCGGCCGGCGTGCTCCACGGAGCGTTGCAGTCCGGCGCACTGACCACGACGTTCACGGCGTCGCAGGGCCTCCTGTTGATGATCCCCGACATGTTCAAGATCGCTGGCGAGCTGACCGCGACCGTCTTTCATGTTGCCGCTCGGGCTCTCGCAACTTCGGCGCTGTCGATCTTTGGAGACCATTCCGATGTGATGGCGGTGCGAGGCACGGGCTTCGCGATGATGTCATCGGCTTCCGTGCAAGAGGCGCACGACACGGCGCTGATAGCACAGGCGGCGACGCTCGAGTCGCGCATCCCGTTTCTTCACTTCTTCGATGGGTTTCGCACCTCGCATGAACTCAACACACTCGACCTTCTCTCGGACCAGCAGATTCGAGCGATGATCCGCGACGATCTGGTTCGCGAACATCGGGCACGGGCACTCAATCCCGAACATCCGTTCATCCGGGGGACTGCGCACAATCCCGACACCTTCTTCCAGGCGCGTGAAGCGTCCAATACGTTCTACCAGCGCGTTCCCGCGATCGTTCAGGCGACCATGGACCGGTTCGGGCGTTTGTCCGGGCGGCTTTATCGACTGTTCGAATACGAAGGCGCACCCGACGCCGAGCGCATCCTGGTCCTGATGGGCTCGGGAGCAGAGACCGCTCGATCCACCGCGCGGGCACTGTGCGCCGTTGGCGAGAAGGTCGGCGCACTTCAAGTGCGCTTGTATCGGCCTTTCTCCGCGGCGGATTTCCTCGCCGCGATCCCNNGAGCGCCCGCACATGCCTCGCGTGATCGGCGGCCGCTACGGGATCGGGTCGAAGGACTTTACCCCGGCGATGGTCAAGGCGACCTTCGACGAGATGAGCAAGCCCGAGGCGAAGAACAGTTTCACCGTCGGGATCAGCGACGACGTCTCGCACCTGAGTTTGGATATCGATCCGCATTTCACCATTGAAACGGACAAGGTCACGCGCTGCGTGTTCTACGGCTTGGGTGCCGACGGAACCGTCGGCGCCAACAAGAACAGCGTCAAGATCATCGCGCAAGATGTTGGCCTCTACGCCCAAGGATACTTCGTCTACGATTCCCATAAATCTGGTGCGCAGACGATCTCCCATCTCCGCTTCGGTCCCGAGCCGATCCACGCACCGTACTTGATCGCTTCGGCGAGCTTCGTCGCATGTCATCAACACGGATTCCTCGCGCGAGGGGACGTGCTGCGCCTCGCTGCGGACCGCGCTGTCTTCCTGCTGAACAGTCCCTTCGGGCAAGACCAGGTGTGGGATCGTCTGCCGCGCTCGGTACAGAAGACGATCATCGAGAAGCATCTGCGCTCCTACGTCATCGACGCCTCGAAGGTCGCGCGTGATGCCGGGCTTGGCTCGCGCACCAACACGATCTTGCAGACCTGCTTCTTCGCGATCTCCGGCCTGCTATCGCGCGACGAGGCGATCCGCCATATCAAGGAGTCGGTCCGCAAGACGTATTCACGCAAAGGCGACGAGGTTGTGCGGCAGAACTACGCGGCCGTGGACGCGACGCTGGTCAACCTCTTCGAGGTGCTGGTGCCCGCTGGCGTGACGAGCACGTTCGACCGTCCAGCAATCGTCCCCGAAGATGCGCCCCAGTTCGTCCGCGAGGTGACGGCGAAGATGATGGTGGGACTCGGCGACGAGATTCCGGTAAGCTTGCTACCGGTCGACGGAACCTTCCCGTCGGGTACAAGCGCGTTCGAGAAGCGCAATGTCGGCGATGACGTTCCGGTGTGGGCACCTGATCTATGCATCCAGTGCGGACAATGCGGTTTCGTTTGTCCGCACAGCGTGATCCGGGCGCGCTACTACCACGAAGATCGGCTCGACAAGGCGCCACCGACGTTCAAATCGGCCGCGATCAACGTGCGCGGCTTCCCCGACGTGCGTTTCAGTTTGCAGTTCTATGTCGAGGACTGCACGGGTTGCGGCTTGTGCATCGAGGCCTGTCCCGCTGTCGATCCGCGTGACACTCAACGCCGCGCGATCAATCTGGCCGACAAAGCGGCGCTGATCGAGACCGAACGAACCAACATCCGGTTCTTTGAAAGCCTGCCGGTGAACGACCGCGCGCGGGTTGACTTCGCGAACGTGCGCGGCGTTCAGTTCTTGCAACCGCTCTTCGAGTTTTCGGGGGCGTGCGCGGGATGCGGTGAAACACCATACCTCAAGCTGCTCTCGCAACTCTTCGGAGACCGGCTGCAAGTCGCCAACGCCACCGGTTGCTCGTCGATCTACGGCGCGAATTTGCCGGTAACGCCGTGGACCAAGGACTCGGAAGGACGCGGTCCCGCCTGGTCCAACTCGCTATTCGAGGACAATGCGGAGTTCGGTCTAGGTTTCCGGCTCGCGGCAGACCAACATGTCGGCCTCGCACACGCCTTGCTTCGCAATTTGGCGCCCGAGGTCGGTTCGGAGCTGGTTGAGGCCATTGTCTGCGCGCCGCAGATTCGCGAGGTGGAAATTCGCGCGCAGCGGACCCGCGTTGCCCAACTGAAGGCGAGGCTCCTCAAGCTCGATGATGAGCGGGCGCGCGATCTGCTCTCGGTTATCGACCATCTTGTCCGCCGCAGCGTCTGGCTGGTCGGCGGCGATGGATGGGCCTATGACATCGGCTACGGCGGACTCGATCACGTGCTGGCGTCGGGCCGCAACGTCAACATCCTCGTTCTCGACACCGAAGTCTACTCCAACACTGGTGGACAAGCCTCGAAAGCGACGCCGCTCGGCGCGGTCGCGCAGTTCGCCGCCGCCGGGAAGCGCGTCGCGCGCAAAGATCTGGCAATGCAGGCCATCGCGTACGGCAACGTGTACGTCGCGACTGTCGCAATGGGCGCAAACCCACAACAAACCCTCGATGCGTTTCGCGAGGCCGAAGCGTATAGGGGCCCATCGCTGATCGTCGCGTACTGTCAATGCATCGCGCACGGGATCGACATGCGCCTCGGAATGAAGCAACAGGACCTCGCCGTGGCGAGCGGTCATTGGCCGCTGATCCGCTTCAACCCTGATCTTCGTAGCGTCAGCGCCAATCCATTCCAGCTCGATTCGCCACGTCCGACGATCAAATTGAAAGAATATGCGTACAATGAGATGCGCTACAAGTCGTTGGCGGCTATGAGACCCCAGGAAGCGGCCGCGCTCGCCGAGATGGCGCAGACCGTTGCGACCGAGCGCTATCGCTCATATGAGGAACTCGCACAGCGTGACGGAAGCCGCTTCCATCCTGCCGGCGAGGCGGTGAGCCAGGAATTGGGCGTTGATCTTTCGGATAGTGGGGCCGGCCTGGGGCGACGCACCGGCAATGAGTTGCGGAAGGGCGACTGATGCTCAACCCGAACAAGACCAAAATCGTATGCACGATCGGGCCGAAATGCGAATCGGCCGAAATCATGCTGCAAATGCTGCACGCCGGAATGAACATCGCGCGTCTCAATTTCTCTCATGGTGATTTCGAGTGGCATGGCAGGGCCATCGCCAATCTTCGTCAGACAGCGCGAACAGCCGGGAAACGCGTGACGATCATGGCTGACCTTCCGGGCCCGAAGATGAGGATCGGGGAATTGGCGGACGAGCCAGTCGATCTCAAACTAGGAGATGCATTCACGCTGACCACGAACGAGATCACCGGCAATCGGCAGCGTGCCTTCGTGACTTTCGAGCGCCTGCCCGCTGTCGTCAAGGCTGGTGACTGTATATTTCTCAATGATGGCATCATTCAGTTGAAGGTCGTGGGCGTTCAAGGCAAGGACATCCAATGCACTGTGCTCGCCGGGGGCGAGTTGCGCTCGCGCAAGCGGCTGAACCTGCCGGGCATCGACCTGGGCGTCAGCGCCTTTACCGAACACGACCGTGACTGCCTGAAGTTTGCGCTGGAGCACGGTGTGGATGCCGTCAGCCAGTCCTTCGTGGAGTCGGCTAGCGACGTTGACTTGGTGAGAGGGGCGGCGGCAGAGCTGGGGCATCGCCCGTTCATCGTCGCCAAGATTGAGAGAGCCGGAGCTCTGGTTCACATCGATGAGATCCTGCAGGCGGCCGACGGGATCATGATCGCTCGTGGCGACTTAGGGGTCGAGACCCCTATCGAGAGGATCGCCGTGGTCCAGAAGCAGTTGACCAGAAAGGCCAACATGCTTGGAAAACCAGTGATCACCGCCACGCAAATGCTGGAGTCGATGGTGTACCACCACCGCCCTACCCGGGCTGAATCCACCGATGTCGCCAACGCCATCCTGGACGGCACAGACTGCGTGATGCTTTCCGAAGAATCGGCGATGGGAGAATTTCCGGTCGCGGCAGTAACTATGCTCGCCAAGATAGCGGCCGCGACCGAGCCAAGTCGCTCCGCAGTCCGCGTTCGCGAGGCATTTCCCGAGTACACCCGCGATGGCGACGTTGATCTCGTGGACCTCGTCTCGCGCACTGTGAGTGACACCGTAGCTCACCTCGCCCCGACGGCGGTCATCGTGCCCACCCTTACCGGACGCACCGCACGGATGGTCTCCCGCTTCATGCTGCCCGTGTGGATCGCAGCCGTCAGCATCGAAGAAAGAACCTGTCAGGGATTGCAGTTCTCGTACGGAGTCTCTCCGGTTCGCGCGAAGGAGCCGCCGCAAGACTGGAACAGCTTTGCGCGACAGTGGGCACAGCATGAAGGCTTGGCAGATGGGGTTATGGTGCTGGCCGAAGGCCCCTCGCAAAATCATCCAAGAGCCAACCATCGCGTGGAAATCATCCAAGCCGGTGTCATTGGAAGGCCATCAGCAAAGCAGAACGATCCGTGATGTCCCCCATCTGCAAGTCGCATTTCGACCAGTTGAGCAACCCACGCTGGCAGCGCGCATTCAATCACGGCGCCCGACCGCAACAGCTGCTGTGGGCCAGCACCGGCACGAGGGATGCAGGTTGGAAAAGCGTTGAGTGAGCACACAGGAGAGCTGATGCGCATTGGAGTAGCTGCAGACCATGGTGGCTTTGAGTTGAAGGTGAAACTGACGTCGGCCCTCAAGGCCGCCGGGCATGACGTGGTGGACTTCGGCGCCCATGAGCTGGTTGTGGGAGACGACTACCCGGATTTCGTTGTGCCGCTGGCCAGGGCCGTGGCGACGGGCGAGGTCACCCGCGGCGTGGCCATTTGCGGTAGCGGGGTCGGGGCCTGCGTGGTGGCCAACAAGATACCCGGCGTGCGTGCGGCGTTGATCACGGAGTCCTTTTCCGCTCACCAGGGTGTAGAGGACGACGACATGAACGTCATGTGCTTGGGCGGCCAGGTCACCGGGGAGGCTNNCCTGGGAGTTGGTCCAGACCTTCCTGCGCGCCCAGTTCAAGGGTGACGAACGCTTCAGGCGCCGGCTTGCAAAAGTGGCGGCGTTGGAAGGAGAGAAGGGGGCACAATAGGGGAAACTCCTTTGCCAATACGCCCCGGTCTGCATCACCGTCAACGCAGTCGGATCCCGTCCGGGAGGATGATAGAGTGGCTGGCGATGTCGAGGCACTCGACTCGCGTGGCTGCCTATCTCGCCGTCTTGGTCTGGGCCGGCTGTCCGACCGATTCAGAGAAACCACTCGGTCCTGCGGATTCATTCATGCTGTTCGCGCCGGTCGCGGGAAAGGTGGATGGCGCACTTCCTGTCGTGCGCCGTCTGGACATCAAAGACGAGGCCGTGCAGCCACTGCCCTGGTTGCTTGAGTCGACCTTTGCTTTTGAGATGATGCGCACCGTCTATCTGGCGAAGCAGTTCGTTCGCGAGGCCACCGTCGACGGCCAACATTTTTCGGCAGCCGCGCGTCGGAACGCTGCAGAGCCGACCTGTCTAGTGCTGGGGATTGAGCGGTTGCCTTACGGGCTTGGCCTGGCATTGCCCAAGATGTTCGGCGGCGTGCAGCCGCACCCAGACTTGCTGTGGATTGGCTTGCCGGCCAATCTTTCTGCCGACAAGGCGCTGGTGCAAACCCTGTCCGGCCGCCTGGCCACCTTCGTCGCGCATTTCGTCGCCACGGGTGGTGCTCTCTCTGCCGGGGCCGCGCCTCCACCGGTGCTTGTCGAGAGCTACCGCATTGCCATGGAAGTCATCGCGCGTGAGTGGCGGGTGGGCTCGAGCCCGGCTGGCGTAGTTCAGGAATACGAGGGTTCGAGCGCTCAACGTGAGATTTTCGCCAATGTGCGCGAAAACCGATATGTCCTAAAACAGGACGGATCGACCCTCCGGCCGGGACGCGACCTCCTCGCCGATCCGGGTGTGGCGGCCACGGTCATCTACCGCATGGCCCAGTCGCATACGCTGGCTGGCCGGGCGGCGCCTGATGCCTTCTACGCTCCCTTTGCCCCGAACCGGCTTCCCCCCGGCGTCAGCCCGGCGGCTGTGCTGGGGACGATCAGGAACTCCCAGGCCAAGTTCCTCGGCGCATGGGCCACGGCGGTACTGCGCGGCCAGGCGCCCCGAGACGTGATCGACTTGGTTGAGATCTACGGCGCCGCTTTTCCGGCCGAGCGCGCCGAGGTCACGCGCATCTTCGTGGTGACGACATTCGGGGCGACAGTCAAGGAAGGCGGGGTGTCGACCAGGCCCCAAGATACCACCCGGTCAATGGCTGAACTGACCGCCCTGACCGCCGAAGTGGTCGCTGGCAAACGCTCGCTCCGGCAGGTCCTGGTGGCGCCGCCGCCGAAGCGGGAGTAGGACCGGGCATCCGGGCACAAGGGGCGAGAAGATGGCCGACGACGGAGCTCCCGTGCCTTCTCGCTGGCGAGTGAACTGGCGCCGTCTCTCGACGCCATCTGGTGATCGTGCTAGTGCTCGTCGGCAGGTCTGGCGATGCCAGTAGGCTTCAGTTTGGGCTGCCGATGAACTGGCTCGTGTAGTCAGCGGAACCTGCTCGACCGGATACCACAATGGCGGGACAGGGACGTGCGTGGTCAGTGGAACCTGCACGACCGGGTATCAGGACGGCGGCGACGGAACCTGCGTGATGACCGGAACATGCACGACCGGCTATAAGAACTGCTCCGGAACATGCTCGGCCAGTTTCTGTGGGGGGAGTGGAACTGGTGGCGGTAGCGTAGCCATCACGGCGAAGAGCAACGTGAACGCGGCCTGGGACGTGTTGATCTTTTCCTTTCGGCTGGCCATACTGCCTTCGTCGTTATGGTGCCTGCGTTGAAACCCACTGAACCCAGAAGGACCAAGGTGGAGTCTGTCTTGAAGAATTATTCACAGGAAAAGGCCAAT
>PMBY01000223.1 GCA_003153875.1 Myxococcales bacterium | reverse complement strand
CCTGTCCGTTGGCCGAACTTGGGTTCCTGCGCGTCAGTTTGAGCCCAGGTTACCGGGCTGCGCCGGACGACGCATTGGCTGCGCTCGGCGACCTGACGTCGCGCAAGGGCAGCCGATTCATCGCTGATGATCTTCGCGTCGATCGTATCCCAGTGGTGTCCAGCCATGCGGATGTCACCGATGCCTACCTCGTGGCGCTGGCCAAGACTCACGGACTCAGGCTCGCCACCCTCGATCAAATCCTCTGTGCGAAGCCGTGGGCAAGAGGCGTTGCGGAGAACCCTCTCGCCCGTGGGCCCGGCCTACCAAGCACATAGAGCGCATGAAGATCATCGAAGCCAAACTTCGTGCCGGCGTGTCTCGCAAGGGGCCAGATCCGGGTCAGCAGCGCCGCGCTGTCGAGGTCAACGTGCGGTGCTATCCGTCCCCAGTCCGTCTTGCCCTCGCAGTTCGCTGCCACCTTCGACGTCAAGCTCACGTCCCTCTGGCAACGACGAGAGCAGGTCTTGCAGCGCTTGCATTCCGAGTGGCTTGGCCAGGTGCCGCTCGAAGCCCGCCTCCGCCGCCTGCTGCAAGTCCTCGGGGAGAGCGTAGCCGCTCAGAGCCACGAGGAACGTGCGCTTGAGCGCTTCGTCAGCCCGAAATGCGCGGGCAACGTCGTAGCCATTCATCCCCGGAAGACCGATGTCACAGAGCACGACCTCAGGATGGAAGGTACTCGCCATGGCCAGTCCCGCAGGGCCGTCGTGCGCCACCGCGACTTGGTGTGAGTCCAGCTCGAGCACCTCGCGCAGGCTGGTGGCGGCATCGACGTTGTCCTCTATGATCAGCACGCGCCGGCCGGTGGAAACGCGATCGGCAGCGGCCGGCTCCCCGGGAGCGTCCTGGTTCTCGGCTTGCGGAAGACTCACTGTGAACTGGGCTCCCCGGCCTGCGCCGTCGCTGTGAGCCCGAATCTCGCCGCCGTGGAGCCTGACCAGTTCCCGGGCGAGAGCCAGGCCCAGACCGAGCCCACCCTTGCTGCGATCGAGCGTCGCTTCGCCTTGCATGAATGGCTCAAACAAACGGGCGAGCGTCTCTTTGGTCATGCCTGCCCCGCTATCAGCCACGAGGATAGTGGCGCTTCTGGTTCCCGGCTCCGTGGAAACGCTGACCTGGGCAAGGCCTCCATGGCCCGCGAACTTGGCCGCGTTTCCCAGGAGGTTGCCTACCACCTGCGCAAGACGGGTAGGATCGGCGTTTACGAACAGCGGCTCTGGACCGAGCTTGCAATCCAGATGGACTGCATTTTCCTCGAAGAGCGAGCGGTGGTCGTCGACCGTTCGACGAACGAGATCGTTCAGCTCAACCCGCCGCCGTTCAAGTCGGATCTTCCCTCGGCTGATACGCGTGATGTCGAGCAGGTCGTCGACCAAACCGGCCAGATGCTCGACCTGGCGTTTGATCACGGCATTCGCGCGACTCGCCTGTTCACTACCTGGGGCGGCCCGTTCAAGGACGTACAGGCTGTTGCGGATGGGCGCCAACGGGTTGCGCAGCTCGTGGGAAAGCATGGCCATGAACTCGCTCTTGCGCCGGTCTGACTCCCTCAACTCGGTTTCGCTCTGGCGCAGCGCTTGTTCCGCCCGCTTGCGTTCGGTGATGTCGTGGAACACCTGCACGATTCCCAGCAAGGTCGCATCCTTGGCGCGAAAGGGCGTGCTGACGACCAGTTCGTCCCGGCTTCCTTCGGGGTAGTCCCGTCTGACCTCGGATTCCACCCGAGCCGCCCCGTCTGCGACGCGCGTGAGCGGGCAAGACTCAGCACCGCAGTCGCAGCAGGGAGCGACGTCGCGGCAGATGCGCCCAACCAGTTCGAGCGATGAGCGCCCAATTCGGCGTGCGCGGGTCGCGTTAACCCTTAGGATCTTGCCGTCGCAATCAAGCACCCACACGCCGTCGCCGGCAGTTTCAAAGATCTGCTCCAGCTCGGCGTGCGCCTGCTCTAGCGCCACTTCGGCTTGCCGCCTGACCGCCGATTCTTCGAGCAAGCGGTGGTTGCTGGCCGCAAGTTCGGAGGTGCGTTGGGTGACGGTTGCCTCCAGGCTCTTCCGGTGATCCCGGAGTTCCCTCTCGGTCTCCAGCCTCGAGACAACGTTTCCGAACAAGCCGCCCAATGCGAGCAGAATCTCCAACTCGTCCTTCGAGAAGGGTTCCTGGCTCACCCGCCCGACAATCGCGACGCCAGCGGTTCGGCGATCGCGAGGCAAAGGAAGCATGGCCAGCGAGCAGGCCGGAGCGGAAAGGACCAGCGAGCCAAGAAAACCACTGGCAAGTACCGATCGCATCTCGTCGCGCGCCTGGCGAAGGATGTCAGCGACAGAGATCTCACGGGAAAGAAGGCTGCGGACAAGCACCGGCTCGCCACCTTGGTTGGCTTGCACGACCAGCACGAACTCGCAGCCAAAAAAGCTGCTCAGCGCCTGCGCCAGCTCCGCCCAAGCATCCTGTTCGGGAGACAAGTTGCTCAAGTACTGCACAGCTCGCAGCACGGCCGTGAGACGCTCGGAGGCCACGCTCATGGCTCGACTCCCATGGGCGCAAGGAACAGGCTTTGCACGAACAGTTCCTCGAACTCGGCGCATTGGCCAAGATTCAGAAGGCGCGTGCGCCTGCGCAGCGTCTCGATGGTGCGCGATCCGTCGGCAGAGGTGAGCACGATCTCGCAGCCGGCAAGTGCGAGGTTGTCGTAGGATTCCACTCGCTGGGGCGCAATCGCCGGAAGCAGGCCGATGGCTTGGGCGTTCGCGACGTCTAGCGACCGGCCGAATAGGCCAGTGGTGACGATGCGGCGTAGGTCCTGGCATGCAATCCCCGCACGACGCACAAGCAGCTGCACTCCTGCGCCGATGGCAGCCTTGGCTCGTTGGAAGACGTCGACGTCACGCTTGCAGAGAAGAATTTCGTTCCCTTTCCCTCCAAGCGATAGCGCTCCCTCCCTCGCCTGGTCAACCAGATTGCCTCGGCTCGACAGCGCACCGGCCTGGCGAAGGCGTGCGACCCAGTCGACCAGCCCGGAACCGCAGACTCCTTTTGCTTCGCCGCCTCCCATCACCTCGAAGCGCAACGGCGTTCCTCCCCAGACCCGATAGATCGCACCTGCATCCGCCGGCACCGCACAGCGCATACCACTGCCCTCGAAGGCAGGGCCACCAGCAGCGCTGGTCACCCACAAGATCTCGCCATCCCACAGTGCGATCTCGGTGTTGGTCCCGAAATCGAGCAGCAGGGCCGGGAATTCGCCCGGCAGCAAGTTCGCGGCAAGGACAGCGGCGATAAGATCCGAGCCAACAAACCCGCCCAGCGGCTGCACCAGGTGCACCACGGCCTCACAGGCAGCGCCGAGGTGCCAGCGGAGTTGCCTTTCCGATAGCCAGGTTGCTGGACCTGCCCAGGTTTCCGGGTCCAGCAAACCACCTTGCGATCCCTGAAGCAGGGAAAGCATCGCCGTGTTTCCTACCGCGACGATGGTGAGGCGGGCGGCCGTTTCAAGTCCGTCACTCACGGTCACGTCTCGCAGCGCCTCGGCCACTGCAAGTTCAATGGCGTGAGCCTGCTCTCGCGCCGCCGCAGGATCGTGGGCCGCTTGCAACCGGGTCACAACATCCGAGCCAAAGCCCGACTGAGGGTTCGGTCCGCGTCGTGCCGCCAACCGCCCGTGACCTTCGTCACTCCAGAGTGCGAGGCAAAGATTGGTTGTCCCTACATCGACAGCGATCTTGGAGATTCGCGCCGAGCCAATCGGGGAAGTGACTGCTGGACGCGCGGGGCTGCAAAGTGCCTCGGGCGGGATGGGGCGCCACACCGAGGCGGGCGCAAGGTTCACCACCTCGATTTCCACATCGCCCACAGGCAGCGCCTGGCAGGCGAGGCGCAGGCCGGATCCCACAAGAGCGGGACCGAGGTTGAGCATTTCCTCAGATGTCGGCGTCGATACCGCTCCCGACAGTATTCGAACCCGGCAGAGCCCGCACGAACCATTTCCGTTGCAGCCGGTGCGGACCCGCAGGTCGGTGTCTTCCAAGGTCCGCCGAAGGGTCGCGCCGGGTGCCGCCTGGATGGTCTGCGATCGGACCCCGCATCGGGCTCGTACAACGGCGGTCACAGTTGGCTGCTGCGCTTCCTTGCTGCATCTACGAGAGCCTGAACGCACTCTGGTCGGGCCTCGAGCGGGATCTCGCACCCCGAAGAGAGGATGAAGCCCGGCCCCGCCCCGTCGAGGACCCGCAAGCACGCCGCCGTGATTTCTTCTGGTTCCGAGTCGACAAACGCCAAGGAGCGGATGTTTCCATCCAGGCACAGCCGAGGAACCGCTGCCCGCGCGCGTTTTGGATCGACACAGTAGTCGATGTTGGCGATGTCCACGCGACAGTCCGGGTAGAGCGGCAAGATGGGCTCGACCGGTCCAGCGATGTGCAGCCAGGTGACAGGGCTGCCCTTGCGCTTGAGCGCATCGCACAGCCGCCGCAGCCTCGGGGCCAAGAGCTCGCGGAAAAGCGTCGGCGGCACGACCGCCGGGGAAGCCGAGGGATCGAACACGACGCAGAGGTGCGCTCCGGCTTCCAGCTGCGCTTGCCCAAATCTCACCGCCACATCCGCAGCGAAATCCAGCAACCGCTCGAAGGCTTCCGGCTCGTCCACCGCCGCAAAGAGGGCGCGTTCGGCCCCGAGCAGCTGGCAAGCCAGGGTCATCGGTCCCAGCACGCAACCCGCTACCAGCACGCGATTTTCCAACCGCTGCCTGAGCAGCCGGGCCGCCTCCAGGAGAACGGGCATGCGGCCAGCCCTGCTGGGATCCGGGATTGCAAGCTCGGCGACGGCGGCCGGGTGTTCGATTGCAAAGTGCTCGACCGACGGATAGCCGTCCTTGGGGAAACGCAGGCGAGAGCCCAGCGCTTCGGTTTCTACGTTGACGTCCAACAGGGCGAAGACCGCATCGTGGCGGTAGCGCTCCAGAGCTGCAATCTGGCACTGGGCCAGAACCGTGGCGTCCGCAAGATAGCGCTCCAGAGGCACCCCCGCGATTCTCGCGGCGTGCCCGAAGATCTGCGGGATGACCGGAACCCTGTCGCTGGGGCTGAAATGAACCGCCGCAAGGATTCGCTCGAGCCCGGTCATCGACGTAGCCCTTCCAGGAAGTGGACGCAGTCGAAGGCATCACGAGCAACGTAGTCGACGTTCAACGCCTCCGCCGTGCACTGCTTGAGAGCAGCTCCGCCAGCCACGACTGCTACATTGGAGAGGCCACGCTCGCGCAGCAGTCCGCGCAGCTGGCGCACCAGCGGAACGACAGGACTGATGAGCCCGCTTGCCAGCACGGCGAAAGCCTGTTCGCGCGCGGCGGCGGCGACCATCTCAGCGACGGGGCAGTCCTTGCCGCAATCAACGACCCGGAAGCCCTTGGTGGTGAGCACCATCCTAGTGATGTTCTTGCCCAGATCGTGGACGTCGCCCTGCGGTGTGGCGATGACCACCGTGCCGCGCGTGCCAGGAATCGCGCCCTCGGGAAACGCCTCGCGCGCCACCGCCATCGCCGCGCGGCCGGTTAGCATGATCTCCAGCAGGTTGAACTGCTCGGTCGTGCACTTGGCGCTCATGCCATCCATGGCGGCCTCGAGCCCTTCAACCAGCAAACGCTGCCCGTCGGGTTGCGATGCCCGCACCCTGCGCGCCTCCGCGAGCGCGGCCTCGGAGTCTCCATCGAGGAGGTGCGCGACGAGCGTGCTCAGCGAGGCATCCATGCGGCTCGTGAAAGTATACGTCGCCTCATCGACTGGGCAACCAGAGAGCGTCGCCTTGGTCGGGCGCGAGCAGCAGGAAACACCCGGGGCTGCTGCGAAGACCAGCGGGAGATCGATTGCCGCGCGTTCGTCGGAATCGCCCATCACGACTCGGCCCCCNNCATCGCGGCCAAGATCTTCCTGATGGTGTCCTCGGTCTTGATCAGGGGGATGAGCGAAAGCCGCCCGCGGAAGCGATCCGCGAGCGGCTTTGCCGGCCCGTTGTGAGCTGGGGAGGGCAGTCCCCTTCTAGATTCCCGTACCCGTCAGGGTCACCCTTTGTGGACTCCCTGCCGCGTTGTCCCGGATCACCACAGTTGCCGAGCGGGCCACTCTGCGGGTCGGCCGGAACGATACGTTGATCGTGCAGCTGTTACCTGGCGTAAGTCCCGTGCCGCAGCTGTTGCTAAGCACGAAACTCCCCGGATTGTTTCCGCCCAACGTGACACTGTTGAACGCCACAGCCACCGTGCCCGTATTCGTCACAGTAATCGCTTGAGCCGCGCTGGTCGTATTGATCGCCTGACTTCCGAAGGCGATTGAGGCTGGCGTAACGCCCAGGCTTGGCTGAACGGTATTCCCGGTCAGCGACACAGACTTGGAAGTCGCTGGTGCGCTCACGTTCACATTCAGCGAAGCGGTTCGAGTCACAGCGGTTGCATTAGGTGTGAACGTCACATTGACCGTGCAGCTGGCGCCAACCGCCAGACCTGTGCCGCCAATGGGGCAATTCACGTTGGTGGATGCGAACCGGCCCGGATTTGTCCCGGTTCGGGTGATGCTTGTAATGATGAGCGGAGCGGTCCCCACGTTGGACACCGTCACGGCCTGCGCCGCGGATGTCACCAGGGCCGGCGAGGTGAAGGTCAAGGCAGTCGGTGACACCGACAGGATGGGTGCCGCTGCACCTGTGACGGTTAGCGTCCCCGGTACATAGGTGATCGCGTAGTTGATGGAGGACTGGCCAGAGCAGGTAATGGGATAGGTCCCTGCCAGGCTGGTGGTGGTCGCCGTTGTCACGCAGGCGAGCGTGCCGGTGAGCACGGCCACTGTTTCCCCATTGACGAATCCTGCGTACGTCGCCGTGAACACCGGGTTGGGAGCACCCGCGGCCCGCGTCGCATTGTTTGCTGTGATGGTCAGCGGAGCTCGCGTAATGGTCAGCGTTCCAGCGACATAGGTGATCACGTAGGTGGAGGAGGACTGCCCAGCGCAGCCAATGGCATAGGTCCCTGGTGGGCTGGTGGCAGTTGCTGTCGAAGCGCAAACCAGTGTGCCGGTGAGCACGGCCGGCGTGTCGCCATTCACGAATCCCGCGTAGGTCGCCGAGAATACTGGGTCAGGAGCACCGTAGGCCCGCGTCGCATTGTTAGCGGCAATCGTGAGCGCTCCCTGGGTAATGGTCAGCGTTCCAGGAACATACGTGATCACGTAGTTGCCGGAAGACTGGCCGGAGCAAGTGATGGGATAGGTTCCCGGCAGGCTGGCGGCGGTCGCCGTCGTCGTGCAGGCGAGCGTGCCGCTGAGAGAAGCCGCGGTGTCGCCATTCACGAATCCAGCGTAGGTCGCCGCAAACACTGGGTTGGCGGCACCATAGGCCCGCGTCGCATTGCTCGCAGTAATCGTGAGCCCGACTGGGGTGATAGTGAAGGGCGCCGTGTTGTAGGTGATGAGGTAGTTACTCAGCACGGCTACCGGCGCCAGCGTGGCGCTGATGGTGTACGGGCTACCCGCCACGGTTTCCCCGATCGTGCGTGCATAGGTTGCGGTCACACCGTCGGCCGGGAGGAATCCCGTGAGAACGCCGGTCAAGACCGGATCAAGCGTGCCGTAGGCCTTGCTGGCTGCGTTGGGGGTGACACTTGCCGCAAGCTGGGTTACCAGCAGAGTTCCCGTCGCCGTACTGGCGAGGAATCCTGCCTGGGCCACGAAGCTGGCCGCCAGGGCATGACTGCCTGCCGTTGGCTTTGTGATGGTGAAGACCGCCACGCCCGCGCTCAACGCTTGGGTCAGTGGGACCCCGGCGTCCACGGTCAAGGTCACATTGCCGACGACCACCAGCCCCTGGGGAGCCGAAACCGCCACCGTCACCACTCCATCCTGGCCGTACACTATGGTCGGCGCGCTGATCGTCATCGAGGTGCTGGCCAACGTCGCCAGGTTCGACCAGCCCGAAGACATCGTCTGGGCGACCCAGGGGGCGTACGAAGTCGGACTGGTGGGCTGGAAGTTGTCATCAGCACGCACGCGGTAGTAGTAGACCGTTCCGGTGTTCGGGTCGGGCGGCGCTACATTGTCCGTGTACGGCATGGTCGCACCGAACGAGGTTCCCACTTGGGTGGTACCGACAGCCGCAGCACTGGGAGCCAGAGCGATGGTCGTTGGCGCCGCGAAGGTGGGATCGTTCACGCTCTTCTGGAGAGTGAATCCGCTCTCGCTCGCGGACATATCCGTGAAGGTGAGTTGCACCTGGTTGCCTGAGGCTGCTGCCAGAAGGCTTGCAGGCGCAGGAGGCGCGACCTGGAACAGCATGGGCCGCATCATGTCGTTCTCTTCGTGGCCGAGAATGTGGCAGTGCCACACATATTCCCAACCGAAGTTCAGCGGCTGGTTGGCGGTGCTGACGGCCAGATTGTTCGGGTCAAGACCCGTCATGTCTGGGTTGGCCGGCATGGCAGGCATGGTGACGTCGGTACGACGAATGCTGTCCCGGAGAGGCCAGGGCAATTGCGGCCGCACGGGCTGCAGAGCCACCACGATGTCTTCCAGCGGGTTCATGCGCACGGTGTCCTTCCAACCGAGCTCGTTGGCATCCGGCGGCTTCACAGCGCCGTCCCAGCCGATGCGGTTGATGACCTGGACATTGAACAAATGGAAATGGATGAAGTGCGTATCCACGCCGTTGTGGGTGATCTTCCAGAACTGTGTCTGTCCGTCCTGCAAGACTTCCGTCGGCCAATCAATGTAGCCGTACGGAATGGTCGTCTGGGTCAGGAAGGTCGTCAGCGGAATCTCAACGCCCATGGTTGCGTTCATGCGGCCGTAGTCGAAGGTAAACAGTTCCTGGATGGCCTTCTGTTCGTAGTTGACGGTGATGGGCGCGGTTGCTCCGATAGGAGTGTACGTGATGGAGTTGTCAGAGATTCTCGCGTAGGTCGCCGTTGGCGAGTTTCCGCCAGAGGCTGCCGGATAGGTCGGCTGGGGAACGATGGCCGGCGTCGGAGCCAAGGTGCTGTCGACGTACGCGATCTGCTTGAAGATGCTCGGCAGAGTCGATTGCAAACCGGCCAGGTTGAAGCTGTTCGACGTCGCCGACGTGCCGCCCACGATGATCTGCATGATGGTGCGGGTGTTGGGGCCGTAGCCCGGCTGGGTCGGCGGCGCACCGCCCGAGGAAACCTGATCCACGTCGCCCGTGTAATAGTCGATGCGCGAGTCGAACGCCGGCACCGGAGCCGGGGCGTCATTGTAGAGGATAAGCGTCTTGCCCGCGAACGCGGAGAAGTCGACGATGACGTCCGCTCGCTCGGCAGGGCCGAGCAACAGTCCGTGCGTGGAAATATTGAGCACCGTGATGCTTCGTCGGTTGTACTCGTAGCCGACTGGCGTTGGCGGGATGATGGCCGCGCCTGGCAAAAGGCCTCCCTCTGTGCCGATCTGCACAAACGAGGGCCCTGCCGTCAGGGGATCTGGTACGCCGCCGTCCCGTCCGTCGGTTGGCCAGGTGCTGGGGAAACCGGTGGTCTTCACCGCGGGCACCATCTTCACTTCGCAACCGGGCGCCACGCCCGCGGGGCACGCCACAGTGGTATCCGCCACGAACAGCGAAAGGTTGATAGTGCGGTCGTTGCCGGCGTTGAGAATCTGGAAACGATACGGCGCCGCCTCTACGTGAAGGACGGGATACGCCACGCCGTTCACCACCGGCGTGTCCATGAACGCCTCAGGTGTGCCCGAAGGATTGGGAGTGATCGGGCATTGCAGAGTCTGTCCCGGGTAACCCGCGGACGAACAGGGAATGGTCACCGCTGTCGGTGGATTGGCTGCGGTCAGCTGGGTTTGCGGCGGGAAGAACCACGGGCCGTAGTCCCAACGACCAAAGGGATTCGCCCCGCTCAGGTCGCTGGGGTTCTGATTGGGCGTATACACGTGCGGGAACCAGAGATCGCCGTTGCTTCCGCTTGCTGCCGCTGCGTTGCCCCAAATCCAGGTTGGATCCTCGGCGGCCAGTTGCGCCGCGGACGGCACGAAGGTCTTGTCCTGGATCACGAGAGGAACCACGTGTGCCAAGTCCGGGGTCGTCCCGATGGTGCCAGGCACGGTTGCCGCGGCCAAGAGGTTCTCCTGCACCGGATCCACCAACAGGTAGCCAGCGGCTTCGCCCGAGTAGACGTTGAGTCGGGTCAGTCCATAGGCGTGGTCGTGATAGAACATCAGACGACCGCCCTGCTGGTTGGTCCAGTAGAAGGTCATCGCACCAGGACCTGGATCATTCGAGAGCCCGGCCGGAATAGCCGTGGGCCAGCAGTTGGTCGTCAGCGTCGTGGTGCACTGAGGGACCGGCACCACTTTGCCGGTTGAATCGAAGAACATGTCCGGTACGAACTGCGTGCTGTCGCCGCGTGGAAAATTGGTCGCAGTCGCATCGCCAGCCGGCACGGTCCACTGGTGGGGCGTGCCGTCGCTGATCCAGGGCGTGGCGCCGCCGTGGAGGTGCAGCGTGGCCCGGTTCTGCAGATACGGCGTTCCATCAGGCCCCTTGCCAGCGCCCATGTAGGTGGTATCGACCGGAATGAATAGATTCCCGCCAGCGCCCGTGGGCAGATTGTTGTGGAAGGTGACGCGAACCGGGCGTCCGCGGCGCGCAAGGATCAGTGGGCCCAGATACTGTTGGGCGGGAGGCGCGACGGTGTTGGCTCCCGTCGCATCGGTTCCGTTGTTGACCTGCACGTATCCCCGCAGCGTGGTCGCGGCGAGGGAGGAATGGAGCTTCTGTGAATACTGGGTCAGAGAGATCTCGTAGTAGTCGCTGCCCGGGAAGGAGACGGTATCGGGTACGGCGATAGGCAAGGTAGCGAGCGGATCCGTAAACTTTGGAATGCCGCCGGTGAGAGGTCCCCCGATGCTTGCGGACGCCATGGCGCCGGAACCGATTCCCGGAGCCGTGTCGGCGATCAAAACCTGAGGAGCGATGCACCCGGTGAGCGGGGGCGCCGGCACCGCGATAGCGGTGATCACTCCGCCCACGAGCGTAGCCGCCGTGCTTACGCCAGCCGGCGTCGTGCACACGGGGTCGACAATGATCACAATGGGGCTGGAGTAGCCACTCCCGCCATCGAGCACAGTGATGGCCGTAAGGTTCCCGGCCGGCAGGGGGCTGTTCGCATAGTTCGCTACGCCAAAGTAGTCGGCGTTCGCTGCCGGAATCGCCGCGGCCATCGGCATCGGCGTCAATGCATGAAACCGATTTCCGGCTGCGGGAGTCATTCGAGGCTCTTGCGCCTGAGCAAGGGCCTCGGCCCGAGCCGCGGCCGAAGTAGCTGCTGCAGCTCTGCGCTGGGCGTTAGTTGTCGCTCGGAATGGCAGAGGTGACCTTGAGGGCTGTCCGTCCGCCGCTCCAGGCGGCTGAGGTGGGCTGGATTGCGCCCATGCGCTTTGGCTCACGCCAAGAAGGAGTGTCACCAGTACTTGGAATCCAGTTCTTTTCTGCAGCATTTTCTTACTCCTCTATTCAGTTTCCAGAAGGCTCTCTGCACCCTGTCCCGCGATGAAACGCAAACTTTGTATCCGATGCGAACAGATCAAACCCCGTGACAAGAAAACTTCGCGTTCCAAAAAAGCGCCAAACGACGACAGCGCGCAACACACGCGACACGCAGCCTCAGCCTCGGTATTTGTTGAAACAGGAGCGACTAGGTCCGAAATTGAGTCCTGCGCGCAAGCCCAGGTCAGCCAAACGCGCATATCCTGCGCATTCTCGGAACCTCGTTGCCCCTGCGGCACACGCCAAACGCGAACGCGCAGCGAAATCAGCGGAGCGGCTCAGTCGGAGATACGCACCGCGCGCGAAAGGGTCGAATGCCCCCGTTCGCGGCTCGGGTGAAAGCGCCAAGCTGCCGGCACCCCGGGCCGGAATCCCTCAGCGAAGCGTAAAGGCGACATCCCCCGGGGCAGTGGCGAAGCGCGCCAAGCCGGTAAAGAACATGAAATGCGTGCCATCTCCTCCCGTGCCCCGGGCGATGCCCCAGTCGGGGATGCCGTTTTGTGAGGCTTCTATCCTGATCCAGTACTTCGTTCCCGCGACAACGTGGAACGGCGTCGAAAGATAGTACTGGTAGTCGTACATCGTCACCCCACCGAAGCTTCCTGCCACGGCTTCCCCAGCGTTTGCGTTGGTATCATAGAAGGCGAGATAGGTCTCGGGTAGTTGGGGATTGGTGACGTTGGGGAACCCCCCGGCGGCGGAGTCGTAGAACGTGATGGTGAAGTGCGTAACCGCCGTCGTGTAAAGTTGATTGTTCATATAGGCGCCGCGCCAGAGCACCTGGGAGATGTTGCCGTCCGCCGCCGGAGTGAAATCGTCGTAGACATATTCGTCGGCGTCGCTTCCGTTTGGTTCGCCCCACGAGGAGAGAAAGACCGTCCCGGTTCCGTCAGCAGGCCGGACAAAGACATTGGAGCCGGCGTCGATGGAGGCTGGATTTGCGACGTCGACCGAACCTGAGACATCGGCCAACAGGTGGGCATCCGTGTTTTCGAAAGGTCGGCTGTCGTTCGTGGCTCCGGCATCGCCACCCCCGCCGCCGTCCCCGTCAATGCCCCGGTCGCCGAAGGTGCCGACATCCGCTTGCGCGTCGCTCGGCCCGTCCGCGATGGCGGCGTCGATCTGGGTGCCGCCGGCTGCCGGCGCATCGCCACCTGACTGGCCGGCAGCGCCATCCGCTGCGCTGGCGCCACCCCCGGTCCCGCCCGTTGCTCGACTGTCTGACTGCGCGGCATCGACACCCGTGTTGCTGCTGGTTGTCGATCCCCCGCTGCCGACCGTAGCTCCCCCCGTGCTCGCGACCGCGGCGTCAAGGCGAGCGGTGCTTCCGCCCGAACTCGGCGAAGTCGTGCCCCCGCTTCCGCCCGAGGTCCGTCCAGCATCATTCGTGGTCGACGAGCTTGAGCATGCCGCCAACGCGATGGCTGCGGACAGGACGAACGCCCGACGCCACTGGATGTGAACACAATTGATGCTCATGGGTTGTCCTCTTCGGGACGGGCTTGGATGGGAATAGACCCTCATAGCCGATTGGATGTGCGAGGCCCCCAAGCTGTCACAAACGTCGACCGACGGGCGCACCATCACCAGTGCAAAACCATTCCTGCCGCTCGCTGTGGTCTTGCGGATCGCGCGTCTCGAACCCGGGCGATACCACGCATGGAACCGCGCCTCCAGGGTAGTCTGCGGTCTGGACGACCGTTCCTCCTGCCCGCATATCAGCCCGAACCAGCTTCTGCCCACCGAAGTCGCCAATCGCTTATGCTCGGGTTTTGATGTAAATTGCTCACTTCTGGATTGGGCTAGTATCCCCGAGAGGTGCCTCAATGAGAGCCAAGCTTGCACTGTTAGTGTCCGCCAGCCTGATGCTGGGGCTAGCGCTGCACGTACGGGTCGCGCGTGGGGATGATGCTGCGACACAAGAGGCGCGCGAGCATTTTCGCAAGGGACGACAGTTCTTCGACGTGGGTCGCTGGGATGAAGCGGCCAGCGAATTCGAGAAGGCCTACGCCATCCGCAGCGATCCCACCTTCCTTTTCAACATGGCGCAAGCCTATCGGCGCAAGGGCGACACGAAGCGCGCCATCGACCTTTACAAGAACTACCTGATCAAGGCGCCGAAGAGTCCGCAGCGCGCTGAAGTTGAAGAGCGCATAAGGGTGCTNNGCGACCACGCCGGCACCGATTCCTGCGCCTGCCCCAGTTCTGGCCCCGGCACCGGTTGCGGCCCCGTATCCAGCCCCGGCTCCGGCAGCAAACCCCGCGGCCGCGTCTCCAGCGCCGCCGGTCGAACCATTGTACGCGCCGCCGGCGGAACCCTACTACGCACCGCCAGCTGCTGTTCCCCAGCCTGCGCCTGTCTACGTCCAAGCCCAAGCGACACCTGCACCCGCAGCAACCCAGTCAGGTCAGGGACTGCGCGTAGCCGGGATCATCACCGGCGTAACCGGCCTGGTCGCGGTGACAGGGGCGATAATCTGTGGTGCTGAAGCCAAGGCCTATTCCGACTCGATTCAGAATGGTACGCGCTTCGATCCGAAGATCGCCAACACGGGCAGGCTTTTCGAGACCTTGCAGTATGTGGGCTACGGGGTTGGCGCGGCCTTGGTGGCGACCGGTGCCGTGCTCTACGGCTTCGGCGCAGCCTCCGCGAGTGGGCCCAGCGTCGCCCTGACCCCGACGGTGTTGCCCGGCGGTGCCGGAGTTTCCGCACAGGGGGCTTTCTGATGCGTTCGCAAGTCAGGCTGTGTTTCTCACTGGCTCTTGCTCTGGCGGGCGTCGGCGCTGCGTGCAGCTACGACCCGCATCCCAAAGACGGGCAGGAGGCGTGCTCCTTGGGGGACAGACTTTGTCCCTATGGGTACTGGTGCGCAAGCAACAACCTCTGCTACTCGAATGGCCACGGCCCTACGAATTCGGGAGCCGGTGGCTCGATTGCCAAGATTGGAGTTAACAGCGCCAATGGTGGAAACAGCGGAGCAGGAGGCGTGATTGGCCCCGGGGGCGGAATCGCCGTGGGAGGTGCCGGGGCAATCCCCGACTCTGCTGGCGGACCTCCGGCGGGAGGCGCGGTTGGCACTGGCGGGGCGACCATCTGCACACCGAACAAGGCTACGGGATCCAACCCTCTCATCGACGACATGGCCGATGGGGACAATGGGATCATTCCTCAGGATGGCCGGACCGGTGGTTGGTACACCTATAGCGACAACACCGGCACCGTCACGCCAGCGACGCCCTCTTCAGATATGATGTGCGCCTCGGGATCTGGGTTTTCCAACTGGGGCGCCGGACTGGGCGTGAATCTGGACGCCGTTCTCGCGGAGATCTGCACCTACGACGCCTCGATCTACTCGGGCATCCGCTTTACCATCAAGGGGAGCATCACCGATGGCAAGATGCGCTTCATAATCCAGACAGCGGATACTGCGGACGCCCTGAGTGGGGGAACTTGCGTCTCAACCAGAACGCCAAATAGCAACTGCAACGACGCCTATGGGGTAGACCTGATCGGACAATCGGCGGGAGGAGTGACCTGCCAAAGCACGTCCCTGTCGTGGCCTTGTGGCCCGGCCACAGGCACGGCCGGTCCGGTCACCGTGACCGTTCCGTTCTCCTACATGTCCCAGGAGGGGTGGGGTCAATTGTTCCCGACATTCAATCCCAAGATCATGACGGCGCCTCAGTGGCAGTTCAAGAACTGCACTGGAACCAGTTGCTACACAGACATGAGCTTCAATATCTGCGTCGGGAATGTTTCCTTCTACTAGAACTCCCCTACTGGGCTGAACTCACCTGTCCGCCGCTGCTTGCTTGTGCAACGGCGCATGGACCAGCGATTGCCAAGCAATTCTCGCCCAGCTCACTTCGGGGTCTTGATGAGCCGCTTGCCCAAGCTCACGTGATAGGGCCGAAGCAGGAAGACAAGGTAGCTGGCTTCGAGCGCCGAGATCCAGGCCTGCGGCGTGTGGTGGGTCACGCCGCAGTCCGCGCCCAGCGAAGACAGGTCGAGAAGTTGGCTCACGCGCGCGGCACACATGCGCACAAAGCGCTGGAACGGGGCGAGATCGCGAATGTTGAGGATCTGCCGCACATCCAATACCGCGCCAAGGTTTGCGCCGGCGTTGACCTCGACCACCAGGGGGACGCGCAGAGCAGCCACCGTCGGCCTAGCTGCCTGCGCCAGGACGTGGGCCCGGAGTGCATTCGCACCCGTAGCACGGTACGCTGGTAGTGACCAAAGGCCCATCAGTCGTCTCGGAGCAGTGGGCCGTGTGCCCCATCCCGTCGCACCATGTGTCACCTGGGCTATGCGGAGCGCAGGGAGTCAGAGAGGCATCGACGCAAAATGAAGCCAGGTGGCCGCTGACCGGGCCGACCCGGCAGACCCAGGCTGTACCGTGGTCGGCTATCCCCGCTGCCTCGCAATCCCAGCGGGAGATATTCGCGTGGTAATCGCAAAGGTCACAATCGGTAACGGTATAACAGGCAACCGCAATATTGCCTTCGCAGTGCTGAGTGATCCTTTTGCAGAGATCAGGTGGCTGTTCGCCCTTGCATCCAGCCAGCATGCCGGCAAGCAATACTAGCAGCAAGCGCATGTGGCTGGCCTCACGGGATGGTCGGAATGTCATTCAAGATCACCTTTCGCAGGATCTTGGGTGTTCCCCACGCATAATGCAACCCGCGAACCAGCATGCGGAAGCGCCCAATGTGGCCCAGCCGTGCTTGGATCGGGCAGGGGCTAGGCCTGCAAGTGGTGGAGACCGAACGCTCGCTGGCGAAAATTCACCTGCACGTGGGCTTCGAGGTCGACACCTATTCTGAATAGACCTGTCCTTCGCCAGCCTGTCATCCAGGCGCCGACGGGGGGCGATTCTGGGCGGAAGGTGATGCCTACGGCGTCGCAGACGGGGGCCGCGAGACAGGCGCAGCCGAACCGGCACAGGAGTCGCCGCGGCCTCTTCGGGGCGATCCGGCCGGAGCCCGAACACGAGCAGGGCCATTCCCGACTTTGGCCCCGAATGTGCGGAGAGGGTCCGGTATGAAACGGCTTGGCGCAGTGGCGATCGCGTCCGTGGCGGCCATTTTCGGATCTGAATGTTCGCCGCAAGTGAAGATCGATATCGGACAGCTGGTTGTCGCTCACCAAGACGCGTGTTGGATGGATTGGTCCATCGACGACGCCACTCTCTATTGGGAAGCGCCAAACGAGACGAGCCATTACACCCTCCATGCGGTGGACGTTCAGACGGGGTCCGTCTACTCCGTCATCGACGGACACGACGACGCAGATTCCCCCAAGCTGGTGGCCGGTGACAGTATGCTCTTCTTCATGGCAGACCGTACCGCCGCCGGTAGCCAGCTTTTCCAGGCGTCGTTCGCAGGCGGCCGAGCGGGAACGGCGGTTCCGATCGCGACGAACCAGCAGCTTGACGATGGGTTCGACGGTAAATTGGACCGTCACCTGGAATGTGAATATCACGGTCACGGCATTGATCTTCGAGGTTACGCAGTTCAACGGCTACTACGAGCTCCCGGTGACGGCAGCCGAGTCCAACGTCGGCTCCCTAGATGTCCCTATGGCCGAGGCCTCGACGGCACCCGGCGAGACCGGCTGCCTCGGAAAGATGACCTGCTGGGAGGAAGCGCCGTCGGGGAGGACGACCGCGGGCGCTACGATCGCACTGGTCGGAACGGACGGAAACGTCGGTCAATCGATGAGTGGAATCGGCCTCACCTGGGATACTCGCTCCTACCCACAGTCCCTGTTTCCAGGCGGGGGCGGAGGCAGTTGCGCGGCGGCGGCAACTTGCTGCACGACCGGCGGTGGAATCCAGGTCGTCGGTATAACGTGCCCCACTGACCAATGCCCGTCTGGAACGCGCGTGGGCCACGACGCGACCTATGACGTCGATCAATGCAGTTGTAGCTGTTGATCTCTGGCTATCGCGGCAACGCTCAACCCAACTTCCGACAACAAGGCCAGCCTGGAATTGTCTTACTACTGCAGCGAGATGGCGACGTGATCGTTGTGCGCGACAAATACTCCGTGCGGATCTGGAAATGGCGGGGATCTTGTCTGTGCTCGTGCCGCAAGGAACCAGGACGGAAGCAAACGGCGGGGTGCTCTTTCCGGATGCTTCGTGAAGTCACAAGAGCAATCGTGCGGGTGGGAGTGACGTCGATACCTGTTCCCCGCCACTTACGGGTGCGACGCGGACATGCCCTGCATGTGAACGTTGGGTGTGGTGCCATTCCAGCCGGCCGGCAATGGTTGGCAGAAGACTTGACCACTCGTCGGATTGATGACCAACTTGGCGCTCGCGGTGTAGGTCAGATCGTAGTCTGTGGGCTGGAAGCTAGCCACGATATTCGAGGTTACGGTGGGCAGAATGGTTTGGCTGGGTACGAGCGAGAAGACCGGGTTTCCTGCATAGATCATGTCCTGCAAAACGGCCACGGCCGAGGCATTGCCGGTATTGACGATGTTGACGTTCAACTTGCGCGTGGCTCCGACGTTGGCCGTGCCGAAACTCCATTCAGTGGGCCAAAGTTCGTTGGTTATGATTACGCCCTGTGCACCCATGGTTAGGTGCACTGTATGGGGTGTGTCGTTGATGGCATCGGTCGTAATCACCAAAGTTCCATCATAGGTCGCGTGGTCAGGAACGCTGTCGACGGTTCCTGGAATGGCGGTGGGGGTGATGGTGATGGTTGCGGATCCAGCAGGAGCCACCGTGATGGGGACGGGCGAGTAGTCCAGCACGTAGTAGCTTGCGTGGTTGGCCGTGACATCGGTAATCCGGTAAGACGCGCTCCCCGGGTTGGTGACGACGATGTGTTGCGGGGCGGCTATTGCGCCGCAGTTTACCAAGCTGAAGTCCACAGATCCTGGAATACCCGCCACCATGGCCAGCGTGGCCGTGCCCGTGGCTGGGATATTGCCTGAGGCAGCGCCGCAATTGACCTCCGAGCCGATCTGCCAATGGACTGTCGCGGACAGATCGAGGGGATTGCCGCCGCTGATGATGGTGGCGTCGACGCCAGGAGAGAACGTCACCGTGACATCGACGTGGCCCCCAGCGGGAACGCTAACCGACGGTGGGTCCACCGTGAAGTATGCCGCTCCGCCCCCGGTGACCGAGAAGGTGACCGATGCGGGATCTGAATTCGGGTTGGCGTTGTTTGCAACCGTGAGGGTAATGGGAGTCGACTGTTGCGCCGGTGAGGCAATGGGAACGGATCCGAAGTCGAGCGCTGTCGCGGCAATGACGGTCACTGCGTCGCCGAGCGGGGTTTGGCTTAGTGTGATGTGGTGAACGCTGTCGCCGATGATGGTGGTGGAGATGTCGATGGTGTCCGAAACGATGGTCGCGCTGCTTGGACTGCCCGTGCTCACGACCACGTGTGAGGTTGGCGCGGGGTCGCCGTCTACAGGCGCAACAAGGGTGGCCCCCGACGAGGAGAGCTGGAAAATGGAGCCGACTCCGCCCGCAAGAGCGGCCGACCAGGTCATGGATGCGGTTCCAGTGTTGGTGATGGTGAAGCTCTGATTGGCCGCGCTTGCACCGCAAGCGGTGGCGAAGTTCAGCGACAGGTCTGACAGTGCGATGGCGCCATTGAGAGAGCTTCCGGTCAAGGGAAGCGGGCTCGGCAGGGGTTGACAAATCGCAACCGGGGTTGCCAGCGCTAGCGTCAGGGTGCCCGTCGCCGGTCCCGCCGCATCAGGCGCCGTAAAGTCCACAGTGCCGTCGGCCGAGTGACCTGCGGTAATGTTCACCGGCGAGGTACTGGTAACGCTAAACGCCCCTGTTGCCACCAAAGTAACTTGTGCGGCTAAGTTGCCAGAGTTGAGGACATGGAAGTTGTCACTCGTTGTTTGTCCTGGGGGCAGGGAGCCGAACGATCCGAAGGTGTCCGTCGTGTTCCAAGCAAGGACTGCACCTTGCGCGCGCTCCGTGACGTTCACCAGGTGTTGGTCGTCGCTCGGCACGTCAGTCTGAATGGTCAAGGTGTCATCGAAGCTGGCCCCCGGGGTGGAGACGTGCGGGATCGCCGGTGCGTGAATGGTCAACACCAGCGTTCCGCCAGCGGGGATCGTCTTTCCTGCGGCGTCAGAGGTGTAGCCCGCCGAACCCGTGAATGCCGCACTGGTGATGTGCGCTGCCGAGCCACCCGAGTTCGTCAGGGTGAAGGTCTGGACCGCTGGCGCCTCGCCCGCACAGGGATTGAGACCAAAGTCGAAGATATCGGTCGGCCACCCGGTAATTGCAGCGGGTGAGACTGGCGCATCGGGATTGGTCGATCCGCCCGTGCCGCTGGCGCCTCCGCTACCGCCCGCCCCGCCGGTGCCGCCCGTGCCGCCCGTGACACCGACGCCTCCGCTACCGCCCGCCCCGCCCGCGCCGTTGGCGTCGATGGCGCCGCCCGCGCCACCATGACCAGTTTGCGTGCTTCCACCCGCGCCGCCCGAACCGCTCAGCGGGCTGTCAGCCGGCGAGCCATCCACAAGAGGGAGGCCGCCGTCTGCTGTGATGGGAGCGTCGTCGCCTAGGTTGGCATCGTCCGCGCTGCTGCCAAGAGAGTCATCCGCGCTGGGGACGTCGATGGTGGGGACGCTGGCTTTGTCTTGGGCGCCGTCATCGTTGATCTCGACTACATCTTTGCCACCCAACCCGTCCGGCGCATTGCCGGCCACCTCAGGTTGGCTCACACCGGCTTCGGATAGGGCGCTAGCCCCATCCAGACGGCCATCGACCACAGGTCCGCCATCTGCGGGCGGGCCAACAACATCTTTCTTGGCATCGCTTGGCGCGCTCGCGTCCTTCTTGGTCGCGCTGCCGCTGCTCCCGCAGTTGCAACCAGCGATGGTCATCATGCCGACAAGTCCGAATAGGGCGATAGGAAAGAACAGGTTGGAAATTTGAAAACGCTTCATTCGTCGATCTCCAGTGAGTGGTCTGATTTCGATCCGTGCGAGCGCGCTATGCGGTTGCGAGCAAGCCTGAGTGGGTATCGGCGGAACACGTGAAGGACCTGAGGACAGTGAACAGGCAGCTCGAAGGCTGCAATGGCGCTTACACATGGAATGACGGTCCATAGGAAAAGCAAAGGGGTCTCTTGAGCGTTCGGGAACCCTCCCGACCCGGACCTGTGCAACCTGGAGCGCATGAGCGCCGTGCGCCTGCGGCGCCTGGGTGGCTTTGGCCGACGTTTTCCGCCCCCGAAGACGCCATATCGACCACGCGGGCCAGTCCGCCCCGTCACGCCCGAGTCGACGTCCCGTCAGTTCAGCCAGTCCCCGCCGTCCCCGGATTCAGAGGGAGGAGGTCGAGCGGGATGGGGTTTGGGTGCCTCGGTGGGCAGGAGATACTCGACGTGGTGCTTGCGGTGACGGCGCGAAACTTCATGAGCAAGACGCTGGACGCCCTGGATGCCGAGCCCGACGCTGCCCTCATGCAACTCGAACCCGAGCTGCGCGCTGCTCTCGTGGTCGGACGTCCGTTCCGGCACGTATTCGACGGGTCGAAGCGTTCCGTCACCGTCCACATCGCCAAAGCATCACCCGTCATGGCTCACCAGCCCGACCAAGACCTCAATGATATTGGGTAGCCGCTCTTGCGTACACCTTTGTGCGGAATGTCTGCGCACACAGCTGGGTTCCCCGCAACCGATCCTGGGCGGAAGGTGACGGCGAAGTCGTGGTCGCGCACGAGCCCGGGGCAACAGGTGCGGTCGCCGCGTGGCAATGATAATCTCTTTCCTGGCTGGACGCGTAGTTTCAGCTGTTTCACCCAGTCGGAGAGAAACATGAAAGTATCTTCCTTGCCTCGTGCGCGTCTCTTGGTGTGGTTCGCTCCGGCGGTGGTGGGACTTTTCGGGTGTGGAGGAACCGCGACCAGTAGTTCGCAAGGCACCAAGGACGACGCCGCTGCGCCTTCCGCTGCTGGGAGTGGCGGCACGGGCGGAAACGCGCTTGGCACGGGCGGCAGCGCCACCAGCACGGGCGGCACAACTTCCGGATCGGGTGGCGTTTCTGGTACCGGCGGCAGCGCGACCAGCGCGGGCGGCACAACCTCCGGATCGGGTGGCGTTACTGGCACCGGCGGCGGCGCGACCGGCACGGGCGGCACAACTTCCGGATTGGGTAGCGTCACCGGCACCGGCGGCGGCACCAGCAGCTCCGGCGGCGCGACCCTTGGAACGGGCGGTCGGACCACCGTGACGGGCGGGTCGACCACCGGCACGGGCGGCAACACGACCGGCAGCGGCGGCAGCATGGCAACCGGGGGTCGAAGTGGCAGCGGCGGCACGGCCGCAAGCGGTGGCACAATTGAAAGCGGAGGGTCAGTGGGGAGCGGCGGGAATGCGGGAAAGGGTGGCCTCGACGGTGGAAACGCGGGCTCGGGAGGAAACGCCGGAACCGCTGGTTCCTCGCGTGACGGATCGGTCGATGCTGCCACCGGTGGCGCGGGCGGGACCATCGACGCGGGCAGCGTGGGGCCAGAGCAGTGCACGAGTCGGGCGGCCATCGATGGCACGAAGTGGAAGCTGGTATGGTCGGACGAGTTCGACAAGGACGGCGCCCCGAATTCTTCGAATTGGGGCTACGAAAAGGGATTCGTCCGCAATTCGGAGCTCCAGTGGTACCAGCCGGACAATGCAACGGTGTCGGGCGGACTGCTCACCATCGCCGCGCAGAAGCAGCAGGTCTTGAACCCCAATTACAAGGCGGGCAGCACCGATTGGAAGCAGAATCGCCAATACGCACAGTACACGTCGACCTCAATGACGACCTCGGGAAAGAAGAGCTTCCTATATGGCCGGTTCGAGCTGTGCGGCCAGATCGATACACGTCAAGGCAGTTGGCCCGCCTTCTGGATCTTGGGCAACGGGCTCAGCTGGCCGGCCTCCGGCGAGGTCGACATCATGGAGTATTACGCCAATGGCGTGCGTTCCAATATCTGCAAACCATCGGGGGGCAATTGCGACTGGTCGGGCAGCGTGAGCCAGTCGCTGAGTTCACTTGGCGGCACAACCTGGTCGAACAAATTCCACCTGTGGGCGATGGAGTGGGATTCGCAAAAGATCAATCTCTACTTGGACGACAAGCTCGTGTACGGCTACACCATCACGACCACAAACCCGTACACAGGGAATCCCTTCTACATCCTCGTCAATCTCGCCATCGGCGCAAACGGCCTCGACCCATCGGGTACGACGTTCCCGGTCACCTACCTGGTGGACTACGTGCGCGTCTACCAGAAGCCCTGATCTTCGCAATCCTCGAACCAGGTTGGTTTGCCGCGTCCCTCGTCACCTGCACCAGCCCAGCGCTATCGTCCCCGTTTAGGGTCGTCCATCACTCCGTGATCGAGTTGCCCCTCGCTCGCACGCGGGTGTTTCTATTCGGCCATGGCCATCTATTTCGTGCTGCTTTCGCTTCTACTGTTCCTTATCGACCTTCCGCTTTCCCACTACATCGGCTCCGCGCGCGAGCACGCCTATGGGCTTCCTACCCAGCACCGGACGCTCGACCAGACGGGATGATCGAGATGGCCCCTCGAAAGGATCTTCTCCGACCGCAACCGCCTTTCGCGAACGGCCTGCGGAACGAACAATGGACGACCGATTCGACGCGCTCCGCGCGGTGGTTGGGGCTTTGGGCGCGACTTCCGCTGCAACCTCGGCCTCGGCCTGCGGTGGCGTCTCAACTTCACGCAAGGATGGGGCCTGCGGGGCACGCGCCAGACTCTCCAAAACAGGGGTGGCAGTGGTAGCTTTTCCACCCTCTCCCCTCCAGGAAAACGAAATGATGAAGACAACAAGCACCACCACTACGCCTGCCGAGACGACATACTTGAGGTGTCGATGCCGCTGGGCCACGGTCGGCCGCGCGCTCTTCGGCAAATGCATGCCGAGCGCCGCCACGCTTTGAGCCCGGGATGGACGCTTTTCGAGCCTTGGCGCAAGCACCCTGTCGAGTTCTGCCTCCAACCCTGGCGCGGCGGAAGGCGAAGGAGGCGCAGGGCTTGAAGACGTCAAGCCCTGCCAGGCCGGCCCCTTCTTCAGCGACAGCCCACCGGGCGGAGGCTCCAAGGCAGCAACCCACTGCCGCACCTGTTCCAGGCCGAAGCCTCCAACCGGCGCAGGCTTGGCGCCAGGCCCAGGACCTGACGGCGCTGCCTTGGATTCGTCAAGACCATCAAGTACGAGTGTTTGAACCAGTTCGTGATATTCGGCGAGCGACATCTACGGTACTTGATCAAGGAATTCGTGGAGCACTACCTGACCGAGCGTTTTCACCAGGGCATTGGGGCCAACTGATCAGGAACCAACCCGGCTCGACGAATGACAATGGGACAAGTGGGCGGATAGCTTGTCGCTCACGCCTTGGGGGCCTCCTCAACTACTACCACCGTGAGGCCGCTTGAGCCTCGGCGATGAGTTTCGGGACAGCAAGAGGAGAGGGGGATGCGGCATGAAGGAGAGGGGGCTTGTTTCTCCTACCCGGCCAACGTGAGGCTGCATGAGGCTGGACGACGAGTATTCGGACACCACGGGACTAAGAATGTCTTATCGCGGATTGATAGGCATGGAGGACGCTCGTTACTCCAAAACTCAACTCATTGGCACCAACGGTTCGAAAATAGCTGATGTGGGGAGAGCCCTTGGAATCCATGGCCAAGTGGCAGTAGGCGCCGGAATCTACCGTGGAGTCGACGACCTGGGCCGCGTCCCACGAGCCCTTTGTTTTCCACATGAACTCCAGCGTCCGGTCCGCGCTGTTATAGAAGGCCAGCCCCACGTTTCCGGCCGCATTCGCGGCTATGGAGGACATGCCGAAATCGAGATTAGCAAATAGGATCGTGCTCGGGATCCACGCGGTATTCGCGTTCTTCGTGGCATATTTGATGCATTTGTTCTCAACGTCGAAATAGCTTAGATGGATGGCGTCCGACGGGTCCACAGCGATCGAAGTCCACATAATGGCCATGTAGTTGCCAAATGTGTCGATGACGTGAGAGGGTTTCCAAACATCGTTTGGGGCCTTGACGGCAGATTTCAGTTGGGAGGTGGTAACATAGACAGCATGGATAGTCCCTTTTGAGTCTATGACAATCGCCGGGCTGCCGCCGTAGGTCGATTGCGGATCAACATCCGTGGGATTGCACCAGCTCGCGCCGGTCTTGGCGACATACTTGAGGATGTACGCCGACTTCGCCTGAACCCAGACATTGTAGAGCACATGAATGACGCCGTTCGGATCGACAAGAACGGCGGTCTCGTCAATTTCATTGTAACCGGTTCCGGGTTGAACCACTTCCACGTTCCAAGCGTTGTTCGCTTTCCATGAATGCTTGAGGTCCCCGTTAAGGTAATTGCCGTAGCAAACGTGAACGTTTCCACTGGAATCGAGAGCCATGGATAGGTGGAAGTATCCACCCTTTTGCCCGGCGAGGTTGACCGTATCGATGATGACCGGGGCGCTCCAGGATCCGCCATTCTTGACAGAATAGAGCAGGCTGCCAAGCGCGCAGTCCCAATACACTAGGTGGATTGCGCCGGTTGCGTCAACGGCAATCCCCGTGGCGTAGCCACCCGGTGTGGTCACGTTGGGCTGGACCGCGTACTCGACGTTCCACCCTACGGGGAAGGTCGGAAGCTGCTTTGGGGGGAATGGGAATTGTACTCCTGGCCAACGGCTGATGCGGCTGCGAAGCAGTGAAGATTCAGCCAATATCTTCAAGGGAAAGGGCGCATGACGAGTCTCGACATCCGGTTTTGCATTGAGGGACATGGGGCCTCCTTGTCTATGTGGGTGATTTCATCGGACGCGGTGATATAGCGAGTGCGCGTGAGGTGATTCGTCCACGGTCAAGCTCCTCGATGTCATGATGACCTGGCTATTCTGTCTGCGGCCGTCCGTGGAGCTGGGTTGATGGCGCAATCTTTGTTGAAAAGGCTTGTCGCGACAAGCGGAAACGACAAGCGGCCAGATGCACCTAGCAGCCCGTGGTTTTAGTGGTGTGAATGGCTTCGCTCATGCGGCTGCGTGAGCGAGCCACGGGACGGGTGATTGGATGGGAGCGAGCTGATACTCGCGGTCGGCGTGCCCTGGCAGCCGCATGAGCGAAGCCAGGAGGTTCCAAAGTGTAACCAAGGCAGCCCAAAGGGCGGCCGACTGGCCCTGGAGACACCTCGGTTTGCCAACGCCGAAGCACTTGCGCATGAGCAGACCCAGGTTGTAACCGGCAATGTGCACCAGCAGCCGTTTGGCGATGTTCTCCTGGTTGTCCTTCGCCAGCCTGACATCCGGGCACCGACGGGGGCCGATTCTGGGCCGAAGGTGATGCCTCCGGCGTGCTCGCGCGCGAGCACGCCCACGTCGGGCGCGCGATCTGTGTCCGAGTGGGGATGCATTCTTCCCGTGCGCAGATCTCGGCCGCCCGTGTCTGTCGCGTCGGAATGGCGGAGACTGGTCGCGGTCAGGCCGCGCGGCGCTCGTAGCGGTGGTGCAGGCCGCCGACTTCGGGCAGCTCGACTATCTGGCCCATGCTCGGCGGCTGGACGGCTCTCGGCTCCGGCGCGTCCTTGCCCAGAGAGAGGTGAGTCCGTGACCTGTGGTAGTAGGCAAAGTACGGTGCAGCGATGCTAGCTGACGTTCTAACGGGTGAAAGTCCCGTCGGTGCAGCCCTCCCAGGGAGCGCCGTAGCCATATCTGCCGTCGGGACGGGCGACCAACCTGACGAAAGCGCAGACGGAAAAGTCCTCGTGGGCTGCTGTGCGGGTGTGCCCGTGCTCCGGTTCGATCCGCCAGGAGGGCGAGCCCAGTCAGGCAAGACGCCGAGCTTGCCTGGTCTCGACGGGATTCCGGCCAAGGAGCCGGCCTTGTGGGTGCTGCCTGGCGATCGCGCGCGCGCCGGGCATAGGCTGGCTACTTCATGATAGTTCATGCGGCCGAGCAGCGTCCTGATGGTCAGCGGCAAGCTGCACGGGGTCCGCAAGGGGCACGCGAAGAGGTTCGTCGGAATGCCGCCAGTGGTGCCCGAGCCAGTCCACTGCTCCTGGATGAACTAGCTGGAGCAGTGGTTCTCGGTCTGGGCGTGGAAGTGGAAGAGGCGAGTGACATGGCCGCTTTGCTGGAGCCGCCCCTGCCGCTCGATTCCATTCTGCCCACCCTGGCCGGCGGCGAGGCCACCGACGCGACTGTTCTGCGTGCCGAGGCTGTGCGCCGCCTCACTGAAGCCGTGGAGAAGTTGCCCGAGCGCCTGCGCCCGGTGCTGTCATTGCATTACATCGAAGATCTCACCTACCGCGAGATCGCCGGCATACTCAAAGTGAGCGAGCCGCGCGTGTGCTAATTGCACAGTGAAGCCATCGGCCAATTGCGCAAGTTGCTTCCGGATGCGTGAGGGAGTGGGTCTGCGGAGGCGACGCACCTGCAAGGAGCCCGTTGCCGATAACCCTTCAATGTAGAGGCAACGGCACGCGCACAAGGCGCACTTCTGCGTAGACTACCTTCTTCCCCAAGTGCCTGCTCGACAGTACGTACCCTCGCTACCGTATGCCCTTCGCTTCAAGATGGCCTATTCCGCCAGGCCGCCGATCGCCAGCGACCGTTTGCAAGAACTGCCTGACGGTCGACTCGCCCTGCGCTTCAAGCAAGCCTGGCGAGATGGCACCACGCACATTGTTTGTTGCAGACGCGATTCGGTGAAGGAAGGGGGGCGCCTAAAGCGCCTATGCTCACTTCGTACCGAGTTTTTGCGGCGAACAGCCGAGAGCAACCGGAGCGAGGTGAAACGCCGGCTCCTAGTCGCTGCCCGGGCTCCCGGGCTTCCTCAGGCGATCCCGAGCACTGCTTTGAGGGTTGCCAGCCGGTCTCGGCTCACGGGCACGCGGGTTGCGTCGGGATCGTTCAACACGGCGACATAGTGCCGGTCTCCCTCGCCCACCAGCTCACGTAGGAAGGCGACGTTGATGATGGCGCTGCGGTGAATGCGGAGGAATTGCTGCGGGTCGAAACGTCGGGTCAGCTCGTCGAGTGAATCATCGGCTAGCAGCTCATGCCCGTCGACCAGGACGGCAGAGTAGTGATCACGTGCCAGGATGGCGCTCACTCGCGACGGATCGAAGACCAGGTACTTCGCGCCGCAGCGGATGGCCATGCGTCTCGACGTGCGGTTGGATTCCAGGGCCTGCAACAGCGGAACCAGACCCTCCGGCGAGGGAACGCCGCGAGCGGTCACCTTCTTCAAGGCCACCTCCAATCGCGCCTTGCTCACGGGCTTGACCAGATAGTCGACGGCAGAAAGCTCGAAAGCGCGCACCGCATGCTCGTCGTACGCGGTGGCGAAGATGATGGCCGGGCCGCTGGACCCGAGTGCCGCCGCGACCCCCAGGCCGTCGAGCTGAGGCATCTCGATGTCGAGAAAGATCAGGTCGGGCTGTAGGCGTAGCACCTCGTCGAGGGCGGTTTGTCCGTCGGCCGCCTCCCCGACCAATTCCACCTGGTCGTGCAGCGCCAGCATGCGCGCCAGGCGCGCCCGGGCTGGGGCTTCGTCGTCGACGATCATGCATCTTGTCTTCATGGGGTTAGCTCTCCTGCCTGGGCCGCAAAGGCAACTTCACCAGGGCCTGGGTTCCGCCCGAAGGGACGGCCAGCAGGTCGAGCGAGCCGGACTCGCCGTAGGCCAGCTCGAGGCGCTTTCTGCAGGTCGCGACCGACAGGCCGGCCCCGGCTCGTCTTGAGTTTCCCAGGCCGATTCCGTCGTCGACGACCGAGATTTCGAGCTGGTCCGCGTTTGATCTCGCTGTGATCTGGATCTTCCCTCCCGGCGCGCGCTGGGAGAGGCCGTGGGTGACAGCGTTTTCGACCAGGGGCTGTATGACCAGCACGGGCACCTGGATGCTGCGGGGATCGACATCCGTGCTCTTGATCATCGCGGTCAGCCGGTCGCCGAAACGCGCCTGCTCGACGTCCAAGTAGGCCTGACAGAGAGCCAGCTCATCGTCGAGGGTGTGCGTGGGCTTCTGCGACGAGGCCAGCACGCCGCGGTACAGCTCGGCCAGGCGAACCAGGGTGTGCTCCGCCGTGGCTGGGTCCGTGGGAATGAGCGACGCAACCGTGTTGAGCGCGTTGAACAGGAGATGCGGGTTCATCTGCGCAGTGAGTGCCGCGAGTTGGGCCTGGAGTCGTTGGTTCTCGGAAAGGCGCATGGCCTCGTGAGCATCGCTGGTGTCCTTCCACAAGAAGAAGAGTCCAGCGATCAAGGTTCCCAGGAACAGGCCGGACCGATACGCAAGAAGGCCAGGTCGTTCCCAGAAACCGCCGGCCAGCCGCACCAGCAAGCCGGCTACCTCGAAGGCCAGGAACAGTCCGAGCGGAAGCGCGCAGAGGGCTTGCGCAAAGTACCAACCGGTCCCATGTTGGCGTACGGATCGTTGGCGGGCTCGGGCTATGCGGCGCTCAACGGCGCGCCAGAGTACGACGACCAGAAACGAGACGGACGCAGATACGGTGGCAATCAGGAGCGAGAGGTAGGCCATGCGAAAAGGCCGGCCGCCCGATTGAAAGACCGCGACGATGGAGAGGCAGAGCAGAGGATTCCACAGAAGGAGCACCCTCAGGTATTGCGAGAGGATGCCCCTTCTGCGTGTCGGTGCCATGGACCCAGTCTACGGCTTCCGGGTGAGCGTCTGACGGATAAATCGGACCGCCTGGCCATGGTCGAGCTCGGTCACCAGCAGCCGCATCTTGCTAGGACCGTCGAGCACCAGGGTGGTGGCGAAGGCTTGTCCGTTGCCGGCGTCTTCGTAGCTGGTGCACAAGCCCGCACCCAGGCAGTACCCGCCGCCCTTGCCGCGGTTGCTTTCCAAGCGAAACCCGACGCCACCTTCCGACTGGGTGGTTCGCTGGAAGATGGGGATCACCGCTCCGGTGGTCAGCACGACATTGCCCTTGGTCTCGGTGGAGCGCTGATCGACCGCCGTGCGCGTGAGCTCGATGGTGAACTCCGCTGCCTCGCGGCCGTCCTTGCTGAAGACCGTTCCCGAACCCTGCCAGACACCGAGAGCGCGGTCGGGGTCAGCGTGAAGCTGACCAGCACTTGCCAATGAGGCGACTAGGCCGATGATGATTGCGTGGGCTTTTCTCATGAGTTCTCCTTGGTTCGCTGGCAGCGAAGATGCTGCCTACCCAAGGAGATAGCCCCGCCCACGCCCTGCTTCGAGCATGGTCCCGCGAACCGCCGGTTCTTGCCCCTGAATCGCCGATTCGCAAGGAGCCACGGCGATTCCAGCCTTGCAGATCGTTGTTTGGCCGACCGCCCTAGAAGGGCAGGAAGTGGGGGCCTGCCAACCCTTGCAGGAGGCGAGGCCACCGATGCGACTGTGCTCGGCAGACGCATGAGCGAGGGGGCGTTGAATCTCGTGGATCACGTCCTGTCCAATGTCCCCATCAGACAATTTGTGCTCACTCTGCCGTTCCCGCTGCGCTTCCCACTCGCCTTCGACGGGAAATTGCTGGGGCAAGTGGTGCGCATCTTCACAGACACCGTGGCCTCATGGTATCGGCGGCGCCACACTGACCGCGGCTTGCCCGCCGGCGAGCCCGGTGCCGTGACAGTCATCCAGCGCGCCAACAGCGACCTGCGTCTTAACCCGCACATTCACGCCATTTTCCTGGACGGCATATACGCGCCAGACCGCGAGGGCGCGCGCAAAGCGCGCGGGGTGGGCAGGGGCAGGTGTGGTTCCGAGGTCCCCGAAGGGGGAGACGGCAGGGGCCAGATGTTCCACCCGGCGCCTGCGCCCTCGCAGCAAGAGATCGAGGCCATCGTAGGTCGTGCCAGCAAGCGCATCCTCCGCTTCCTCCAGCGCCGCGGAGTGATCACGTGCTCGACCAGATAGTGTTCTACCTGTCACCTATGGGTGACACCAAAGTCCCCTTTGTCACCAAACCGTGCCGGCCACTGCCCGTGCGACGACGACGCGTAGGAAACAGGGGCGCTCGCCGTCCGCGGGCTGACGAAGGCACACCATTGCTGTTCCCCTTTGTCGCGCGTCGCTTCGCCTGAGCCCACGCATCAGTCTTGTCGAGACTTGGTACTTGCGGCGGGTTTTTGCGGGATTCGCAATAGGCTGCAAACCCGAATTGGAAGAGAGCACCACCGCTAAGTTCTTTCGTTCTCAATAATCCTAGGACCAGACCCTTGCCGTGCCCTGGTATGGATACGACAGATCGCGCACCGTTTGCAGTGGGCGGTTGCTGATCCTGCTGTAGTTCGGGCGTCCTACAAGCCACCGCACTTCGAGACCCACTTCAGCCGTCGAGCGCAGGTACAGCGCAAGCTCCTGCACATGACCGCGGCAAGTCCTCGAAGTTGCCTGCCCAACGCCAGTGGCTCGATACCTGCTTAGAGCTTGCCGTATGGAAGACAACCGATCTGGCGGTAACACTCATGGCAGCGACGAGGGCCCGCTGCATAGGCGCGAATCCTGGGTGGGGGGGCTGCAGCGACTTGTCGATGTTCTCATCATCATCGGCGCGCAGGCTCTCGCGCATGCCATCTATTCCGAACCCTGGAGCGAACGGACAATGACGACCACCGTCATCGCTCTACTCGTGTTTGGCCTCGCGGCAGAGGTGGGCGGGCTCTACCGTCCCTGGCGCACGGGAACCATTCTGGCGGAAAGCAGGGATGCCCTGATCGCATGGCTGGCGGTCCCAGTGGCCCTCTTTACATTCTGGTTCTTCACCAAGACGGCTTCACACTACTCGCGGATTGCGTCGCTCGCATGGTTCGCCTTCACCCCGTTGATTTTCTGTGCGGTGCGCATCGGGGCTCGCACCTTCATGCGAATTCTTCGGATTCGAGGCCGCGACATTCGGCGCGTGGGTATCCTGGGGTGCACCAAGGACACAGAGCGCTTGACCGAAGCTTTCGAAACTATGCCCTGGCTCGGGCTCAAACTGGCTGGCGTCTATGACGACCGGGCTGAGGATAGACAGGGCCTCATCAATCACCCACACTGGTCCGTGATCGGCCGATTCGACGACCTCATTCGAGATTGCCACGAAGGAAAGCTCGACGCAGTGTACGTCGCCCTGCCGCTGCGGGCAGAAGCGCGCACTGGGGAGATTCTGGCAGCATTGGCCGACACCACCGCTACCGTGTACTTGGTGGCCGACCTCCTCTACTGCTCCCTGCTGCGTGCGCAATGGGGCCAGGTCGGCGGGGTTCCGGTCGTCAGCCTGCACGATTCCCCCTTCCAGGGCATCGTGGGCTGGATCAAGCGCATTGAAGATCTGGTGCTCGG
>PMBY01000526.1 GCA_003153875.1 Myxococcales bacterium | reverse complement strand
GTTGATGCGCGCTTCTTCTGCCTCGGGGCCATCCAGCTTGCGCAGTCCAAACACCGGATCTTGCGACCAGGCCGCGCGGCCCTCCCAGCCTTGGCGAAAGGTTCCCACGTTGTGTAGAGTCGATACACTCAGGTTCTTTCCGTCGGCGGTGGCCCAGTGCTCTTCGCTGCCGTTGGCACCTTGGCCAGCCACGGTCAGGCTGCGCTTGACGTGCACGCTGCGCAGACGTCTCCAGGCCTCGCGGCCGCCGATGGCGTTGGCGTAGTCGGCCAGTATCGCCTGCGCCGGGCGCAGAGGTGTGGCGTCTTGGGCCGGCGCTGCGGCCAACAGGGAGATGAGAACAGCGATCGTCACGGACGCGATGCTTTGGCCAGGTCGAGGCCGGCGTCAAGTACCACGTCGCGGCCGGCCAGAAAACCGGCGCGCGTTTCGAACACGCGACGGTCAGGCTGCACCCCGCGACCCTCGATGGACACGCCCTTGGGCGTTTTGAAGTCAGCCACCGGGATCTGCACCACCGCACCGCCGGGCAATTCCTCGATGATCGAGCCCAAGGCCGCGCCCGCGGTTGTGTCCCCCACGACCAGGGCGCGCTTGGCTTCCTGCAGCCCGGCCGCGAAGATCTCGGATGTCGAAGCCGTGCCCTCGTCGGTGAGGATGACCACCTGGCCTGTGAAGGGCTTGATTCCCAGCGAGGTGGTGGTGGCCAGGACGTTGGAGAAGTCGCGATACACGATGGTGCCCAGGGTCAGCGGCGTGGTGGTCAGGCGCGCGGCCAGGGGAATGACCATGGCGCCGATGCCACCCGGGTTGCCGCGCAAGTCGATGATGATGGCCTTGGCCCCGCGAGCCCGGAACCCGTCGATGGCCTTCTGCACTTCGCCGAGCACGGGCTGCAGCAGGAACACGTTGAAGGCCACGATGCCCACCTCGCCGACCTGCCGGCTGGTAACCTCAGGGACCACGGGCGACATGTTGAGCACCTGAATGGCCCGCTTCGCAGGAGGATCGCGCTCCAGCATGACCTCGATCGGGCGATCGTTTTCGTCGAGACAGCGCAGGCTCACCCGACTGCCCACCAGGCCAGCCAAACGGCGCGCCGCCAGTTGGCGCAGCCGGAAGCGTTCTTCCACAGGTCGCAGCGCCCGGCCCGAAGGCGGCAGAGAGGCGAGGGCGCGGCCCCCGATGTGGGTCACCAGGAAGCCGGGCCGCAAGCCTGCGCCTGCCGCCGAGGAGCCGGGGCGCACCCGGGTGATGGTCGGCTTGCCTTCGATGATGCGGATGAGCAGCCCGGGATCGCCATAGTCGTTCCCGGCTTCGCGGATGGCGTCGGCAGCAGCGGTCTTGGTTTGCGGGAGCGGGATCTCGTCCGGCGGCGAGGCCGCTTCTTCGCCCGGGCCGTGCACCTGCAGGTGCGATTGCCCGAGCAGGCCGAGCATTTCGTTGAGCAGACGATAGAAGGTCGGCTCGTCAGGCGCGGCCAGCGCCAGCGGCTCGTACTTTTTGCGCAGGCCATCCCAGTCCAGGCCGCCCAGCGTCTTGTCGAAGTGCTTGTCGCGCACGGCGGTCCAGGCGCCCGTGAAGATGGCCTGCCGGATCTGATTGGCGGCCGAGCCCGGGCGCCACGGCGCCTTCGAGCCGCCGTCGGCACCCAGCGGGACAAAGGCCGGCGGCTGCATGACAGGTGCGTCTGGTCCAGGCGAGGCAGCCGGCGTTTGCGGCTCAGGCTCGCGGCCCGCGCAGGCGAAGAGAACTGCAGCAAAGAGGGGGAGGATGCGGCGATCGATATTGAACACGTCGTGCAGTTTAGCCCTGGTCGCGGACATAGTCCCCTTCGTTCGGTGCTCTACGCAACATCTGGCGCCGACATCAGCGCTCGAAAGCCGGCCTGTGCGAAATGGTGATCGGGGGTGGCGATGTTACTCCGCCCCGGCTGCGCGATGATCAGCGGGATGTTCGTGCATCCAGTGGAAACGAGACCGACAACCTCATTGCCACATTCGAGGCAACTGTCGCGTATTCGGGGGCGTGCGTGAACTCCACCGCCGGCTTGATGGTGACTTTGAGTGCGGCCGGTTGCGCGGGCTTCCAGGGCCCCCTGACGAGTCGCCCATTTGTTTCGGCCGCTACCTGCTCGTTTACGAACGGCGATTGTGTCTGCTCCGAAACTCTCTTGGGGCAAGTACCCACGGCCCCGCAGGCCTATACGATTTCTGGTAGCAGAATCGTGTACGCCAGCGGCGGCACCCCGATGGACTACTGTGTCTCAGGAACGACGCTGACCACGCGGGATGCGGAATCACACGCGACGTTTTACAATACGGCACACAAGCTTTGATTGCGGCCGGGCGGGTTGCTATCCTTGACTACGGCCCGCAGGTCGCGGAGTCGCTGCAGGTGAGTGTGACCCAGCCACCGTCCGGCATATACACGCCATCGGTGCTCGGAAGCGCACAGGTGGCAGCCAGGGTGGCCTTTGAGCCGTCACTGCACGTGACCACGAGGCCGGTGCTGTCAGACACTGCGCCCGTGGCCGCGGTTGCGCCTGAGCCATCCTTGATGGTGAAGGCCGCTCCCGCTGGAACGCCACCGGCAAACTGGGTGTGTGTCTCTACCGAATAGGAGACTTGACTGCCATTCTTGCAGGTATCTACCGTCGAGAACGCGGCGGTATCGACGGTGTGATGGACTGTGACCCCATTGGCGTAGCATCCGGTCGACGCGAAAGTGGCCGTGTCGAACTGTTGCGTGCATTGCCCCGACGGCACGCAGGTGGCGAGCAAGCCGGTCACGCAAGTGGGCCAGGCGCAACCAGTCGCTGTGCTGTTGGTGGTGCCGTTGCTGCCACCGCTGCCACATCCAGCTACCAAGGCAAAGGTCGCCGACAGAGCGCTCGTGTAGCGAAGGCGCTCAACCGTTTTTCGCTGCACGAGTCGCTCGTTCTCAGTGCAGTTTGCGATATACCCCAATCACCACGCCCAGCAGATTGACACTGCGGAAATCCCGCTTGCGCACCACGATGGGTTCCATGGCGGCGTTGGCCGGTTGGAAGCGGATGGAGTCGCCCTCTGGGTAGTAGCGTTTGACTGTGGCTTCGTCGCCAATCATGACCACCACGGTTTCGCCCGCATTGGCCTGGAGCTGCTTGCGTACGAAGACGTAGTCCCCATCCATGATGCCGTCCTCAATCATGGACTCGCCCTTGATCCGCAGGGCGAAGACCTCGCGGCTCTGTCCAATGAAGAAGCGATCCACCTTGACCGTGTCCTCGTAGTTTCGCACTGCCAAGAGAGGCTGCCCGGCCGCGACCTTGCCAAGAATCGGCACGTCGACGGTCTGGCTGGTGGCCAGCAGGGGGCGCAGGGCACGCGACTTGAGATCCTCGCGCTGCAAGTAGCCCTTCTTCTCCAGGGCACGCAGGTGATCGTTCACCCCGTTGGTGGAACGGATGCCGAAGTGGCTGCCGATCTCCCGCAAGGTCGGCGGATAGCCACACTTGTTGATCGAGCCAGAGATGAAATCGAGAACCTCGCGCTGGCGGTCGGTCAGGTCGCTGGAAGAATCGTCGTCGCGAACGATAGTCAGGTGGCCCATGGGCGCTCCTCTCGCGGGGTTACTGAACAAACGTATGGTACGGAACATATGTCCCGTGTCAAGTTCATGTCGCCTGACATTCTGCGGCAGCGGGGTCGGAAGCATTCGTCGACGGGCGCGGGTTCTCACGCAACTTTGGCCCAGCCACGCCGACAAGCATTGGCATGAGCGAGATCCCGACCAGTCCCACCCTGCAAGCCATCGTCGGCGACGATCCAGCACTGCGCCTGTTGTTGGCGCGTGCCGCGCGGGTGGCAGCCAGCCGCATCCCCGTGCTGGTGACGGGCGAGAGCGGAACTGGCAAGGAGTTGCTTGCGCGTGTCCTGCACGAATTGGGTCTCCGGCCCAAGGGGCCCTTTGTCGCGGTCAACTGTGGCACCCTGGCGCGCGAGCTGGCCGAGAGTCAGCTCTTCGGACACGAACGCGGGGCTTTCACGGGCGCGGGAGCGCGCCGCGCGGGCTGGTTCGAGGAGGCGGCCGGGGGCACCCTGGTTCTCGACGAGATTGGCGAGCTGCCCATGGACCTGCAGCCCAAGCTGTTGCGCGCACTGGAAACCGGGCGCATCCGGCGGGTGGGTGGCAGCGGCGAGATCGCCGTGGAGGTGCGCGTGGTGGCCACCACCTTGCGCGATCTGCGACGGGACACCCAGCGCGGCTCGTTTCGTCTCGATCTCTTCCATCGCCTGGCCGGTTTCGAGCTGAGGCTGCCGGCTTTGCGCGACCGAGCAGGGGATGTGCTGGTTCTGGCCCAGCACTTTCTCGACGAGTTCAAGCCCGACCTCGGCGCGCGGGTCATCACGGCCGAGGCCGCCGCCAAACTGCTGGCGCATGACTGGCCCGGCAACGTGCGCGAATTGCGCCACGTGATCCGCCGGGCCGCACTCTTCACCAGCGCCGTGATCGACGGCCCCAGTGTGGAGATCGAAGCGACGGACGACGGGGCGGCCAGGATGTCACGCGCGGCTGACGGTTGCGGGCCGATGGCGGGCGACCTCATCCATGTGGCAGCGCCTGCGATCGAGAGCGACCTGCTGCCTCTGCGAAACAAGTCCTTCAAGCAGATCCAGGCTGATGTGTTCGTCTGGGCCTTGCGCCGCAACGGCAACAGCCGGCGCCGTGCCGCTGCGGCGCTGGGCATTTCNNTTCTGCGACCGGGTGAGAAGGCTGGGACTGGGCGGCGGTCCGTTGTTGGCCAGCCAGTAGGCGAGTCCGCCTACTGTTCGATAATCTTGGCGGGGGCTGCGGCAGGTTCATTCGGTGCGGGCGGCGCTGGTGCAATCACGGGTGGCGCTGCGGGCGGTGGGGCCGGCGTCGGTGGCGGTGCGGGAGCCGGCTCCTGCTCCTCAACTGGCGGATTGTCGATCTTCGGATCGTATCCAGGGAAGGGGGCGGCTGGTGGAGGGGGCGGAGGGGGCGAAGGGGGCGGAGCCGCAGCCGGTGCAGAGGGCTCAATGATGACCGGTGGGGCAGCGGGCGGAGGGGCAGGGGCAGGCGTAGGCGCAGCGGGCGCGGCGGCGGCCTTGGCGGCGAGCGGCTTCGGGCCTGAGGCTGGGGCACCGAAGGGCGAGGTCTTGGTCCAGACCGGCGCTCCCAGGTGGTTCAGCGGTCCGCTGATGCGGAAGCCGTAGAGCCCGTCGGGACGCTTGCCCCCCGCGGCCGCAATCTCCATGATGGTGCGCAGCTTTTCGGAACTCTTGAGGAGCGCGTCGCTCAGCTTGAAGCGGACGTAGAGATCCATCGACGACGAGGCCAGGGAATCGTTCAGCTTGATCTCGCCCTCTACGAAGAGCTCGCCGTCAGGCGACTTGGCTTGCACGCCTTGCAGGCGTCCTACGCCTTTGTCGATGGCCACGCGACCCACGAAGTCGCCCAGACGGATCTTGGGAAGTCCCAGTCCCTCGGCCAGCAGCGGGTTGTCGCGGATGATCAGCTTGGCCTTGCCGTCGCCCAGCGCACACGCGCTGCAGGTCCAGGTCAACGAACCCACCGTGGCAGCGGCGCGCAGGCCGGGCATCTTCTCGTCGAGTTTCATCTCCAGTTTGCCAAACAGGGGCAGGTTGATGGCGGCCTTGACCCAGGGGAGCTCGGACAGATCGATGGCCGTGGCCGATACGTGAAGCGCGCTCTCGGTCTTGCTGCGGCTGGATTCCACGTCCAGGTCGCCCCCGAATACGTTGGCCGAAACCTGGAAGGTCTTGCGGCCGGCCAGCGCTCCCAAGAGTGACCAGCGCACCTTGGCCACCGGGATGGCGATGCGCGTGGGCTTGCCGCCGCCCGAGGGACGGGTGGCGACGATGACGTCCTTGAGTCGGATGCCCAGACCCAGCGCGGGCCCCTGCGACTTGACCTCGACGTCATAGCCTTGCTGCTCGGCCAAGGCCACCAGGTAGTCCTTCAATCGGCCGTAGGGCAGTGTCAGAAACAGGACCAAGAAGAACACGAATAGACCAAAGGCCGCGGTGGCTCCGACCTTCCAGTACTTGCGCAAGCGATCGCGAATCATTTAGCCCTTGCCCTTCGCCGCGGGCGCCGCGGCCTTCTTGCGCTTGTCGTCCTTCAGGCGCTCGTAGGCGGTGGCGGTCAGCTCCACGTCCAGCTTGTCGCCTTCGCCGAAGCTGTGCCGGATCTGCAATCGCGTGATCGCGATGAGGCGCGGGTTGGTTTCTATCTTGCTCAGGAAGATCGCCAGCTCTTTCAATCCCACCTTGCGCAACTTCACGTCGAGGCTGTGCTCCAGATAGCGCTTGCCCGCGGGAGCGGGCGGACGATCCACGGTTTCGGGAATTTGGATGCCGGCTTCTTTGCCAGCGGCTTCCAGATCGGCGGCCAACTGCGGCGGCTCGGCGCCGATGCGCGCCTCCTGCGAGACCATGCGCGACTTGGCGTCCAGGTAGTCGTCGCGATGGTTGGCGATGGCGGCGAGCGCTTCGCGCGCGTCGTCGTTGCTGGTGCTGATCTCCTGCAGCGCATCGATGATGAGGTAGCCGGTCAAGAGCAGCGCGAGCAGGGCGACGGCGCCGGCCAGGATTGAGATCAGCTTGCGCTCGCGGGCCGCCATCCGGTTCCATTCGGCGGTGGCATAGGCCACGGGTCGTCGCAGCCCGCTCGCGATCTTCCCTATCAGACGCTTGAGAAATCCCATGGCTTCCTTATGGGCACTTCGAGTTGATGGTCAGGCTGAACTGCTTTGCGCCACCGCTGACCTCGGTGAGGGGGCCTTTGTTGATCTCTTCAAAGCAATCGAGCTCTTTGAGCTTGGCCACCACATCGTCAAGCGACGCGGCGGAATCCACCGTGCCCTTGATGCTGGTCTTCTTGGACTTGATCTCCAGATCCTGCACGTCGATGGCCACCTGGTCGGCAGGGGGCATCTTGCGCGAGATGCGGTCGAGCAGGTCGTAGGCGGTGACCCGCGGCAAGGGCGCCATTTCGTCGCGGAAGGAACGCTTGAGCGCCGCCGTCACCTCGGTCGCATCCGAGCGGGCTTCTCCAAAGAGCTCTTTGGTGGCCAGTCTCAGTCTCTCTTTGAGTTGCTGCTGCTCGCTGGACAGGCGCCGGAGCGCGATGGTTCCGTCCACCGCGGCACACGCCAGCACAGCCCCGACCAGCAGCGCCAGGTGAGCCGCCTTCTGGCGCATGACCGAGAAGTTGGCGCGGTACTGGAAGGGACCGCGCCGCAGGTCCAATTCCCTGTGACCGCGTGCCCCGGCCCAGGCCAGGGCCGAAGACAAAGCCAGGCGCGCGCGTTGTGTGGAGCCCTCTTCGTCGATCACGGGAATTGCTTCGACTTCGTCGACCCCCTCTGCGAGCGCGGGGGCAGGTGGGGCTGGCCACAGACTGGTGGGGATGCCCAATTCCTCCTGCAGAAACTCGGCCAGCCCCTGCAAGCGCGAACCGCCGCCTGCCAGGAGGATCGTCTCCACCGGCTCTTTGTTCTGGGCGCGGAAGCTGGCCAGGGTCTGGCGCAGATCTCGCAGGAATGGCGCGAGCGCTTCCTGCAACACGGCGCCGAGCTGCTGTTGCACGGACGTGGCTGGCGGTCGCGCGCGGCTGGGCACGCATCCATGCGTCTGCTTGGCCTGCTCAGCCTGCGCCCAGGTCCACTTGTTCCCCGAGGCGCGCACCAGAGCCAGGGTCAGCTCCTCGCCCGCGTGACTGCTGGTCCGGCCGAACACCGCCTCATCGCCGCGCAGAAAACAAAGTTGGCTGCGCTGATGGCCGACGTCGATGAACAGGCGAAAGCCGGCCGTCGCGGTTTCGGCTGAAGTGCGCTCTTCGGCCAGCAGGGAGTGATACACGACCGGGGTGGGGTAGAGCGTGCGCGGTTCCACTCCGCATTGCTTGAGCGACGCGAGAAAGGCCGCCACCGCCTCGGTGCGCGCCGCCACCGCCAGGGCACGCGAGCCAGCGGGTTCGCTCTCACCGGTCTTGGCTGCCGACAGGATGACGTGGTCCATGACGACCTCGGACAGGTCGTGCATGATTTGCCCTTCCAGCTCGTAGCCCACCACCTGTTCGACTTTGCGTGCGTCGGAGAAGGGCAGGTCGAGCACGCGCAGGGCGAGCATCTCACCGGGCAGGGCCATGTGAATGGTCGACTGCGAGGGCAGACGTGCCACGCCCGCGCGCAAGGCCTCGGCCTGTCGTTCGGCCAGCGGGGCCTCGCCCGGCAGCACGGGCTCCTCGAAGGACGTGTTGAGCCGCACGCGGCGGAATCCCACGTCGAACACTGAGAACTTGACCGACCAGGATCCCAGGTCGATTCCGGTGATGGTGTGAGCCATGGGTCTGTTGCCTCGTTCCTACTCTTCTCGCCAGTATTGGATCACGCCTGCGGCGCGTTCGCCCTCGGGGTTGATGGTGACGGGGTTGTCCAGATGGCGCTTGCTGTCCAAGATGACGATGATGCGTTTTTTGACCTTGCCCGACTCGCCTGTGGCCACCACCCGGTACACGCGCGGCGGTCCCACGTACGCCACCTGTTCGAGTTGCTTCTTGGTGATGGTAATGCCGGTCAGGTTCTGCATGAGCTGATAGCGTGGATCGTCGCGGGCGATGGAGGCCGCGGGATTGTTCAGCACCCCGATGAGCGCGTCCAGTGAGCCGAACCCGACCGCTTGGCTGCGCTCGCACAGGATGCTGGCCAGCGGATAGAGACGATTGTCATCGAGGATGCTGGGGTCGTTGGGCGGCTTGCTGGGGTCAGAGAAGAGCGCGGCGCGCACCAGACCCACGATGAGCGGGGTGCAATCGCCCTTGACCGAAGCCAGGTTCACTTTGCAGTCAGGGTTGCTGGCATAGACAGTGAAATTCGAGGCGAAGGCCTCGGCGTAGTCGGGGTCCATGCCGCGAACCAGGTTGGTCTCTTCGACCGTGTCGTACCTGTTGTTGTGAGCCTGGTAGGGATCGTCGCGTTGGTCGTAGCGGTAGTCCTCGGGGCCCGAGGAGTTGGCGTCGATGGCGAAGGCTTGCTCGTCGGCGTCCGCCCAGTCGATAATGGCCCGCGCGAGTTCGATGCGGTCGACGAACTGGCCCTCGGCGTTGCGCTGCTCGAACAACCAGTTGTAGCGAGGCGACGCCATCAAAGCCTGCAAGAGACGGAACACCATGATCTGCTTTGAACGGTCGGGAGTCATGCCGCCGCCGCAGTTGATGTCGATCTTGCCGTCCTCGTTGGTGATCTCGGCATCCATGTGCCCCGTGGGAATGCCCAGACCCGTGGCCTCGCTGGTATCGATCCCGATCAGCCCGGACAAGAGAGCGGTCTCCATCTTGGAACCGGCGAAGAAACCCAGCAACGGAGTCACGTAGTCGGTCACGCGCAGGCTGATGCCGAGATCCTGGCCCGCCTGATCGGCAAGCATCTTCTGCGCCGTATCCATTATTTGCTCGACGAATTGCAGTTGAATCTTGATCAGAAGACGCGACAGCGAAACTGCGGAGCGGGCCAGATAGTGCGCGCGCACCTCGTCGCGGGCGTTGGCCGCCTGGGCCGCGTCCACCGTCGTGCCGTAGGTGAACTGGGACACCAGTGCAATCAGCAGGGAGAGCGACGCAATGGTGATGAGAAAGGCCACACCGCTTTGCCGGTCGCGCTCGCGGCGTGCGCGAAAGCGCGCGACCAGCGTGCCGCGCAACCCTGCCGGGGATGTTGAGGAAGTGATGGGCTTGCGTGCATCCATGGCGTACGCCTTAGGTCGGGCGGTAGTCGACCCGTTCGGTGAGCTGCAGCCTCGCGGTGCTGGTGAAGGTCGCGGCCTGGCCGCGCTCATCGATGACGGTCAGGGCAATGCGTACCTGCGTGGGCAGGTACTGCAGGCCATCCGCCCCCATAGTGTTCCATTCCTCTTTCCACTCCTTCTTCTTGTAGTCGTAGTAGCTGAACTTCACGCTGGCCACGGCCGGACACAGAACGTAGGTCTCGCCGGGAATCTTCGCGGGATCCTTGGTTTCCAGACGGCGGGTTTCCCGGCGCATCAGGTTAGTGACCATGCGATCGTCGGGATCGGGTTCCGAGAAGTAGCTGACCACCGCGGTGTCGGCCTCGGGCCGGTCCGCGCGCAGGCGCTGGTGGCCAAACCAGGAGAAGCGCAGCTCGTCGAGGTCGGCGTGGGTCGTGCCCACGAACATGGTGCGCTTTTCTTCCACGCCGCTCTTCTCAGAAGCCGACAGGAACGCCATCTCCACTTCCCGGGTCATGCGCATGAGCGCCACGCGGATGGTGTGGGTTCGTTCCTGCGTGTTCTCCATGCGCTTCTTCACCCGCGCGGTCTGGCTGAAAGAGCCCCACAGCAGCGCGGTCACGAAGGTCATGAGGGCCAGCGCCAGCATCACCTCGATCAGGGTGAAGCCAGCCGGGGCCTGTCGTGTGAGCCGGCGCCGCCTCATTTCTAGGGGCCCTTCTTAAGGGTCGGTGTCGGAGACTTGCCGCCCGGCGCGCTGGTGGGCGAGCCTCCCATCAGGGCCATGTCGAGCTTCGAGGGGTCGGTCATGAAATTGACGACCTCGAAGGACTGCTCCGGCCGCCCGGGCTCGCTCCACTTAACCTTGACCACCACGCGACGGACCGATTCCTCCAGTCCTATGCGGATGGGGTCCATCAGGGTGGTCATGAAACTGCCCATGAAACCAGCCAGCAGGTCCATGGGATTGCTGGACTGGGTCTTCTGCTGCGCCGCCTGTTGCACGTCCTGAACCGCACTGGTGGGCAACTTGACCTTCTCCACGGCGGCGTACCATTTCACGCGAGGAAATCCCTCCTCGGTGAAATCGCCTTCATCCTCACCCTCCATTTCGCTGAACCCCACTTCCAGGATGTTCTGTTCCAGAGACGAGATCTTGGTCCGGGCCAGGAAGGTGGCGGCGGTGAGCATGCGCGAGTGGAGGGTGGAGCGTACGTCGCCGGTCACCGTGCGGGTGAGGACGACCAGGGCGATGGCCAGGATGGCGATGGAGATCATCACCTCGAGCAGCGAGAAGCCGGATTGAGTCCGATCATCCCGTCTCATGGCAAGATCTCCTTGCCGTCGTCGTCGTACTGCTTTTCCAGAGGCGGCTCGACATAGGAGTTCTTGATCTGCACCCGGCCGGTCAGGGGATGCACCACCAAGGAGTAGACCGCGTCGCGCTTCAGGTCAGTCAGGTGCACGATCGCCGCCTCGGTCATCCCGAGAGGGAAGAAATAGATGTAGCCCTTCCCGACGTCGAGCGGGTCGGCCAGGCGCGGGGTGTAGAGGTCGGCGATGCGCGCGCCCTTGAGGTCCACCGGCTTCACCGCCATTTCCTTGAACGCGCCAAAACGCGCGCGCTTGGGGCGAAACTCCTCCGGCTTGTAGCGCGCCTGCATCTCGTCCAGCCCCGCCTTTTCATCCGCGCGCTTGGCGGCTTCTTCGGCCTCTTTGGCCAACTTGTCGGCTTCCTTCTTGCGCGACTCCTCGGTCTCGCGGCCGCCCGCCATGACGAAGCGGTCGTCCGAGACCTCGGCCCAGTAGCGCTCCTTGTCCATGTCCAGCACCAAGCGATGAACCTTGCCCGTGGTCGAGGCGCGGTCGAAGAGATAGCGGATGGCGCCCGCCATCTTGCTGGCCGAGGCGCGCAGATCGCTCTTGGCCATTGAGCGGATACCCGCCACAGCCGAGCCGACCATCAAGGCGACGAGGACCAACACCACCATCACCTCGATCAAGGTCATGCCGGCGTCGGCATAGGCAGCCGGCGCAGGGGCCGCATATGTTGGTCGTCCCGTCACTACTCCTGGGCCTTGATGTCGTCGGCTGTGCCCTCGGTGCCATCAGGCCCAACCGAGATCACGTCGATGCCATCGGTGTTGATCTGTCCTGGACAACGCATGATGAAGTCCTTGTTCCAGGGATCCTTCTGGCGTCGGGGCATGTACTTCTGCGCCACCAGATCGTCCATGCTCTTGGGACACTCGTTGTTGTTGTCCATCATGTACTGCTGCGCCTTCTGCATGATCTCGTTGACCTGGATGCGCGCAGTCTTGACCTGGCCCTTCTTGAAGTAGTTGAACGCGCCCACGCCCACGGCGCCCATGATGAGGGCGATGAGCGCGAACACGATCATGATCTCCATAAGGGTCATGCCCGAGTCGCCGAACCGTTTGCGTGTCGGCGATGCGCGCCCGGCCCCTGATGCCTCGGTAGAACTTCCCAGCTCGTCTGTCATGGCTCTCTCCTTGTTGGTGGAAACCGTCACTATTGAACCATCTGGCCCATATCCATGATGGGAACCAAGATTGAGAAAATGATAAAACCGATACCCACGGCCATAATGAGGATCATGATGGGGGCCAGCAGCGAAGTCAGCCGGCCCACCTCCATTTCCACGTCGCGTTCGTAGGCGCCAGCCACGTTTTCCAGCATGGCCTCCAGCTGCCCGGAGCGCTCGCCCACGGCCACCATGTGGCACATCATCGAAGGGAACTGGCCCGACTTCTTCAGCGTCGCCGCAATGGACTCGCCCTCGCGGATGGCCACGCGCGCGTCTTCGATGACCTTCTCCAGGACTGTGTTGTTGAGCACGCGCTTCACGATGTCGAGAGCGGTCAGCACCGGCACGCCCGAGGACAGCATGGTGGCCAGGGTGCGCGCAAAGCGGGCCACGGCCAGCAGCCGGATGAGGCGCCCGACAATGACGATGTGCAACTTCACCCGGTCCATCAAGGCGCGGCCTTTGGGCTTGCGCGCCCAGCGCCGCAACAAGATCACAGTCCCGATCAACAACGGCAGCGCCAGCCACCAGTAGCCTCCTGCGATGGCCGCCATGGCGATGAGGATCTGCGTGTTCCAGGGCAAGGCTTTGCCCGCATCGGCGAAAATGCCGGCGATGGGCGGCACCACCACCACCATGAGCACGGTCATGACGGCGGTGCCGACGAAGGCCATCAGGATGGGATAGGCCATCGCGCTCGTCACCTTGGAGCGCAACTCGTTCTGTGAATCGAGGAAGCTGGCCATGCGGGCCAGCACGGCGTCCAGGTTGCCGGCGCTCTCGCCCGAACGGACCATGTTGACGTAGAGTTCGGGGAACACGGCCTGGTGCTCGGCCATAGCGTCGGCCAACGCGCTGCCCTCGTTCACCTTCTGGCGGATGCCGGCCAAGATCATCTGCAGCTTGCGGTGATCCGACTGTTCGGCCAGGGCTCCCAGGGCCTCGGCCAGGGGAATCCCCGCGTGCAACAAGGTCGCGAGCTGGCGGGTGAAGATCGCTATATCCTGCGCGCGAATACGCTCGAACCAGCGTTTGATGTCGACCTCGCGCCGCAAGCCCTTGCCCCCGCTGGCGGACGCGGCCACCGCACTCTTGCTCTGCTTGCCCGCCACCACCTCATGCAACTCGGTGATGAAAACGCTTTCTTTGCGCAGAGTCTGGCGCAGCGCTTTGGGGCCGTCAGCTTCGCGGTTGCCGGTGGCCGGCTTGCCGGCGGAGTCAATGCCTTTCCATGCATAGAGCGGCACGTGGGCGTCTCCCGGACTAGGTCTCGTCTCCGGTGGTGATCATGAGCACCTCGGCTGCCCCGGTCATGCCGGCCAGCACTTTCTGCGCGCCGTCCTCACGCAGCGTGCGCATGCCGCCACTCTCGATGGCCGCGCGTTTGATGGTGCCGGCGTCGGCATTCTTGATGGCGAGCTGGCGGGTTTGCTCATCCACCATGAGCAGCTCGTAGATCGCGGTGCGGCCCCTATAGCCCGCGTTCAGGCAATTGGCGCAGCCTCCTTCACGCGCCCGGTACAGCATGCCGGGCGGGGGCGGCGTGCCCTCACCCTTGAAGCGCACGCGGCGTGCCTTGCCGGCAAAGAAGACCGCCGGGTCAAGGCCGAGGCTGACCAAGTCCTCCTCGGTGGGCCGGTAGGTTTCGCAGCAGTCGTGGCACAGGCGTCGCACCAGGCGCTGGGCCAGCAGGGCCATCAGCGACGAGGCGACCAGGAACGGTTGCACACCCAGATCCACCAAGCGGGTGATCCCGCCGGCCGCATCGTTGGTGTGGATGGTGGAGAGCACCAGGTGGCCGGTGAGTGAGGCCTGGATGGCGATCTCGGCGGTTTCCAAGTCACGGATTTCGCCCACCATGATCACGTCAGGGTCATGGCGCAGAAAGGAACGCAAGCCGTTGGCGAAGGTGAGATCGATCTTGTCGTTCACCGCCACCTGCGAGATGCCATCGAGTTGGTACTCGACCGGATCCTCGATGGTCAGAATGTTGAGATCAGGCGAGTTGATTTTGGCCAGGCACGCATAAAGCGTGGTGGTCTTGCCCGAGCCGGTGGGACCAGTCACCAGGAGGATGCCGTGGGGACGGTGGATGAGGTCGTCCATCTGGCGCAAGTGATCGTCGCCGAACCCGATGTCGGCCAAGTCGTGCAGGATGTTCTCGCGGTCGAGCAAACGAATGGTGATGCGTTCGCCTCCCTTGACCGTGGGCGCGGTGGC
>PMBY01000275.1 GCA_003153875.1 Myxococcales bacterium | reverse complement strand
GACCGGTGGGAGCGCGACCGGCGGAAGCACCGGCACGCCACCCGCGGGCAAGGTCTTCAGCCAGTGCCGATTCCACTTCGGCACGATCGATTCGATGGCGAAGAGCAACACTTCCATGATTTCTCAGTTGGACTTCTTCACACCCGGATGGATGATGGGCACCTTCAACCAGAAGTACGTGTGCGATGAGTCGGCTCCTGGCGGCGCCCTTGCGGGTCTGGTTCCAGTGGATGTCACCTACATTGCTGCCAACTATGTGAAGAATCAGAACAAGCTGTGCGACTGCAATGTGAGCGGCTGCAGCGGTGGCAATCTGTGCAACTACGGCGCGCAGTACATCACACAGGACTGGGCAACGATTCTTTCCCAGTACCAGAGCAACTCAACCGGTTTTGCCGGCTGCCTGAGTGGACGCCCCATCATCTTCGAGATGGAGCCCGATTGGTACCAGTACTACGCCGGTGGTCAGACCCAGGCTTGGACGCCAGCACAAGCAGGGACCAACATGACAGCCTTGGTGAACGCGCTGAAGGGCTCGTTGCCCAACGCGGTTTTCTCCATGGACATCTCACCGTGGATTCCCAACAACGGCTCGGCCTGGTACACCAATTTCAACATGAGCCTGTTCACCTTCATCAACACCTCGGGCGGGGGCACTGCTGCCAACAACACGAAGATCCGGTCCAACAACGCCATGACCTGGGCCGGTGTGCACGGGGTGGCCGGCAAGCCGATCCTGGCCGATACGGGCTACGGAGCGAACGGGGGCTCAGCGGGACCTGACGCCGCCTGGGATGTCCCGGCGAACATCAACGCCCGTATCGCGGATGGTGTTGTGTCGATCTCACAGTACAACCCCAGTAGCAGTTGGGGATCGACGATCTCGAGCATCCGGAGTCAACTGAACACGCCGTCCGTTTGTCCGTGAGTCTGGGGGTAGCCTCTCGGTTGTACTCGCGCGGTTTCCGTCTATAACCACGGGCCATGGAGACGCCCGCGCAACTTGGTTTTGCCATGCCTGCCGAGTGGGAGCCCCACGAGGCCACCTGGCTGGGCTGGCCGCACTGTCGCAGCGACTGGCCTGGCAAGCTTGCCACCATCGAATTGGTGTACGGCGAAATCGTGCGCAAGATCGCCCAGAGCGAGAAGGTGCGCATCATCCTCGAAGGGCCGCAGAGGGAAGCTAGAGCACGGCGCATCTTGGCCCGAGCTCACGCCAACCTCGCCAATGTCGAGTTTTTTCGCGCCCCCTCGGATCGCGGCTGGGCGCGCGACTTCGGACCCATCTGCGTGCGCAAGCCAGGACCCAAACCCGAGGTTGCCATCGCCAAGTTCAAGTTCACCGCCTGGGCGAAGTATCGCAACTGGCACAAGGACAACCTCATCGCGGAGCGAATCGCCAAGCAGCGCAAGATGCGGCTCTTTCCAGTCATGCGCAACGGCCAGCCTGTCGTGCTGGAAGGCGGCGGCATCGACGTGAACGGCTGCGGAACTTTGCTGACCACGGAGGAGTGCTTCCTCGACCAGAAGACCCAGTGCCGCAACCCCGGCATGAGCCGCCAGGAATACGACCGCGTCTTTGCCGACACCCTGGGCACGCCCAACGTCATCTGGCTGGGCCACGGGATCGCCGGCGACGACACCCACGGCCATGTCGACGATCTGTGCCGTTTCGTGAACCCACGTACGATGGTCGTGATCCAGGAGAAGGACGAGCGCGACGTGAACTTTGCGCCGTTGCGCGACAACTGGGAGCGGCTGCAAGCCGCGCGTTTGCAGGATGGGTCGCGGCCCGAGGTGATTGCCCTGCCCATGCCGGCGCCGCTGTTCCATGGCGACTGGCGCCTTCCGGCCAGCTACGCCAATTTCTACATCGCCAATGCCGCGGTCATCGTCCCCACCTTCAACGATCCCGCGGATCGCATCGCCCTGGGAATCCTGGGCGAGCTGTTCCGCGACCGCCTTGTGGTGGGCATTCACGCCGTGGATCTGGTGCTCGGCTTCGGCACCCTGCACTGCCTGACCCAGCAGCATCCGGGTGCATTGGCGTGAAAGCTCGCAGATTCGTCGAGCCATGACCGGGGATCACACGCGCGGTGGGCGCAAGCTGGAGGCGGCGTTCGCGCACTTCAAGCTGGCCGCGCGCGTGCGTGGAGTCCACGCCCTCGACCTGGGCGCGTCCACTGGCGGGTTCGTCGCCGTGCTGCTCGAACAGGGCGCCGCCCATGTGACCGCGGTTGACGTGGGACATGGGCAGCTGCTGGCCGACCTGGCTCGCGACCGGCGCGTGACCAGCTTGGAGCGCACCGACTTCAAGACCTTGTCTTTGGACGTGGCGCCCGGACCTTTCGACTTTTTCACCGTGGATGTCAGCTTCGTGGCCGCGCGAAGCATGTTGCGCGGGCTGGCCTTTCGGCTGCGCGCGGGCGCCGAGGGCGTCGTCCTGGTCAAGCCGCAGTTCGAACTGCCCAACCACCTGGTGAAGGACGGCAAGGTCGATGCTCCCGATCTGCGCCAGCGCGCCGTCGAAACCTTTCGCGCCAAGGCCGAGCGACTGGGCTTCACGCTGCTGGGACATGTGGATTCGCCCGTGGCTGGCGGCAGTGGGACCGTCGAGATCCTGGCCCACCTGCGCTTCGCCGGCCGGCCCGAGAGCATGCCCAAAATCGGCGAGCACAAACCCGCGCGACCGCAGACGAAGAAATCGTCGCAGGATCCGGGCGAACTGCACTGGTTCGCGGTTGCATCGCCCGGCCTGGAACCACCCTTGTGTGCCGAATTGGCCATGCTGTCGGCGATCGAGAAGCCTCGCGTGGTGGACGGCGGCGTCGAATTCTCGGGAGCGCTGGCCGCCGGCATGGCCGCCAATCTGCACAGCCGCATCGCCACCCGCATCGTGCTACGCATGGGCGAGATGAAAGCGCGCGACTTCGCGCCCCTGCGCCGAAGCCTGGCCAAGTTGCCGTGGCCAAGCTATGTCCCGCGCGATCGCGCCCTACGCATCGACGTATCGACCAGCCACTGCCGCCTGTACCACACAGGCGCCCTGGCAGAGACAGTGGAACTGGCGATTGCCGACTGCGTGGGCAAGCTGCCCAAACGCGAAAAGCCGCCCGAGCCGGCGGACGACGACGACTGCACGCGAATCCTTTTGCGCGGACAGGACGATCGCTTCACCGCCAGCATCGATTCTTCGGGCGCGCTGCTACACCGCCGCGGCTGGCGTCTGGAAGCAGGGCGCGCACCCCTGCGCGAAACCTTGGCCGCGGGCCTTCTGGCCTTGTGCGAATACCATCCCGCGCTGCCGCTCGTGGATCCCATGTGCGGTGCGGGCACCATCGCCATCGAAGCTGCAGCTATGGCGCGCAAGATGGCGCCCGGTTTGGCTCGCCCCTTTGCCTTTGAACGCTGGCCTGTCCACGATGCATCCTTGTGGCAGGCCTTGCGCGACTCGGCTGTGGCACTGCCGAGCGCGCCCGCCCCGATTCTTGCGATGGATCGAGACGCGCGCGCGGTGGACACTGCCCGGCGCAATGCCGAGCGCGCGAACGTGCAAAACGATGTTGGTCTCGCCACAGCCGTCTTTGGCGAAGGCGAGATTCCAACCCAGGCGGGGCTTCTCGTCGTCAATCCGCCCTACGGCCACCGCCTGGGCGACCACGGTCAAGCCAACCGTCTGGCGCGCGACCTGGGAAAGACGGCGGCCGCGCGCTACCGAGGCTGGCGCGTGGGAGTTCTTTGTCCGAATCCAGCGTTCGTCGCGGCGGTGGCGGCGGGAGCGCGGCGAACGCCAGCCAAGACCCACGCGCTTCGCAACGGTGGATTGCGTGTCCTTCTAGCCATCTGGCTTCTGTAGCCATGAACGCGCTTCTCTGCTTCGCCTTCTTCGCCTCAGGCTGCGCCTCGCTGCTCTTCGAGACGTTGTGGTTTCGGCAGACCGGCCTGTTGCTCGGCAATTCGGTCTGGGCGAGCAGCCTGGTCATGGCCAGCTTCATGGGCGGCCTGGCCTTGGGTAGCGCCCTTGCCGCGCGCCTGGGCCGTCGAGTGCGCCGCCCGGCGGTCGCTTACGGCTTCTTGGAGATTGGCGTGGGCGGCTCGGGCCTGGCGATCGTGTTGCTCATGCCTCTGCTGCCTCCGCTGATGGCGCCGCTTCTCGGTCGGTTTGTCTTTGCGCCCGTGCTGCTCAACTTCTTGCGCGTCTTGGTCGCGCTGGCGCTGTTGTTGGTGCCCTCCACGGCCATGGGAGCCACCCTGCCAATCCTGGTGCGGGCGCTGACCCGGGAAAAGGGGCGCTTCGGGACCGCGCTCGGCCAACTCTACGGCTGCAACGCCCTGGGTGCGGTGATGGGCGCGGTCGTTGGCGAGGCTGTGCTCATCGAGGGCATCGGTGTGGCGCGCACCGGTTGGGTGGCGGCGGGGCTCGACGCGCTAGCGGCGGTGGCGGCCTTTGCCATCGCCCGGCGTTCAACTCCGGCCGAAGCGCCCGCTCCCATATCAACGCAGAGTCCGCGCCAGCGGCTGAACTGGCCGGCCCGGCGTCTCTTGCTGGCTTCGTTTCTTTGCGGCGCCATCGTGCTTGCGCTCGAGGTGGTCTGGTTCCGCTTCCTGCAGCTCTTCGTCTTTGCCAGCAACCTGACTTTCGCGCTCATGCTGGCCGTGGTGCTGCTCGGGATCGGCCTCGGCAGCTTGGCCGCGTCGTGGTGGCTGCGTATGCGGCCACAGGCTACGGGCGCCTTGCCGGTCCTGAGCCTGTTTGCCGGCGTCGCCATCGTCGTCACGTACCGCGCGTTCGACTACAGCTTGGGCGACACTCCGCGCTTTGTGATCGCCTCCGGAATGGAGATCGCCGGGCTCGCGCTGCGCTTGATGCTGCCCGTGTGCCTGCTATCGGGGGCACTGTTCACGCTGATGGGAGCGGCCCTGCGTACGAGCGCGGGCGAGGACTCGCGCGCCGCCGGATTGCTGACCCTCTGGAACACGATGGGCGCCACGGCCGGCGCCCTGGCAGCCGGATTCGTGCTGCTCCCCCGCATCGGTATGGAACGGTCCTTGTTTGCGCTCGTGATCGGCTATGCCGCAGTCGCGCTGCTGGTCGCCTGGCCCCTGCCGGACGCGGGCCGCCGCTCCACTCGTGTGGCCTTGGCCACTGGGGCGGTGGTCTACGCCCTGGCGCTGGCGGCGTTCCCGTCTGGACTCATGGCCGAGCGCTACCTGGCACGCGCGGCGGCTCCCTGGGAGAGCGACGGCAGCCGCGTGGTCGGCGTGCGCGAGGGCCCCACCGAGACCATCCTCTGGCTGCGCCGGGATCTCTGGGGCGAGCCGGTCTACCACCGCCTGCTCACCAACGGCATCTCGATGTCTTCCTCGGACGCGCTCAACGCGCGCTACATGAAGCTGTTCGCCTACCTGCCGCAGGCGCTGCGGCCTGATGCGCGCAACGCCCTGCTGATCAGCTACGGCGTGGGCATGACGGCCGAGGCCCTGACCGATTCGCCCACCCTGACCTCGATCGACGTGGTCGACATTTCACGGGAGATTCTGACCACGGGCCGCATCGTCTTTCCCGATCGGCCCTATCCGCTCGACGACCCCCGTGTGCGGGTCCACGTCGAAGACGGCCGCTTCTTCCTGCTGGCGGCCCCCCGCCAGTACGACATCATCACCGGCGAGCCGCCGCCGCCCAAAGATGCTGGCATCGTCAGCCTGTACACGCGCGAATATTTCGCATTGATGCGCAACCGGTTGAACGAAGGGGGNNCACGCGTTTCCGAGGAAGCATTCGCGCGCTTGTGGAACGATCCCAAGACGGCCCGCACCCTCGCCGCCCTGGCCGTCGAGACTCCCGAGCAGATGGGCGCCCTCTTCCTGGGTGATGCCCAAGACCTCGCCGAGGTGACGCGCAGCTTTGCCGCGCTCGACGACGATCATCCCTACCGGCTGTCCCGCCAGCTCCCGACGCAAATGGACGCCGAGTACGCCGGCCTACTGGATCCGGAGCGCACACGCCAGGCCTTTGCGCACAGTCCATGGATCGCCGCGCTTTGGCCACCGGGCTTGCGCGAGCGCACGCAGTCCGCCTTCACTGCGCAGATCGCACTCAACCGGGTCACTGTGCTCAAAGGCAAGCTGCGTTTCAGTGGATTGCCGGAACTGAAATGGGCGCTCACCCAAAGCAAGCTGCGCACCCTGCCGCTCTGGCTGATGGCCAGCGGCGTGGCCGAACAGGAGATCGCGGCGCGCCTGGCAGCAGCGGGCCGGAGCGATCCGTTGCTAGACGAGTATCTGGGGATACAGGCCATGGTCGCGCGCGACTTCCGCAATGCCGCCACGCGGTTCGCCGAATCCGAGCGGCACGGCGCCGAAGCGCCCCATCTCCGGCTCTGGCAGGCCCTGGCGCTGTGCCTGGCCGGGGCCAGGGACGAAGCGCTCGAGGTCGTGCGGGGCGCGCGCACCTCTGACGACGCAGCCACCTGGACCTGGATCGCGGGCACCTGCGCCGAGAGCGTCGCCCCAAGCACGCTCTGACCTCCCCAGCAGGCGTTATTCCACGTGTACCGCGTAGTTTCGCACCTCAGTTCTTCCCGATCCCGAGGCCACCTCGTTGCCGAGCTCCAGACAGGCGACGTAGACGTCGCTATTCAGCAGACGGGTCTGCACCAGGTAGTCGATAATCGCGCCGATGTCGAGTGGCCCGTGCAGGATGGGCTGGTCGGCCACCAAGGAAATGATGGTCCAGGTGTTGGAATTGGCGCCCGAGGCATCGCCGTGGTTGTTGGCAAAGTAGATGTGGAATGGAATGCCGGCAACGGTCGCCGCGGCAACCAGACTGCCCGCCGCGCCTAGGCGATTCTCGGCCAGCCAAATCATCACCTCGTGGGCTATGCCCCGCTTTTCCACCTGCGGGGAGGTCACCGTCCAGAACTCAAACGCCAGGTCGTAGGTGCCCGACGCGTGCATCGACACGTCGAAGTCCACCACGATTTTCTTCGAGCCCACGCGAAAGGGAAATCCTGAATTGGGCGAGACCTCGCCGACCCAGGGACTGTTGCCGACTTGGATCTCGGGGTAGCTCGCCACATCGGTCCCTCCGCTAAACCATTTCCAAACCCAGCCGAAGACGAGTTTGCCATTCGCTTGCTTCACGAAAACCTTCTGGTGGTGTGGCCCCATGTTGGCCTTGGCGTTCCAGCCGTTGTTGAAGATGCGATAGCGGCCGTCGACCGTCATCGCGTCAAAGTTCTTTTCGGATTCAAACACCGTGGTGCCTTCGATGCTGGAGATATCGAAATCCTTTCGCGCCGAACCGGCGCAGCCAGCAAGCAAGGGCAACGACGGAATGGTCAGCAGCAGAAAGAAAAACGGGCGTCGCATGGGTGTCCTCCGACGAAGTATATGGTGCAGCGTCGCGGGCGGCTCAGACAAGGTACGAGAGCCCGCGGACGTGCTACGCTCGGCCTCCTGTAGCCTACGAGATGTTCGCATTTCCCCGAGGAGCACGCACATGATTCTTCGCGACAAGGTCGCCATCGTCACCGGTTCCAGTCGAGGGATCGGCGCAGCCACGGCCAGGCTCCTCGCCACCCAGGGGGCCAAGGTCACGGTCAACTACCTTCACAACCGCGAGAAGGGCGAGAAGATGGTTGACGAGATCGCGCGCGCTGGTGGCCAAGCCATCCTGGTGCGCGCCGATGTGACCGTGCGCGAAGAGGTGGAGGTGATGGTGCGGACGACTGAATCCGCGCTCGGGCCGGTGGACATCCTTGTCAACAACGCCGGCATCCACTTCCCGATCATGCCCTTCGTGCAATATAGGTGGGAGGACTTCGAGAAGAAGATTTTGGGTGAGATGAAGGCCCTCTACTATCCGTGCCAGGCGGTCGTGCCGGGCATGATCCAGCGCGGGAGGGGCTGCATCGTGAACATCAGCAGCGGCCTGTCACGCGTTCCCGGCGAGGGGTTCGTGGCCCATAGCACGGCCAAGTCCGCCCTGGACGGATTCTCCAAGTCATTGTCTCAGGAGTTGGGGCCACACGGTGTTCGCGTGAACGTCGTCGCGCCCGGTGCCACCGACACCGACGCCATCGCATTCATGCCCAAGGAGATGCGCGAAAAGGTCGCGGCTCGCACGCCCCTGCGGCGCTTCGGCCAACCGGAGGACGTGGCAGGCGCCGTCCTGTTCTATTGTGCCGACTGGTCGCGCTTCGTCACCGGCACGTACTTACCGGTGTGCGGCGGGATCCAGATGTCGTAGCGTGGTCACGAAGGGCGTTGTCCCAGCCATGCCCGGACGGCTCCGGCGTCAAGCCGTCTTGATGCTGGCCGCGGTTTGCAGCTTGAGCTCTTCCACGGCCGTCTCGCGCATCTTGTACTTCTGGATCTTGCCAGTCACCGTCATGGGGAACGCGTCGACGAATTTCCAGTAGCGCGGAATTTTGTAAGTGGCAATCTTGCCTTTGCAGAAGGCACGCAGCTCGTCGCCGGTCACACTGGCGCCCGGTCGTAGCTTGATCCAGGCCATCAATTCTTCGCCGTACTTGGCGTCGGGCACGCCGATGACCTGCACGTCTGCAACTTCCGGCTTGGTGTAGAGGAACTCTTCCACTTCGCGCGGGTAGATATTTTCGCCCCC
>PMBY01000248.1 GCA_003153875.1 Myxococcales bacterium | reverse complement strand
GTCAAGAAGGTCGACGGCATCACGCGCGAGTCCACCCAGGCCATGATCGATCAGACGCTGCAGGCCTATCCAGAAAAGGCTAAGGGCAAGCGGGCACCGCACCTGGCGCCCAATGACCCGACCGCCACCAGCCCGTGCGTGAAGTCGAACCGCAAGACCGTGCCTGGGGTCATGAGCGCGCGCGGTTGTGCGTACGCGGGCGCCAAGGGCGTGGTGTGGGGGCCGATTCGCGACATGGCCCACGTGTCGCACGGCCCGGTGGGTTGCGGTTGGTATTCGTGGGGCACGCGGCGGAATCTCATGTCCGGCATCAACGGTGTGTCCAACTTCGCCATGCAGATGACGTCGGACTTTCAGGAGAAAGACATCGTCTACGGCGGGGACAAGAAGCTGGCTGTCTTGCTCAAAGAGGTCAAGGACCTGTTCCCGCTGGCCAAGGCGATTTCGGTGCTCTCGGAATGTCCGGTCGGCCTTATTGGTGACGACATCAATGCTGTGGCCAGGCGCATGTCCCAGGAACTGGAGTTGCCGGTCATCCCGTGCAACTGCGAGGGCTTTCGCGGCGTTTCGCAGTCCCTGGGGCACCACATCTCAAACGACACCATTCGCGACTACGTCATCGAGACGCGGGAATTCACGGAAGAGGCAGGGCCCTACGATGTGGCGTTGATCGGCGACTACAACATTGGCGGCGACGTCTGGTCAGTCAAGCCGCTGCTGGAAGAGTGTGGTCTGAATGTGAAAGCCACCTGGACCGGCGACGGGGAGATCGAAAAGATCGCTGCCACCCACAGGGTCAAGCTGGCCATCATCCACTGCTACCGCTCCATGAACTACATGGCGCGCGTGATGGAGGAGAAGTACGGCATCCCCTGGATCGAGCTGAACTTCTTCGGGCCGACCAAGATTCGCAACAGTCTGCGTCAGCTGGCCGAGCGATTCGATGACCGCATCAAGGAGAACGTCGAGAAGGTCATCGCCAAGTACGACCCCATCATGCAAAGCGTGCTCGACGAATATCGTCCACGGCTGGAAGGCAAGAAGGTGATGCTGTACGTGGGTGGGTTGCGGCCCCGACACACGGTCGGCGCTTACGAGGATCTGGGCATGGTAGTGGTGGGCTCGGGCTACGAATTCGCGCACGGCGACGACTACGAGCGCACCCATCCTGAGATGCCAGACGCCACGGTGGTCTACGACGATGCCAGCGAATATGAGCTGGAAAAATTCGTGCAGGAGCTGAAGCCCGACTTGGTGGGCAGCGGAATCAAGGAGAAGTATCTCTTCCAGAAAATGGGTCTGCCCTTCCGGCAGATGCACAGCTGGGACTACTCAGGACCGTACCACGCCTACCAGGGCTTTCCTGTGTTCGCGCGGGACATTGACATGGCGGTGAATAGCCCCACATGGAAACTCGTGAAGGCGCCGTTTTAGGTCGCAATAGGTCGGGGTTCGGATTGGAACCTGACTAAGGAGAGGCAGCATGTCGAACGAACTGGGATTGAAAGTGAAGCCGGTCACCGGCATCTCGCCTGAGGACGAAACAAGGGTGGCGGCATGGATCAACACCGAAGATTACAAACTGAAGAACTTTGCCCGTCAGGCCCTGGTGGTGAATCCCGCGCACGCCTGTCAGCCGCTGGGCGCCGAGCTGTGCGCGCACGGGTTTGCCGAGACGCTGCCGCTGGTACACGGGTCGCAAGGCTGCGCCTCGTATTACCGGTCGACGTTGAATCGGCACTTTCGTGAGCCAGCCCCGGCCGTGTCTTCGGCCATGAGCGAAGACGGCGCGGTATTCGGTGGACAGAACAACCTGCACGAGGCGCTAGAAAATGCCATCGCCCTGTACAAGCCAAAAATGATCGCGGTCTTCACCTCGTGCATGCCCGAGATCATCGGCGACGACGTCAGCGCCTTCATCAAGAATGCCCGTCAGAAGAATTGCGTCCCGCCGGGCTTCCTGGTGCCCCACGCCAACACGCCGTCTTTCACCGGTTCGCACGTGCATGGTTACGACTCTATGCTGCTGGCTATCTTGCAGACTCTGACCGAGGGCAAGGCCATCGAGGGGCGATGCACCGGCAAGCTGAACTTTTTGGCTGGCTTCGATGCCAACACTGGCAATTACCGCGAGTACAAGCGCATCTTTCACGAATTCGGCATTCCCTTCACCTTCCTGGCCGACATTTCTGAGGTCTTCGACTCGCCCAATGATGGCACCTATCGCATCTATCCAGGCGGTACGCCCCTGGACGATGCGGCCGATTCCATCAACGGAAAGGCAACCCTCAGCGTGGCGCCCTACGCCACCTCGAAAACGCTGGTGTGGATCAAGGAACAGTACGCCGGCGTGCACGCGAGTATTCCCATGCCCCTTGGCATTGCCAGGACCGATGCGCTCCTGCTCAAGTTGTCGGAGCTGTTCGACAAGCCCGTGCCCGCGTCGCTGAAGGCCGAGCGCGGCCGCGCCGTGGACGCCATCACCGACGCGCACCAATACATGCACGGCAAGAGGTTCGCCGTGTACGGTGATTCGGATCCGCTGCTTGGCTTCGTCGCCTTCTTGCTTGAGATGGGGGCATCGCCGGTCCACATCCTGTGCTCCAAGGGATCCAAGAAACTGGAACGCGAGTTGCGGGCTCTGCTCGACGGCTCGCCCTACGGCAAGGCCGGCAAGATCTACATGAACCGCGACCTGTGGCACCTGCGCTCGTTGCTGATGACCGATCCGGTGGACGCCATCATCGGCGACACGCACGGCAAGTTCGCCGCGCGCGACGCGAAGATTCCGCTCTTTCGCTTCGGCTTTCCCATCTTCGACCGGGTCAACCTGCACCGCCGTCCCATCATCGGCTACCAGGGCGTCATCAACATGACGACCGAGATCTGCAACAAGTTCACCGACATCAAGGACGAGACTTGTGAGGACCGCTTCTTCGAGATGATGCGCTGAAAGGGAGCCCGCCATGAAAGTAGCCTTCACCAGCAGCAACGGAATCTGCGTCGATTGTCACTTCGGCAGCAGCGAGGCGTTCTTTGTCTGGGAAGTGGGTCTAGACAAAGCGCGCTGCCTGGGCCACCGCTGCATCCCCGACGGCGATGGGCAGGAGGACCGAATCACAGCGCGCGCCAATCTGCTCTTGGATTGCGCCATCCTGTGCACCGCACAGATTGGCGGACCCGCCGCTGCCAAGCTGGTCGCCCGGCACATTCATCCAGTCAAAACCGCTGCCGCCACGCCCGTGGCCGAATTCGTGCAACGCCTGCAGGGCGTTCTGCGCGGGCATCCCGCACCCTGGCTGCGCAAGGCCATGGGCTTGGCGCCCCCTTCGCCGGCTTTTTCGTCTGACCAACCTGAATGAAAGAAAGGAGAGTTTCATGGCCTACCTAACTGGAATCACTCGTGGAAAGCAAGAATGGACGCCCAGGTTCGTCAAGGCCGTTGACGACAACAAGTGTATCGGCTGCGGCCGCTGCATGAAGATATGCGCCCACGAGGTGCTGGCGCCCAAAGAAGTGGACGAAGAGGAATCCGCCAAGATGTTCGCCAGCGTGAAGAACCCTGACAACTGCATTGGTTGCGAAGCCTGCGGCCGCACCTGCTCAAAGAAGGCCTTCAGCTTTGAGCCGCTGCTGATGTGACGGTTATGCGCTTGGCGGATGAACTGGCCCAGGTCGAATGCGCGGAAGATCTTTTCGCACGCTTTGGGGTGGACTTCGACCCACGGGTGATGGCTGTGCACCGTTTGCACGTGCTTCGGCGCTTCGGCATCGAGGTGCGGCGCATCGAAACGCAAAGCCCAGCGATGAACGAGGCCGAGCGCGAACGCATGTACCAACGAGCCCTGACCGAGGCACAGGCGCAATTCGCCAATCCGACCCATTCGACCGAGCCGCCCTTACCGGGCCTGGGACGCAATCTTGTGCAAATCCGCAGGCACCCTTCCGGAGCGTGAACGATGAGCTTCGATCTGCTGAAGGAACGCCGTGCCCAGGTCGTGCGCAACAATCGCGGCGGGGTTGTCGCGCTCGATTGCAACAAGGCCAGCGCAGCCGGCTCGGTCAGTCAGCGCGCGTGCACTTTCTGCGGCTCGCGGGTCGTGCTCTATCCCATCGCGGACGCGCTTCATCTGGTGCACGGCCCGGTGGGCTGCGCGGCCTACACCTGGGACATCCGGGGCGCCCTGTCCTCGGGGCCGGAACTTCATCGCATCAGTTGTTCCACCGACATGCGCGAGCGCGAGGTGGTGTTCGGCGGCGAGCAACGCCTGGAAGCGTCCCTGCGTCGGCTCATCGCCCAGCACGCGCCACGCGCCGCTTTCGTTTACGGAACCTGCATCGTGGGCGTGATCGGCGACGACGTACCGGCGGTGTGCAAGCGGGTCGAGACCGACGTGGGGATCCCCGTGATCCCCGTACTGGCCGAGGGTTTTCGCGGCACCAAGCGCGACGGCTACAACGCCGCCTGTGGCGCCCTGTTGACACTGATAGGCACGGGTGATACCTCCGCGGTCAGGCCGCAGTCAATCAATCTGCTCGGCGATTTCAACGTGGCTGGCGAAAGCTGGATCATTCGCAAGTACTTCGAAGAAATGGGCGTCGAGGTGGTTTCCGTGCTGACTGGCGACGGCCGCGTGGACGAGATCCGCCGCGCCCACGGCGCACGCCTGAACGTGGTGCAATGCGCGGGCTCCATGACCCCGCTGGCTAAAGCCATGCAGGAACGCTACGACATCCCTTTCATTCGGGTGTCTTTCTTCGGCATCGAGGACACGGCGGACGCGCTCTATCGTACCGCCGAGCGCATGGACAGCCCGGAGGTCATGGGGCGAGCTCGCGCCCTGGTCAGCCGCGAGATCTCGCGCGTGCTGCCCGATCTGCGCGCCTGCAAACAGGATCTGGCTGGCAAGCGCGCGGGGCTGTACGTGGGCGGGGCTTTCAAGGCGTTTTCGCTGGTGCGGGCGCTTCGCCAACTGGGCGTGTCGGTGGTGCTGGCGGGAACCCAGACCGGCAGCAAGGAAGAGTACGAAGAACTGCAGGCTGTGTGCGACGAACACACGGTCATCGTGGACGACACCAATCCGCTTGAGTTGGCGTCGTTTCTCGTCGAGCAGGACGTCGACGTCTTCATCGGCGGCGTGAAAGAGCGCCCCATCGCCTACAAACTGGGCATTGGCTTTTGCGACCACAACCACGAGCGCAAGATCGCGCTGGCGGGATTCGACGGCGCACTGGCCTTTGCTCGAGAGGTGCGTGCCACGGCCACCAGCCCAATCTGGAACCTTATGCCGCGCCGGATGCGAACCGCCGCAACGCCGAGGGGAGGAAGACGATGAGCTGCGCCCTTGCCAAAGACACGTCCCCGAACGTGCACAGCTCGGCCAAGCCCGATGCTACGGTCAACCCTTGCACCCTGTGCGCGCCACTGGGTGCGGCCCTGGCCACAGCGGGCGTGCGCGGCGCGATTCCCCTGCTGCACGGGGCGCAGGGCTGCGCGACCTACATTCGTCGCTACCTCATCAGTCACTTTCGCGAGCCCATGGACGTGGCCTCCAGCAGCTTCGGCGAAGCGCAGACGGTCTTTGGTGGCGAGGACAACCTGGGGCGGGCTCTCGACAACGTGCTCCAACAATACCGCCCGGAATTGGTGACTGTGGCCACCACCTGTTTGGCCGAGACCATCGGCGACGATGTGCCGCTGCTGCTGACCCGCTATCGCACCCGAACAAGTGCCGCTTTGCCCCTGGTTCACGCCGCCACGCCCAGCTACAAGGACGGCCACGTCGAGGGGTTCCATTCCATGGTGTACGCGCTGGTCAAGGCGCTGGCTTGCGACCAGGGCACTCCTCTGCGCTCGGTGAACTTGTTGCCGCCCTTGGTGTCGCCCGCGGATCTGCGCCATCTGCGCGAGATTGTCGACGGTTTCGCGGTGGCCGCCACTGTGCTCCCCGACTATGCGGATCGGCTGGATGGAGTGATCTTGGATCAATATCGCGCCTTGCCTGATGGCGGAACCCGCGTGGTCGATATCGCGTCCATGCCTCGCGCACTGGGCAGCATCGATCTGACACTGACCGGCCGCGCCCCGCGCGCGAGCAAACTGCTGGTGGATCGCGGCGCGCCCGCTCGTGTTCTGGGCTTGCCCATCGGGGTTCGCGCCACCGACGCCATGATCGAATCTCTAGCCGACATGACGGGCGCGGGCCGGCCGGCGTGGTTGCTGGGCGAACGCGGCCGCCTGCTCGACGCCTACGCCGACGGACACAAGTACGTCTTCGGAGCGCGCGTGGGCCTCTACGGCGATCCGGAGTTCGTGGCTGCGCTGGCTGGATTCCTGCTCGAAATCGGCGCCCGCCCCGCGTTCTGCGCAACCGGAGCGCGCAACCGTGCCCTGCCAGAGGCCCTGGCTGCCCTGCCCGCTGGCTCGGTGGACGAGGTTCTCGACGACACCGACTTCGAATCGATCGGAGCCGCTTGCGAACGCCACAAGCCGGATCTGCTCATGGGCAGCAGCAAGGGCTACCGGCTCGCGCACGCGCTCGGTATTCCCCTGCTGCGCATCGGATTTCCAATACACGATCGTCTCGGCGCTGGCCGCATTCTGCACGTGGGCTACCGGGGCACAACCAGGCTATTCGACGAGCTGGTGAACGCGCTTCTGCAACGCCAGCAGGATGCCTCGCCGGTGGGCTTCTCCTATCTGTGAGGCACGCCGGTGCTGTCCACCGGAACTGCCCCCTCGCCTGACCCCCTCGCCGAAATCCGCGGGCGCGCCTATGCAACTCTGCTTGGCTCGGCGCTGGGCGACGCACTCGGCGCCACGGTCGAGTTCTGCACGCAATCGGAGATTCGGGCGCAGTACGGAGTGCTTCGCAAGATCGTGGGTGGCGGCTGGCTCAAGCTGAAACCAGGCGAGGTCACCGACGACACGCAGATGTCCCTGTGTGTGGCCCGTTCCTTGGCGGCCGTCGGCTGGTCGCCGGCCGACATCGCGGAACGCTTTGCAACTTGGTTCAAGAGTTGGCCAGTCGACGTTGGCAACACTTGCCGTCGCGGCATCGCTCGCTACATCAACCACGGAACCCTGACCGGTCCCTTCAATGAGGGCGATGCCGGCAACGGCGCAGCCATGCGCGTGGCGCCGGTGGCACTGGCCACCCTGGCCGACAGCCGCTTGCTTGAACGCTGGGCGGTGGAGCAGGGCCACATCACGCACAATCATCCTCTGTCCGATGTCGCCTGCGTGCTCGTCGGCCGGCTCATTCACATGGGGTGCACCGGCCAGCCGCGCGAACGCTTGCGGCGCGAAGTGGACGACGTGATCGTGCAATTCCCCACCTTCCGCATCTCGCCCTATCGCGGACTCTCCACCGCGTATGTGGTCGACACCATGCAGACTGTGCTTCACCATTTCTTGTCCACGAACAGTTTCGAGGAGTGCCTGGTGGCTACCGTCAACCAGGGCGGCGACGCCGACACGACTGGCGCCATTGCCGGCGCCATCGCTGGCGCCTATTATGGGCTGGAGCAGGTTCCCCGGCACTGGGTCGCCAAACTCGCCCCAGCTCTGGTGCGCGAGATCCAGGAGCTGTCGGAGCATCTGGTCGCGCGCTCGCCTCTCGGGAACGCCAAACCCGTGGTGATGTAGATGCGACACACCTGGAATCTGTGCGATCTGCCGGCCTGGCTCCTCGGCAGCCTAGAATTCAACGAAGCGCCACGCCAATTCGAGATCCAAGGTGCGCGGCAGTCCAACCGCTTTCTCTTCGAGAAGCTCGACGCCATCGACGATGCGACGGAACGCGCGCGCGTGTTCAACGAATTCATGTCGGTGAAGTTCTTGCTGCACCAGTGGGATGGCGCCGACACGCACAATGCACGCAAGAGCCTGCGCAACAGCTACCTGCGCTTCCTGCGCGGCTGGGGCGTGGACTCCAACTCCGTCGAAGCAGCGGTGCTCAAAGCGTGGGTAGAGAGCCGCATCGGGATTCCGCCGACTTTCCATCGCGGCAAGTTGCGCGAGGGCAACCCGGAGGATCAGATGGCCTTTGCCACCGACCGCATGAAGGGCAGCGAGCGTACCAACGCCATCAATTCGCAATTGGACGTTCTGTTTGCGTTCTGCCAATACGAGCTGGCCCGACGGCATCCTGGCGAGCGCTGGTTTCAGCTCTATCGCGGCACCTGCGATCCCGACGACTATCACACAGTGAGCATCATCGATCGGCGCGAACGCATCGTGCGTCTGAACAACCTGTGCTCATTCATCCCGGATGAGGAGCGAGCCTTTGAGTTCGGCTCCACTGTCTGGCAAGTACGCGTGCCCTTGGTGAAGGTCTTCTTCTTCAGCGGGTTGCTGCCCGATAGCATCCTGAAAGGCGAAGAAGAATACCTGGTCATCGGCGGCGAATACCGCGTGCGTACGGTCTTGTGAGGCGTTCGGCTTCGCTGCCTGCCAGAGCTACGCGGCGGTAGTCCGATCAGTCCGAATCCTACGCGAATGTCGGGCCGGGTCCGGCGCGGCTAGAGCACCGAACGGTTTGCCGNNAGGCAAACCGTTCGGTGCTCTAGGTGCAGGGTGGAGATTGTCGGCGACGACGCGGCATCGTCCTTGGCCAGCGGCTTGCATCTGCTGTGCGTAGCACGACGCCATGAGTACCCTCACCGTCATACGCAAGCATCCCGCGCACGCCGCGCGTCCCCAGCTTGCTCGCCATCCTTGCTTCGACCCCAAGGCCCGATCGCGTTGGGCGCGCGTGCACC